>NKIT01000241.1 GCA_002256185.1 Rhodobacteraceae bacterium PARR1 | reverse complement strand
TTCGACCGCCGGGAAAGAGGCGTCGGGGACCGGCAACATGAAGTTCATGATGAACGGTGCGCCGACCATTGGCACGCTTGACGGCGCCAACGTCGAAATCCTGCAAGAGGTGGGGGCCGAGAACTTCTTCCTGTTTGGCCTGACGACCGAGGAAGTGATCAAGCGCCGCGAAGACCCCGAACAGTCGCGCAAAGCGATTGAGGCGAGCAAGCCCTTGCAAGACGTGTTGCAGATGATCGCCGAGGGCCGCTTCTCACCCGATGAACCCGAACGCTATCACGGGCTGGTGCATCGCGTGTGGCATCATGACTATTTCCTTGTGGCGGCGGATTTTGACGCCTTCCATGCCGCGCAGGCTGCGGTGGACAAGGCCTATGCCGATCCGGCACTCTGGGGACGGATGGCCGCAATGAACGTGGCGCGGTCCGGATTTTTCTCGTCCGACCGCACGATCCGCAGTTATATGAATGACATCTGGGATGTGACTCCGGCCCTGTGACGGAGGGGTGCGCCGGGAACGGCGTGCTTCGGCCCGCATTGGGCATTCAGGACTGACCCCGCGCCGCGCGGATTGTGTCGCGGGGCGGGGGTGACCAAACCCTTGGGAGGGGGGATGCCATGACCGCAAGCCAGATCGACCACGCCACCGCGCGCGCCATCGTCGAAGGCCGCCACGGCGATCCGTTCGCAGTCCTTGGCCCGCATGGTGACGCCAAAGCTGCCACCGTCACGGCCTTTGTTCCCGGTGCCGAACGGTTGTGGGTGCTGACCGAGGATGGGGCAGAGGTTCCCGCCGTGGCAGTCGAGGGCGCAGAGGGGCTGTTTGTCGGCAAACTCGCCTCCATCAGCACGCCCTACCGCCTGCGTGCCCAAGGCCATGGCGCGGAATGGAGCTTTGACGACGCCTTTCGCTTTGGTCCTGTGCTGGGCGAGATGGATGAATACTTGCTGGGCGAAGGCACGCACCGCCGCCTGTGGCAGGTCTTGGGCGCGCATGTGATCACGCATCAGGAGGTGGCGGGCACGCATTTCGCCGTCTGGGCGCCCAATGCCCAACGCGTTTCGGTGGTGGGGGATTTCAACGTCTGGGACGGTCGCCGCCACCCGATGCGACGGCGCGGACCGACGGGGGTATGGGAGACGTTCATCCCCGGTCTGGGCGAAGGCACTGCCTACAAATACGAAATCCGTGGCCATGACGGTGTGGTGGGGCCGCTGAAGGCTGATCCGGTTGGGTTCGGGTCTGAACATCCGCCTGCAAATGCCTCTGTTGTCAGGAAAATCGACGGGGCTTTCACCGATGATGACTGGATGGCGACGCGTGCGGCGCGGCACCATATCGATGCTCCGATCTCGGTCTATGAGGTGCATCTGGGATCGTGGAAACGCGCGCCGGGCGACCGGATGCTGTCTTATGTGGAACTTGCAGATCAGCTTGTAAGCTACGCAAAAGACATGGGTTTCACCCATATCGAACTTCTGCCGGAGTCGGAATTCCCCTTTGACGGATCCTGGGGCTATCAACCCGTGGGCCTGTTTGCCCCCACCATCCGCCACGGCACACCGGGCGAATTCCGCGCCTTTGTCGATGCCGCGCATCGGCACGGGATTGGCATTTTGCTGGATTGGGTGCCGGGCCATTTCCCGACCGATCCGCACGGGTTAGGCCGCTTTGATGGCACGGCGCTTTATGAACACCAAGACCCGCGTGAAGGCTTCCATCAGGATTGGAACACCCTGATCTACAACTATGGACGAACAGAGGTCCGCAACTACCTGATTTCCAACGCGCTTTATTGGCTTGAAGAATATCATCTGGACGGTCTGCGCGTCGATGCGGTGGCCTCGATGCTCTACCGTGATTATTCCCGCAAAGACGGCGAATGGATTCCCAACAAGGACGGTGGGCGCGAGAATTATGAGGCGATCAGCCTGATGCGCGAGATGAACCGCATCACCTATGGCGAAGTGCCGGGGATTGTGACCGTGGCCGAGGAATCCACGGCCTTTCCGGGCGTGTCGCGTCCGGTCAATCACGGCGGCCTCGGGTTCGGGTTCAAGTGGAACATGGGCTGGATGAACGACACCCTGTCCTACATGCACCTTGATCCGATCTACCGGCAGTATCACCACCACAAGATGACCTTCGGCCTGCATTACGCATGGTCGGAAAACTACATCCTGCCGATCAGCCATGACGAGGTGGTGCATGGCAAAGGCTCCATGCTGGACAAGATGCCGGGTGACGGGCCGGAAAAGTTTGCCAACCTGCGCGCCTATTACGGCTTCATGTGGGGGCATCCGGGCAAGAAGCTTCTGTTCATGGGCTGCGAATTTGCCC
>NKIT01000240.1 GCA_002256185.1 Rhodobacteraceae bacterium PARR1 | reverse complement strand
CAGCACCGGGAAAGCCGCCCGCGCGAGCGCCCCCGGTGCGACGCACCTTCTGGATCGCCCACGTCAGACCGGCCTCATCCGGGGTGGGGGTGGTGTCGATGTCATGGCCGTAAAGGCACAACCCCGCCTCAAGCCGCAACGAATCCCGCGCACCCAGACCGATGGGCATCACCCCCGGTTGCGCCAAGACCGCTTCGGCAAAGGCCAGCGCCTGCCCATCCGGAACCGACAGTTCAAATCCATCCTCGCCCGTATAACCGGAACGCGAGACCCAAACCGCAGCCCCCTGCCAAGCCAACACAGCCACATCCATGAACCGCATTGCCGCAACACCCGGCAGCAACGCGACCAAAGCCGCCTCTGCCCCCGGCCCCTGCAGCGCAAAGAGCGCCCGGTCGGTGACAGGGATCACCTCTGCCACCGCCGCCAGATGCGCCTGCATATGGGCGATATCCGCGCCCTTGCAGGCGGCATTGACCACGACGAACAGATGATCCCCGCGATTGGCGAACATCAGATCGTCCAGAATGCCGCCATCATCATTGGTGAACAGCCCATAGCGCTGACGCCCCAGCGCCAGTCCCGCCACATCGACGGGCATCAGCGCCTCAAAGCCCGCGCATAGACTGGCCATGTCGGTTTTGGGACGCAGGATCACCTGCCCCATATGGCTGACGTCAAAGAACCCTGCGGCGCTGCGGGTGTGAAGATGCTCTTTCATCACCCCGGCAGGATATTGCACGGGCATTTCATACCCGGCAAAGGGGACCATCTTGCCCCCCAGATGGACATGCAGATCATGCAGTCCCAAACGCAAAAGATCGGACAACGTCCTCTCCCCCTATCGCGCCGGAAAGCAAATACCCGGCATCGAGCAGACAGGCCGATCCCTGTCCCGCGATGCCCCCTCTGTCCTTGCCCCGCCTTGCGGCCTTGGGGCGCCTGAGATCGTTATCCCTTCGGCGGGTGCGAACACCACTCTCCAGAGTCTATCGTCAGAAACGGTCCCTTGCGCCTGAGAGTTTACCGGGGCGGTTGCTCCTTCGGCACCGGATCAGGGCTTCGCCCCAAGCCGGATTCTCCCGAACCTGACAAGGAGTTGGGTATCCCGTCGAATACCGTTCTGGCAAGAGCAAAAAGCATATGCGACGGGCCACAGCACAAAACCGACACAAATCGCCGTCAAAAACGGCATCACGCCGCTTTGCGCGCCGCCACCTGATCCATCACCCGCAGCGCCAGCCAGACCGCCAGCAGCCCGAACAGGATGCCACCCACCGCCTGCCCGATCAGCACGCCCGCCGCCCCCCAGCTTGCCGCCAGCCACAACGCAAAGGGCACCGTGCCCAGCGTGTGACGGCCCCAATTGACCATGGTGGACTGCATCGCCGCGCCAAGATTGTTGCAGGCGGCATTGGCGACAAAGATCATCGCGTTGAAAAAGAAAAGCAGACTCAGCGGGCCGCAGAACAGATAGACCAACTCGCGCGTCAGCCCTTCGGCATGGAAGATGTCGGCAATCCAGCCCCGGCCAAGGAACAGCAGCGCCGACATTCCGACGATCACCAGCCCCGCAAACAGGATCGAATCCCAGAACGCGCGACGCACCCGGTCCATCCGGCCCGCACCAAGGTTCTGGCCGATGATCGGCCCGACAGCCCCCGACAGCGCAAAGATGATGCCAAAGGCTACAGGCGTCAGGCGTCCGGCAATCGCCATGCCCGCCACCGCCTGCTCGCCGTAACCTGCCACCATCCGCGTGATGACCGCCTGCCCCACCGGGGTGGCAAGCTGCGTCAGGATCGCCGGCCCGGAAATCGCGAACAGCGGCGTCGCCGAGGCGATGACACCCTGCCGCGTGAAACCGCCAAAGCCGCCGTAATGCCGCGCCAGCGGCCACAGCGCCATGATGGCAATCGTCAACCGCGACCCCCACCCGGCAATCCCGGCCCCGGTCAGGCCCCATCCGGCCCAGAGGATCAGGATGGGATCAAGCATCGCCAGCACCACCGCGCCCCAAACCGTCACCATCATCGACCGTTTCGCATCGCCATAAGCCCGCAGCGCGCCCGCGCCGATCATGCCGATCATCAGTAAAGGCTGCGACGGGATCATGATCCGCAGGAAATGCAGCGCCTCGTCCGCCGTGCGCCCCGTCGCCCCCAGCAGGTCCACAATCCACGGCAGGGCCGCCCAGACGACCGCAGCAAAGATCGCCCCGAACACAGCGCCAAGGATCAACCCTTCCGTCGCCCGCGCCCGCGCCGCCTCAAGATCACGCTGGCCAACCGCCCGCGCCGTCAAGGCAGAGACCCCGACCGACAGACCGATGCCAAACGCCGTGGTAAAGAACAGCACCGCC
>NKIT01000239.1 GCA_002256185.1 Rhodobacteraceae bacterium PARR1 | reverse complement strand
CCCTACAACGTCTGCTACTGACATAGGCCGCCGAAGGGACACCCCGGAGCAGACGGTCCGCGACGCGCCGTAAGTTCGGACATTGTGTGCTGCGTCCCTATCGCCCAAGAGCGGCGGCTGACGTTGAGGTGCATGCACTGAATCTCAGGCCAACTGTGACGATCTCGGCTTTTTTGGTCTCAGTGCCGAAGGAAGTCGGCTGCTTCCCTAAGGGCCTCGTCTGCCTCGACGAGCTTGCCCATGAAAACGGGCCAGACATGCGGCATGTCCGGCCAAAACGACAGGCGCAACGGCCCGCCCAGCCCCCACACCCGCTGCGCGAAAGCCAGCGCCTGTCCGCGCAGTGTCTCTGCAGCGCTGGCATGGATCAGGGTGGGTGGCAGGTGCGGGAGCACGCTGTCAGCGGCACGCAGCGGGCTGATCGCCGGGTCCTCGGGGTTGTGTCCGGGGGCATAGAGATCGCCGACCAGCCCCATCGCCTCGCCCGCCATCACGCTGCAGGAAAAATCCATCACGGCCGGGATTTCGCGCAGGCGCGTGAAAAAGGAGATCGAGAGATTCTCAATCTCGAGGATGGGTTTGGACGGGTCCCATTCAACAGTCATATGATCCTCGTGTACCCCAGCAAGTTTCAGTTTCATCGTACCCTCCACCGCTGCCGCCTGAGTAGCCGTCTGGGCCCCCAGTCACGCCGGCGACGACTGCTACAAATCCGCCGATCAAAACAAAGATCCAAAACTGTGATTCAATGCCTTCCATACGGCCATTCAAGTCAAGCCATTTGATGGCCTTGTAGGCGAAGAAGCAATACAGCGCCAAAGCGCTGATTAGCATTAGGCCCATCATTTCAATCCTTCAGGCTTTCTTCGCGCAGCCCGTCGGCGAGGAGGTTCAGGCCGAGGACGAGGCTCATGAGTGCAAGCGCCGGGACGATGGCGGGGTGGGGGGCGATGGCCAGAAGGCGGCGGCCGTAGTTGATGGTTGATCCCCAATCCGGGCTGTCAGGGGCCACGCCAAGGCCAAAGAAGCCGAGCGTGCCCAAAAGGATTGTGGTGTAGCCGATGCGCAGGCAGAAATCGACGATCAGCGGGCCGCGCGCATTGGGCAGGATCTCCCACAGCATGATGTACCAGATGCCTTCACCGCGCGTCTGGCCTGCGGCGACATAGTCGCGCGTCTTGATGTCCATCACCATGCCACGCACGATGCGGAACACGCCGGGCGAGTTCACGAACACCACCGAGACGAAAACGTTCAGGATGTTCGGGCTCATCGACCAGACGCCCAGCGGGTCAGCGTTGAAGGCAAGGCCGGAATAGGCCCAAAGGCCAACCACCAGCACGATGCCGACGTAAAGATTGCGCTGCGCCTTGTTGGTGAAATACCGCGCGTTCAGCAGCAACGTCATGAAGATGATCGGAAACAGGAACAGGATCGCCGCAAAAGTCGTGGGGATCGCGCTTTCCTGCACGGACGGCGTGACCAGAAGGTAGAACAGCAGGATCACCGGGAAGGCCAGCACAAGGTTGGACCCGAAGGACAGGCCCACATCCAGTTTGCCGCCCAGATAGCCCGCAGGCAGGCCCAAGGTGATGCCCACCATGAAGGCAACCACCGTGGCGAAGGGGGCGATGATCAGCACCTCACGCGCGCCCATGATGGCGCGGCTGAACACGTCGCGCGCCAGATGGTCCCCGCCGAGGAGATACCAGTTGTAGACCCCGTCCTTGACGTTCTTGACCGGTGATCCGGGCAGGATGTTCTTCATCCCCGACACTTGGCTATAGGGGTCATGGGTGATGATCAGGTCGGCGAAAAAGGCGGTGAAGACCCAGAACATCACCAAGGCAAAACCGATCATGCCGACAGTGCTGTCGAAAATCCGCCCGTAAAGCCCCAAGCGCCGCTTGAAGGCGATCGACAGGCCAAAGGTCACCACCAATGCCCCCCAGACCGGCAGCAATTGCCACAGGATGCGGGTGATGATCTGGCCCCAGGTCAAAGCGTCCATGATATCCCCCTCAGGCCAGCCGGATGCGCGGGTTGAGGAAGACGTAACCGATATCCGAGATCAGTTGCGTCACAAGCACCACAAAGACCGCAACGACGGTGCAGCCCAGAAGGGTGTTGATGTCGTTGTTGCCGGCGGCCTGCACAAGCGTCCAGCCGAAGCCTTTGTAGTTGAACAATGTTTCCGAAATCACCACCCCGTTCAAGAGCCACGGGAATTGCAGCATGATCACGGTAAAGGGCGCAATCAGCGCGTTTCGCAGCGCGTGCCGCATCACAACCTGCCGGAAGCGGACACCCTTGAGTCGCGCGGTGCGGATGTATTGCTGGGTCATCACCTCGGTCATGCTCGCACGCGTCATGCGGGC
>NKIT01000023.1 GCA_002256185.1 Rhodobacteraceae bacterium PARR1 | reverse complement strand
TCGGTTTCGCCGCCAAAAACTATGATCTGGGCGACGCTGCCAGCTATGACAAAACATCGTGTGCGATCGTCAGCAACTTCTCGGAGAACACCGGCAAGCTGAACGCCACCCTGACCGCCAAAGGCGAGGTGAAGGCCGGGCGTGACCTGATCGTCTGGACTGGCGGCGGCGATGACGTCTGGTCGACCGTTGGCATGATGGATGTGACGCGCAACATCCTGTTCCGCATGGACCGTGGCCTTGACCGCTTTGTCACGACCGAGGACATCACCACCGACACCGGGATGATCGTCTTTGAGATGGGCGACAGCCCGGCCACCGACCGTGGCCCGTTTGCCGACAAGAACGCACGTCCGCAGGAAGTGGTGTTCGACAAAAAGGCCGTCATCACGGCAGGAACCGACCTGATCGTGACCTCGAATGATGCGGGTGACTTCCGTCTCTTGGCCACCGCAGACGTGGTGGCAGGGCGCGACATCCTGATCACGACCGAAGGCGGGCGTGATCTGTTCGACTTCGACACCACCATCACCGCCAAGCGCAACATCTCGGTGCGCAGCGGCATCGAAACCGACGCCATGATCGTGGCGGAAGGGATCGAGGCGACGGATGGCGCGATCTATATCGACCTTGATATCGGCAACGAACGTGACCTGACGCTGCGCCAGCAACTGGAACTGACGGACGGTCCGCTTTTTGCCGGAACCAGCCTGACCGTTGTCGGCGCAGGCAAGGCGGGCACCGATGTGACCACCACGGGCACATGGGAAACCGGCACTTACGTGCGTGTGTTGCTGGGCTCTGGCAACGACACGATCACGCATGTCGGCTCTGTCAATGTGGGCACCTATCTGTCCTTCGTGATGGGCGCGGGCACGGATTCCGTCCTGCTCGACGGTACTGTCACAACGGGCGACTACGTGACGATCGATTTGGGTGCTGGTCCGGTCACTTCGGGCACCAGCACCAAGCCGGTGGGCGCGGAAGCGCTGCAAGTGACGGGTGCGTTGACGGCGGGCACCTCGATCAGCGTGACCAAATCGGGCAGCGACGCGGCGACCGTGACGATGGACGACAAACTGCTGGCCGGGACATTCATCCTGACCCGCACGGGCACCGGCAATGACACGTTCTTGTTCAGTGACACGGTCACAGCGGGAACCGATTTGACGCTGACAACCGGCGGTGGGGTGGATTCCGCCACATTCGCCAAGGCTGTGCGGGCCGTCGCGGGCAGCGCCATGCTGAACTTTGGCATCGTCAGCACTGATCGCAGCGTTCTGACCTTGTCTGACACGCTGCGGGCGGGCGTTGACATTACCTTGGTCAACACGGGCACCGGCGGCTTGACCGCCACCATCGCCGCTGCCGTCACGGCAGGGCGCAACATCGTCCTGGATACCGGCGACGGTTTTGACGTGATCGACTCGAAGGCCGCAATCACCGCAGGCCGCGACATCACCGTGACAATGGATGGCGGCGGCGACGTCTTCCTTCTGTCGGCTGAGGCAAACCTGACGGCCAAGGGCGATGTTTCGGTCAATATGGGCGACTTCGACGGCATCGCCGATGAAGCCAAGGCCCTGAGCCAGATCAACGCAGGCGGCGGGCTGGTCATCAGCAACCGCGGCGCGGGTCCGACGAACATGAACCTGACCGGCGCGACGATCGTGGCGGGCAAGGGCGGCTTTACACTGCAAACCGGCGATGGCGCCGATACCGTGGTGATGACGAACATGGTCATCACCTCGGAAGGGGCGATCACGTTTGACTTCGGCGGCGGGGCGGATGTCGTCTCGGCGCAGGGTGGCAGGCTTGCAGCCAAGGACGACCTGACCTTCCGCTTCGGCGCGGGGGATGACCGGGCTGGCTTTGTCGGCATCGACCTGTCGGGCGACAATGTCATCTTCGATCAGGGCGACGGCAACGACCTCTTGATCCTGACCGACCTGACCAACCTTGGCGGCGCGGCGCGCATCCTGGGTGGCAAGGGCAATGACGAAGTGCAGATCGTCCGCCTTCCGGCGCAGACGTCTGGCGATGCCTTGGTCATCGACGGCGGCGACGGGGCGGACACCACGCGCATCCAGATGTTCGGCGGTGATACCGGCAAGGGCATCACCTATGACATCGCCGTCCGCGATACCGGCACGGCCAACAGCGGCGCTGACCTGCTGGATGTGCGCGGCACGGATGAGGAAGACCTCTTCCTCGTGCGGGACGGTGTGCTGGCCCTGCGTCACGGCACCTATGCCCAGCTTGAGGCCGGCAATCTGCCCGGCAGTCAGGAACGCATCTTCTACAATTCCGCTCAGGATGGCGGGCTGTGGCTGCGCACCTTTGGCGGCAATGACTTCGTGGCGCTGGACGACACTTCGACCGGCACGGTCGTCGATACCGGGACGGGCAATGACCGCATCCGCGTGGGGCAGGTCTATCAGGACAGGCCCGAACTGAAGCAATCGCAAACGGGTGTCACCGAATCCGGCACCGTGACCCGTGCGGTCACCGGCGGCTGGCTGTCGGATGGCGTGTCGCACATGAGCTTGATCAAAGCGGGCGAAGGCGACGACCGGATCGAGGTCAACGCGAACCTTGGCGCGCTGCGGATCGACGCAGATGCGGGCAATGACGCCGTCACCATCCGCAGCTTTGCGGCGGCAGACGGTGGCTCGACGCTGATGAACGGCAATCTTGTCGTCGCATCCGGCGCGGGTGTGGATGAGGTAACGGTGATCGGCACCACCCTCGCCGACACCTATCTGATGGAACTTGACCGTATCCGCGGTGCGGGCCGCAGCATCGTCCTGTCCGCCACGACCGAGGCCTTGCGCCTGAACGGCGGCGCAGGTGATGACCGTGTCACCATCCACGCCACCCGTTCCGGCACCTATACCGAGGTGTCGGGTGGCCTTGGGTCCGACCTGCTGAACATCGGCGGGCCGGTTACGGGTCTCAACGCCTCTTCCATGGCCATTCCGTCCACGATCACGGCAGAAAGCGCGGATGCGATGGCATGGCTGGTCGCCTCGCGCACATCGGCGCAGGTCACGTCCATCGCGGCGACATCGCTGACTGTGGCGGGTGTGCTGAAACTGGATGGCATTGCAGGCGCGCTGCGTCTGGATGGGGCTGGCCAGATCGGTGAAAACTATGGCCGCGCCCTTGTCGCACTGGAAGATGGCACTGCACGTGCCGTGTCAACCACGGCGGCCGAGGATCCGGCTTCGATCGACCGTCTGACGATCCGCACGGAGGGGGCCAGCGCCCAGACCGGCGCGATGGCCACGACTGTGATCGGCGGACGCACGTTCCAGCAGATCACCGGGATGAATCAGGGCGACAACGCCGTTAACATCACCACCGGGTCGGGCGCTGTTCTGTCGCAGGTCAAGGGCATCCACGCCACCGCGCTGGAAGTGACCGAGATCATCATGGGCTCGGGGGCTGACAAGTTCAGCTTCACCGAGCTGGCCCGTGCTGCGGACAACCAGACCATTACGGCCATGGTCATCCTGCAGGCCGGAGGCGGCACGGACGCCATCACGGCGCAATCCGTGCTGGGCAAACAAGCGCTGGTCCTGTTCGGCGACAGCGAACGGGGCGAGGCCGCCTATGGCACCGTGGTTCAAAGCGGGGCCGATACCATCAACGTCAGCGGTCAGAAGTCGGGCACGATCCTGATCGACGGCGGCAACGACAACGACACGATCACTGGTGGCGCGGGCGTTCTGCTGGCCATTGGCGGCACCGGGTCGGATGCGCTGAACGCCGGCGCGGGCATCACCACATCGGTCGGTGACTCCACGCTGCTGATCGACCGCAGCCGTGGTTTTGCCTCGATCGACGTCGTGACGGCTGTTGGTGGCGATCGCCTGACGGGCGGTGCGGCGACAGAGATTATGGTCGGCGACAACCTGACCACTGACGCCTTTGACCTCGTGTCGATCCGGCCGACAACATTGACCTCTACCGGGGCGGGCGGCGTTGATACCATCGCGGCCAACTTCACCGGGGCCGTCATCATCGGCGGCGGCGCGAATGACACCATCACTGCCCCCGGTGCGCGGGTCATTCTTGGGGACACCGGCACTGTCACCTTGACAGCGGCGGGCGTTCTGGTCCGGGCGGTCAGTGACACGGCAACGACGGGTGGCGTGGACACCATCCGTCTGCAATCGGGCGGCGGTGTGATCATCGGCGGCATCGGCGCGGATACGATCAGCGCGGTCGGCGGGGATGATTTCATCCTTGGCGACAGCGGGGATGTCACCTTCGCGGTGGGCATCACCGACCGGATCGAGTCCTTGTTCGTCACCGGGTCGGGCAATGACAACATCAGCGGCGGCACCGGGCGTGACATTCTGATCGGCGGCGGTGGTGCGGACGTCATCACCACGGGCGAGGGCGAGAACATCGCCTTTGGCGATCACGCCATCCTGTCGGGTCTGGCGGCTGCCATCACGGCGGGCTCCCTGATCCCGCGTCAGGGCGGCAGCGTCGTGATCCTTGCCACCGCGACCGAGGATGCCTCGGGCGGGGCGGACCGGATCACGGGCGGCACCGGGCGTGACCTGCTGGTCGGTGGCCAGGGGGCTGACACCATCATGGGCGGCGCGGGCGATGACGACATCATCGGCGGCCACTTCGTCGATGTGGCCCGTCAGGATGTGGCGTCTCTGGCCTTGGCCGATGGCGCGAACCTGATCGACGCCGGGGCAGGCGATGACGTGGTGTTGGCGGCGCATGGTCTGATCCAGACCGCGCTGAACAACATCGACGCACGCCTGTCGAATGGCAGCGCAGCGGCGGCTGATCCCTTGGGTCGTCTGGCACGCAACATCCGCGCCTATACCGATCCGACCCATACGACGACACGCTTTGGCGCGAATATCGTGACGGGTGGCGCGGGCAACGACATGCTGTTCGGTGGGCAGGGCGCAGACCTGCTGCTGGGCGACATGGCGATCACGATGACCGCGACCAACACCGTGGATACGCGCGTCGGGGCCAACCCGTCGGTGCTGACCGGGGCGAATGCCTATGCCTATCTGGTGGCCACGCGGACCACGGCATGGAACGCGGTTCGGTCCGCAAACACCGGCGGCGCGTCGTCCCTGTTGCAACGCACCGTCGCTGCGGGCACCGAATGGCTGTTGGCAAGCGTGGCGCTTGCGGATGCCGGGGCGGGTGACATTGTCATCGTGCGTCCGGGCATCGGCGCGGTTCCGGCCACGGCGGGCGACGACTATATCGAAGGTGGCGCAGGCAATGACGTCCTGATCGGCGGCGCTGGCGCGTCCGACCTGATCGGTGGCAGCTCGCGCACCTTCGGGGCCTTGATCGGCAATTCCACCTCGGCCAGTGCTGCGGCACGGCAGGCCGGGGCGGATGTGATCCTGTCCGGCAATGCCAGCCTGACCGTGGCACCTGCCGCAGGTTCGGCGCTGGTGTCGGGCAACGCCGATGTCTGGAAGATCGTCAACGGCAACCAGTTTGCCACGGCGGGTTCGGTGGATGGCGTCACACGCGCCATCATCAAACGTGCCATCGAACTTGCCGAGACAGAGCCGGATGCAACCCAGATCTCGCGCCTCTTCAGCGCGTCCAAGGGCGATTACGTCGTCACGAACCAAGCATCCGACCGCACCTATGGCGACCGGTCCTCGGGTCGGGCGGGGCTGAACGGCTCTGGCGAAAGCACGGTCACGGCCAAGCGGGAACTTGATCTTGCGCCGCTGGTCAATGTGATCGAACGCGCGGGTCCGCAGATCAGCGCCGTGGGCTTTGCGGCTGTGGCTTCGGCGGTGTCCCCGTCGGCGGCCAAGGCGGCGACAGCGACGGCACTGGGGCAGATGTACCTGTATGACAGCGGGTCCAACAGCTTTACCGCCCAAACCCCAAGCCGTCGTCCCGTCACGGCCAATGCCAGCGCGGTCACGGATGTCGCCACGGCCCAAGGGGCTGGATACTTCTATGTCGATGACAGGGGCGGTGTGTTCTTCTATGGCGGCATGACCTCTCCGGGTGGTGGCGGCACAGGTGGCGGCACGGGCGGAGGAACCACCGGCCCGGTCGACAGCAGCCTGCGCGACATCGGTCGGTCCGGCACTGTCACCATCACTCCTGCCAATGTGGGCAAACCGGTCCGCGTCGATTTCGGCGTGAAGATCACCAATGCCGTCATCGCCCTGACCGGCACGCAGCAAGGGAACGAGCCTTATACCCTGCGGGTCACCGACCGGGATGAAAACGGCTTCTGGATCGAACTGGATGAATGGGAGTATCAGGACAACAAGCGCAGCGCGTCCGAGACGATCAGCTGGCTGGCGGTCGAGGCCGGGGTTCACCAGCTTGGCGATGGCCGTCTGGTCGAAGCCGGGACGATGATCGCGGATGCCACCAGCGGGACCGTGGCTTTCGCGGCCAAGTTCACCAATACGCCGGTTGTGCTGACCTCTGTGATGTCGCGCTTCAAGCCTGAAGCGGTGGACAGCAACCCGACCGCCGTGACAGCGACGGGCGCGGAAATCCGTCTGGAATCCGAAAAGGCCCGTGTCGGCAAGGCTGGCAAGGAACTGGTGGGCTATATTGCCATCCAGACCGGCGCTGGCGTGCAGCGCATCGCGGATGGTGTGGACAGCACGCGTCGCAACTTTGCGGTGGCGGGCACCTTCACCAACCTTGTGGTGCTGGCCGAAGAGCAGACCGCCAAACAGGCGGATGCGGGTGCCGTGGTTCTTGGCGGTGTGTCGGGCGGAACTGTGACGCTGTTCTTTGACGAAGATATGTCGACAGGTCTGGATAACGCGCATGGCAAGGAAGACCTTGGCATCGTCGGACTGGATTCAGGCGCCGTCCGCGGCATGCGCAAGTCCGATGCCGCCTATGTGCCCAAGACGATCCTTGACCAACTGGCGGCAACCACGACGCAGGACGCCCCGGTTGTCGGTGCGGCGGGGACCGTGTCGGTCGCCATTGGGTCGGTTGGCAAGTCCGTGCGGGTCGAATTCGGCAGCCGGATCGACAACGCGGTTGTCGTTCTGACGGGCATGATGGAAGTGTCTGGCGATCCCTACACCCTGCGTGTGCTGACCCGTGATGCGACCGGCTTCACCTTCATGGTGGATGAGTGGGAGTATCAGGACAACATCCGCAGCAGCGCCGTCACGGTCCATTGGGTCGCGGTTCAGGCAGGGGTCCATACCCTGTCCGATGGCCGCGTGGTCGAGGCAGGAACGATGCTGGCCGATGACACCAGCGGGGCGGTGACCTTCAAGTCCAACTTCGTCGATGCGCCGGTTGTCGTCACCTCTGTCATGTCGTCCATCGACGGCACGGCGGTGGACAGCAGCCCGACCCGCGTCACGCGCACCGGCTTTGACGCCCGCCTGCAAGAAGAGCAGGCACGCCAAGGCTTTACCCGCACCAAGGAGTTGGTTGGCTACATCGCCTTTGGTCAGGGCACCAATGTCGCCATGCTGACCACGGCCAGCCACTTCGGCACGGCTGTCGCCTTTGACAGCTCGGTCGGTGGGCCGGTCGTGGTGGCCGATACCCAGACGCTGAAGGATACCGATCCGCAATCGACGATGATCTGGACCATCGGGACAAAGGCGGTGAACGTCTTTATCTCGGAAGAACTATCCGTCGATACCGACCGTCGCCGCACACCGCTTGACACCATCGGTCTGGCTGCGTTCGAGGCAGGCTTGCTGCGCGGCACCCGGTCCGGGGACTCTGTCACCGTGACTGCCGCGCAACTGACCGAGGCCACGACGGCAGGGGCGGCACTGGTCGCCACGCAAACCGCCGTGCTTGGCGCGTCGGGCAAGGTCACGCTGGCGACCACGCAAGTGGGCGTGTCGGTGCGGGTGAACTTCGGGGCCAGCATCACCAATGCGGTGGTGGCTTTGACGGGCGTTTCTTCGAACACGTCCGATCCGTTCACGCTGCGGGTTCTGACCCGTGACGCGACCGGCTTCACCTTCATGCTGGATGAGTGGGAGTATCAGGACAACGCGCGCAGTGCCTCTGTCACTGTGAACTGGGTCGCGGTTGCGGCGGGTGTTCACCGGATGGCCGATGGTCGTCTGGTCGAGGCGGGCACCGTGCTTGCCAATGGTCAGACAGGTGCAGTGACCTTTACCGCAGGCTTTACAGCGGGTCCGGCGGTAATCACCTCTGTGATGTCGTCGCATGACGGCTCGGCGGTGGATTCCAGCGCACGGGATGTGACAGCGACGGGCTTCCAGGCGCGGTTGCAGTCCGAAGACGCACGGGGCGGTATCCCGCGTCCGCAGGAACTGGTGGGCTACATCGCCTTTGGCACCGGTGGCGTCGCGGCACGCACGGTTGAGGTCGGCAGCTCTGCCGCCGTGACCTCGTTCGGGCGCACCTTCGCGAATGCGGTGGTGATTGCTGACACGCAGACCGCGAACGATGCCGATCCGCAATCGGTGATCCTGTCGGCGCAATCCAACACGGCGGCCAACCTGTTCATCGCTGAAGAGTCCTCGGTCAGTGCTGATGCCAGCCGCTTCTCCAACGACACCGTTTCCATGGCGGTGTTCGAGGCGGGCATGCTGCGCGGTCAGCGTCTGGGCAATGCAGCGCTGGTCACGGCAGCCCAACTGACAGCGGCGTCAACTGCGCCGGCCTATCGCATGGTCGGCCAGTCGGGCAGCGTCACCTTGGCGTCAACCCAGATGAGCGCACCGATCCGGGTGAACTACACCAGCCCGGTCGAAAACGCGGTCATCATGCTGACCGGGTCGCATCAGACGACCGATCCCTACACGTTGCGGATCGTGTCGCGCGATGCGAATGGCTTCTCGTTCATCGTCGAAGAATGGGAATATCAGGACAAGTCCCGGTCCAAGGGCGAAACGATCCAGTGGATCGCCATCGCCGCAGGCAAGTACGAACTCGCCGATGGTCGCAAGATCGAGGTGGGGACAGTGTCGGCGGATATGACGGCCAAGGCTGTGACCTTCACCGCAGGGTTCACGACGCCGCCGGTGGTGCTGACCTCCTTGATGTCGAACAACGACACCAAGACGGCCAATGCCTCGCCCTTCTCGGTCACGAAGACCGGCTTCTCGGTCAACCTGCAGGTCGAAAAGGCGCAAGCCCAGACCCATGCGGCGGAAACCGTAGGCTACATCGCGATGTCGACGGGCGGCACAGCCACCGCCGGGGTTGCGGCGACGGTGACGGCGGGCAGCACGGCGACAACCTGGACCCCACCGACGGGCTTTGGCTCCATGGTGGCGGTGGCGGGCACCCAGACGCGCAACAACGCGGAACCGGTGTCGGTCAAGACTCAGGCTGTTGCAGGGTCCGGCGTGAAGCTTCTGCTGGAGAAAGAAGCCTCCAAAGGTGCCGTCCTGAGCATCCCGACCGAGACGGTGGGCATCATCGCCTTCCTGCGCGGCGCGATCTACGGGCGCAAAATCTGACCCAAAAGCCCGGCCGGAACCGACTTTCGGCCGGGGTATGAAAGGCGTCAAGGACCCAGACTGACCAAAGGTCTGGGTCCATAGCCCTTTGTCCCGTTGCAGCCGTCCGACGCCTTCGGACAAGCAGGGGGAGAAATGCAGGCGGAGTAAGCACATGGAAGCGGCGACCGAAGATCGGCAGCCGGGGCAGTCCTTCTGGGACATGGCCCAGCCAATGGTCACGGCAGATCGTCTGGCCGATTGGCTGGATGGGCTTTTCCATGCGCGCAGCCTTGGGCGTGCCGTGCCGCTGCGCCTGTCGCTGGATGTGGCGGGGCAGGGGCCGCTGGTCCGACCGGCGGGCCGTGTGGCGCTGGACGCCACCCAACGCGCCGCGGCTGAGGCGCAGCGTCAGAACCGTCTGGCACTGGCCGGGCATTTGCCGGGCAGTGGCGCGGGACCGGGGACCACATCCTTTGCCGTGCCGATGACGATTCCCGGCCATGGCGCGGTGTTGTTGACGGTCGAGGCGGACATTCCCGACGGCCCTGCGCTGGACAGCGTCCTGACCACCGTGGCACTGGCCATGGGCTGGATTCACGCCACCCTGATGCACGCAGAGGCAGAGGCCGCCAAGGGCGAAGAATCCGCCGCGCAATCGTCGCTTCAGGCCATCGTCGCCTTCATCACCCACGGTCGGTTTTCCGAGGCTGCCCGTGCGCTGATGACCGATTTCGCGGGCCGCTATCGCTGTGATCGCGTGGCCCTTGGTTTGTCACGCGGACGCCGTGTGCGGGTGCAGGCGATATCCAACACCGGCAGTTTCTCACGCTCGCTCGGGCTGGCGCGCAAGCTGCGGGCGGCGATGGAAGAAGCCTTTGATCAGGAACGGGTTCTGCTGTGGCCCCTTCCCGATGGCATGATCCCCGAAGGCGGCGCACCCGACATGATCCTCGACCGGCAGGCCGATCTTGCCACTGGGGACAGGGGGCGGTCGGTGCTGTCGGTGCCGCTGTTTGACGGGCGGCGGCATCGCGGTGTGATCCTGTTCGAACGCGGCGGCGACATCGGTTTCACGGCGGATGAGGTCAGCCGGATCGCGGCGCTTTGTGCGCTGCTGACGCCGATCATCATCGAAAAGCGCGACAACAACCGCTGGCTGATCGTGCGGGCCATCGTGGCGCTGCGCGATCTGCTGCAACGCGCGCTTGGCCGCAGCCATCTGGTGCTGAAAGCCTCGATCCTTTCGGGGGTGCTGACGGTCGCGGCGCTGTTTGTCATTCAAGCTGACCGCGACGTGGTGGCCGAAGCCGTGGTGCAGGGAACAGAGGTGCGCACCCTTGCCGCGCCCTTTGCCGGTTTCATCGCCGAAGCGCCCATGCGTGAGGGCGACCACATCCGCAAGGGTGATCTTCTGATCCGCTTGGATGACCGGGAATTCATCCTTGAACTCACCCGCCTGAACGCCCTGCGCGCCCAGACCGAGCTGGAGTTGGACAAGGTCATGTCCGAACGCAACCGGGCCGAGGCGGCGCTGACCACCTCGCGCTTGCGCCAGATCGACGCGCAGATTGCGCTGGCCCAGCAGCAGATCGACCGCAGCCGGATCGACGCGCCCTTTGACGGGCTGGTGACGGCGGGTGACCTGACGCGCAGCATCGGCAAGTCGGTGGAACAGGGCGAGCCGTTGTTGGTCATCGCGCCGCTGACGGAATACCGCGTGGATCTTTACGTGTCCGAAGACCAGATCGACCTGATCCGCAACGGGCAGGCCGGAGAGTTGAAGGTCACGCCCTTGCCGGAACGGTCCTATGCGGTGACGCTGCGCGATACGATGCCGGTGGCGCGCTATGAAAACAGCACCACCCGTTATCAGGTCGAGGCGCGGTTCACCGCCCCCACGGATGGCTTGGTGCCGGGCATGACGGGTGCCGTGCGTGTGGCGGTGGATCGCCAGTCCTTGGCGCAACTGTGGTTCGGCCCGCTGGTGGATCGCGCGCGGCTGTGGCTGTGGCGGAACATGGCGCTGTAAAATGGCAACCGCGTTCCTGTCCTCAGACTGGTATCGCGTCGCCGATCTGCGGCTGCGGCGGCACAGCCATGTGCAGATGGCCCGCCATGTCTATCGCGGTCAGGTCTGGCATGTGCTGCAAGACCCGCAAAGCGGCAAGATGCACCGCCTGACCGAATCCGCACATGCCTTTTTCGCGCGGCTGGACGGGCAGCGCAGCGTGCAGGACTTGTGGCTGCGCCTGTGTGAACTGTTCCCAGACCGCCCCCCATCCCAGACCGAAATCCTGCAACTGCTGGCGCAACTGCATTCCAACGATCTGATCCTTGGCGACCGTCTGCCCAACCTGATCGAGGTGGACCGCCGCGCACGGGAAGAACAGCGCAAGACCCTGTTGGGATACATCAAGAACCCGCTGTCTCTGCGCGTGCCGCTGTTCGACCCCGAACCTTTCCTGCGCTGGTCCGAACCTGTGGCGCGGGCGGTGTTTTCACCGTTGGCCGGGGTGTTGTGGATTGCGCTGATGCTGGCGGCGCTGGCAGCGGCCTTTGTGAACTGGCAGGCGCTCGCTTTGCCGCGCTTTGAACAGGTGGCGACGGCGTCGAATATCGCCTACCTCGCCGTGGCTTACATCGTGGTCAAGGCGCTGCACGAACTGGGCCACGGCTTCGCGGTCAAGCGGTGGGGCGGTGAGGTGCGGGAATGCGGCGTGATGATGCTGGTGTTCTTTCCGGTGCCTTATGTCGATGCCTCGCAGGCCACGTTCTTTCCGTCCAAGTGGCAACGCATGGTGGTCAGCGCGGCGGGGATCGCGGTGGAACTGGCCGTGGCGGCGGTGGCCTTTTTCGTCTTTCTTGTCGCTGATCCGGGGCCGCTCAGGACGCTGGCCTATAACCTGATGCTGATCGGCGGGATTTCGACGCTGCTGTTCAACGGCAATCCCTTGCTGCGCTTTGACGGCTATTTCGTCTTTGCCGACCTGATGGAAAGCCCCAATCTGGGCCAACGCAGCACGCAGTATTTCTGGCATGCCGTGCGCCGTATCATCCTGCGCGACCGCGATGCGCCGCCGCCACTGGCAGCGCGGCGCGAGGGACGGTTCCTTGTGGCCTATGCGGTGGCGGCGTTCCTGTACCGGATGTCGGTGCTGTTCTTCATCTCGATTTATCTGGCAGTCACGCTGCCGGTGATTGGCACGGCGCTTGTGCTCTGGAGCCTGTTCACCGTGTTTGTGCTGCCCTTGGGGAAAGGCTTGCGTTACTTGGCAACTGATCCGTCGATTGATCTGATCCGGGGCAAGGTTTTGCTGCGGACGCTGCTGATCGTGCTCTTGATGCTGGGCGGGTTGTTTGTTCTTCCCGTGCCGCATGCCACCATCGCCGATGCCGTGCTGGACCCGACAGAAGACAGCCTGTTGCGCGTGCAGGGGCGCGGCTTTGTGGACCGGGTGCTGGTGTCGGATGGACAGCAACTGCGGCCGGGTGATCCGGTCATGGTGCTGACCGACCCCATGCTGGCGCTGGAACGCCTGCTGGCCGAGGCTGAACGTCAGGATGCCCAAGGCCGGCTTGAGGCGCTGCCGCTGTCGGATCGCAACGGGCGGCAGTTGTGGGAAAGCCAGGTCAGCTATGCCGAGGCCAAGCTGCGCGACCTGCAACAGCGCGAGTCGCGCCTGACTGTGCGCGCAGGCGGGGCAGGGCGGGTCTATATCCCCGATGCCGAAAGCCTGCCGGGGCGGTTCGTGCAACAAGGCACCGTCATCGCCACGCTGATCGCCCCCGGACCGTCGCATTGGCGGGTGGCGATTCCGGCCACGGATGCCTCGCCCGTGGATGCGGGCAACCGGCGCATCGACCTTTCGCCGCGACTGGGCCGTGACATCACCCTGCCCGCGCGCATCCTTCAACGCGCGCCAGAGGTGACGACTTCGCTCCCCTCTTTCGCCGTCACCACCAAGGGGGGCGGGTCGCTGCTGACCGATCCGAATTCGGAAAGCCCGGTCAGTCTGGTGCCAGTGGTGAATTACGTGCTGGCGGTAGACCGCGATGCCGGGATGCTGTTGCCGGGTGGGGCGCGGGCGCGGGTGCGCTTTGTGCATGATCCATCGCCCATCGGCCCGCGCTTGTGGCGCGGGCTGGAACAGACCTTCCTGCGCTATTTCGGGCGGTAAGCGATGCAGACGCTGTTGCCAGAGATCGAGGAATATCCTGAACGCGAACCGCTGGGCATCACCGATTGGGATGCGCACATCCTGCGGGCGCTGTCTCAGATGGACCCGCGCCATCTGTTCCGCCGGGCTTGGGGGGGCAAGCATCCCTTTGCCGCGCGGGTGCAGGCGGAACTGGCAACGCTGGAGGGCCAGCCCTTCATCCCCGAACGCCTGCGCGACAAGTCGCTGCGTCTGCGCCGTGCGGTCCGCCGGGGCCGGGTGGCCGATGCGGTCCTTGTCCCCGTGCTGGCCGAAGTCTGCGTGGCGGCAAAGCATGTCTTGGGCAAGATGCCCTATGACGTGCAGATCACTGTGATCCGCAGCCTCTTCAACGGCGAGATCGCCGAAATGGGCACGGGTGAGGGCAAAAGCCTGACCGCCGCCATCGGGGCCGCGACGCTGGCCCTGTCAGGGCGGCGGGTGCATGTGATGACGGTGAATGACTACCTTGCCGCGCGGGATGCCGAAACCTTTGGTCCCTTGTTCACGGCCTTGGGCCTCACGGTCTCGTCCATCGACGACAAGACCCCACCGGATGGGCGGCACGGCATTTACCGCGCCGATGTGGTGTTTTCGGCGGCGAAGAACATCCTCTTTGACTATCTGCGCGACCAGACCGGACCCACCGCCAACGATCTGCGCGGCCTTGGACGCAAACTGTTGGCGCTGCGCGGCACAGGCGGGCAGCCCGCGTCGATCCTGCAAGGCCTTGATGCGGTGATCGTGGATGAGGCGGATTCGGTCCTGATCGACCAAGCCGCGACGCCATTCATCCTGTCGGCGGGTGAGGCGGTGCTGGGCGGTCTGGACACGCTGACCCTGCGCCAGATGCTGGACATGGCCAAAACCCTGCGCGAAACCCGCGACTACATCAAATCCGAAGCGCTGCGTCGGGTGGTGCTGACTGATGAGGGCCGCGACCGTCTCGCCGCTTTGGCCGTGGGCGGGCAGGGCTTGGTGGCCGTGGGGCCGGTGCGCAACCATCTGGCGGCACAGGCCCTTGTGGCGCTGCACATGCTGGAACGTGACCGCGATTACATGCTGACCGAAAAGGGTCTGGCGATCATTGACGAAAGCACGGGCCGCCTGATGCCGGACCGGCAATGGTCCGAAGGGCTGCACCAGTTTGTCGAGTTGAAAGAGGGGCTGGAGCCGTCCGAAATCCGCACAACCCTTGGTCGGATCACCTTTCAGCGGTTCTTCCCGCGCTATCGCCACATCTGCGGCATGACCGGCACGGCACGGGCGGCAGCGCGCGAGTTGTCCGAGATTTACGGCCTGTCCGTCCGCCGCATCCTGCCCCGCCGCCCGGATCAGAAACGCTGGGAACCTGTGCGAATCCTGCCTGACCTTGACGCGAAATGGCAGGCGGTGGCCGACCTTGCCGCCGCGTTGCAGGCGCGGGGTGCGCCCGTGCTGATCGGCACGCGCACGCTGGCGGCGTCACAGGCCTGTTCGGAGGCTCTGCAAGCGCGCGGGTTGGTGCATGACCTGCTGACGGCAGAACATGTGGAAGAAGAGGCCGCCATCATCGCGCGTGCTGGCGAGGCAGGACGGATCACCGTGGCCACCAACATGGCGGGGCGTGGGACGGACATCATCCTGTCGGATGCGGCGCGGGTGGCAGGCGGCTTGCAGGTGGTGCTGACCGAATTGCACGGCAATAGCCGCATTGACCGCCAACTCTGCGGGCGCTGCGGGCGGCAGGGCGATCCGGGGACGGTGCATCGCATCCTCAGCCTTGGGGATGATCTTTTGCTGACCGAAGGGCCGCTGTCGGCGGCCTTGCTGCGGCTGACCTTGCGGGCGGGGATGCCTGCGCTGTGCCATCAGGGGATGCGGCTGTTGCAGGGCCGCCAGACCCGACGGGCCGAGCGTGGGCGCGCGCAACTGGCCAAGCAGGAACGGTCGCGGGAACGGCAACTCGCCCTGTCGGGGCGGATGGAATGAAGATGGGGCGCAAGATGCAGGTTTGGCGGTGTGTCGCTTTGGGTTTGGCGCTGGCGGGCGGGCCTGCTTGGGCGGGGATGGCAGGCGCGCAGGCCTTGCCGCCCCATGCGGTGGATTATGACGCCGCTGCGGGGCGCTGCCGAATCGTGCTGACACCGGCGGGCACCACGGGGGATGCGCCGCCGCGTCTGTTCCTGACCTCTGACCTGATGAAACCCGGTTTCGGCTTTGGGCTGGACGGCAAGGACATCGCCGAGGCTGTGGTGATCCGCGACGGCACGCGCACGCCATTCCTGTCGCGTCAGGGATTGGATGGGGCGGCCTTGCAGGCCGATCCCTTCTGGTCCGGGCTGGTGGCAAAAGAAGAAGGCAAGGACAGCCTCTATCTGACCATCAAGGATGCCAAGGGCAGCTATTCCAGCGCCCGTTATGACGGCTTGCACGCAACGGATGTCTGGCGTCTGGCAGCACTGGCTTGTGACGCAACGGGTCTGGACGTGACGCCACAAACCCCGGTGGAATTCCGCGCGGCTGAGGCGGCCTTGGCCCTGTCCGACGCTGACCGCCTGCGCCTGCGCCAAGTGCTGGCCGCGAAATATGGGGAACCGGGCACCGAGGTCGGCACCGATCCTGCGCTGACTGTGACCGACCGGCGCTTTATCGCGCAGTATAACACCGAAAAGGGACAGCCTTCGGGCGATTACCTGACCGCTGCGGCGGTAAAAGACCTGCTGGCAACCGCCCTGCCGACAGCCGCCCCTGCGCCCGTGGGGGGTGAGGGGGTGGTCGCGTCCTTTGGCGATTGGGTGCAACTGCGCAGCGCCGATGGGGCGACCTGCCGCATCGCGACCACGGCGACCGATGTGGCAGGGGCCGATCCCGCCACGCGCATGGAATTTGCCGTGGGCCGGGGCGACAAGGGCGGGCGCATGGCGATCGACCTTGCCAAGCCCAACCCGTTCAACGGCGGGGCCGCCATCGTGGCCAAGGTGGATGACAACGCGTTCAACCTGACCGTTGAACCCGCCTCTGCCGCGCTGATCCCGCAACCGCTGGCGAATGGCTCCATGTCCAACGCGATGATGGTGGCGATCCGGCGTGGCGCGCAGGTCGTCATTCAGGGCAGTGCGGCGGATGGCGCGCCCATGGGTGTCGCCTTCAGCGCCAAGGGATTTTCGGCGGCCTTCGCGGCCATGGCCAAAGACTGCAATCGCCCCGGGGTGATGGGATGGATCGAATGAGACAACTTTATGCCGTGCTGCTGTGTGGGGTGGCGCTGACAACCCCGGCATGGGCCGAAGAGGCCTTGCCGCGCCTGAGCCCGCTGGCGGTGGTCGATGGCGCCGGTGTGGCGACGGGTGAGGCGGTTTCCGTCCCCTTTGGCCAACCGCTTGAGGTGCTGGATCGCAGCGGCGCGGTGGTGACGGTGCAGGATGCCACTGGGGCAAGTTTTGCCGTCAGTGCCGCCGATCTGATCACCCCGGTGTCGGGTCTGGTCGCGATGGCCGAACCGGGGCGCGACAGTGGCGACCGGCCCGATCTGCCGCTCTGGGACAGTGCGGCGCGCGGGCGGCTTTACCTGCAAGGCGGCGGCGCGGACAGCCTGCGCCCGGCACTGACCGAACAGCCGGGTGGCCAGTTCCCCGTCACCGGCCTGCCGATCTTTGCCGTGGAAACCGCGCCCACCACCATCGGCCATCCGGTGCTGATGGCGGGCGCTTGGGTGCCGGTGATGCCCGAAGCGTTGGACCCCAGCGGCACGGCGGCCCCCGCCAAGGTCGTGCTGCATGTGCTGGTAGACGGCAGCGACTACGCCCGCGACTTCACGCTTGAGGCGTTGCAGCACCTGTCCCGGACCCTGTCCGAAGGCGGTAAAATCGCCGAATTCTCGCGCCAAGTGATCTATGACAACGGCGCTTTGCGCGACGAAGGCCCTGTGCCCGCCGCCGGTCTGCGCGCCGAATGGCCTGCGGCAGAGCCGGGCGACGGCACCCTGACCGATGCTTTGGCCGATGCCTTGGACGCCTTGGCCGATGCCATCCCGCCGGGGGACGATGCCGCGCATGTGGTGCTGGTTCTGGTGGGGCCGGGGTTGGGGGCTGAACCTGACGGCTTGGCGCGGGTGACGGCGGCGGGGCAACGCCTGACCGGACTGCGTGGCGTGGTGCTGGCGCAGGGCACGCCGGAACCGAACCCCGCCAATGATGTGATCCTTGGCCAGATGGCGGGCGGGGCCGCAGCGCGGTTTCTGGATTTCGGCGGCGATGTGATGGGGGCGGTGGATGGCGTGCTGTCCGCGGCCCCGGTCGGTGATGCCACAGCCATCGCCGCGCGGCGCGATGCGCTGTGCGCCCTTGCGGCGGAACGTGCCCTCCCATGTGTGATCGCAGCCCCCGGCGTATTGCCCCCAGTGGCGGCTGCCGATTGGGTGGCGCTGCCTTTGTGGTTCGTGATGGATGGCGCGGCGCTGGATCTGGTGCCCTTGGGCATGGCCGCTGCCGATGCGCGGGCGGCGCAGGATGCCATCCGCGCCTGCCATGCGGCGGGGCAGGTCTGGGATGCGGCAGCGGCGGACTGCGCAGCATCGGCTGCACCCGTTGCGACGGATCCCGATGGATTGCGCGCCGATCTGGTCGCCCTGCAGGGCGAGCTTGCCACCCGGTCACAGGAACGCGACACCGCGCTGGACGATCTGGCGCGGCTGACCGCCGATTGGGAGGACCAGCGCAGCGCCCTGCGCGCCGAGTCGGATGAGGCGCTGGCCAACCTTTCCGCCGCACAGGTGGAACTGGATGCCCGCGCCGAAACCATCGCGGCCCAAGAGGCGCAGCTTGCCGAAGAGACGGCAACGGTTGCCGATCTGACCGACCGCGCCGATGCCTTGGCACTGGCGGTGTCCGATGTGCAGGCGGAACTGGACGCCGCATTGGCCGAGGCGGCGCGTCTGGGCAGCGATCTGGATTCCCGCGACACGGCCTTGGTGGCCGCGACGGATCAGGTGGCAGACCTGACCGCCGCCCGCGATGCCGCGCTTGCTGATCTGGCGCAGCGTCAAGATGACCTTGCCGCCGTCCTGACCGAACGCGACAGCCTGAGCGCGGCCTTGGCGAGTGCGAAAAGCGAGCGGGCCGCGGCAGAGACCGTCTTGGCCCAAGAGCGCGCCGATTGGCAAGCCCAAGCCGATGCCGCAGCGCAAGCCCTTGCCGAGATGACGACCGCCCGCGATCAGGCATTGGCGCAACTGGCCGACTTGACCGCAGCGCAAGCCGATCTTGCCGCGCAGGTGGCGTCCTTGACCTCGGCCCGCGATGAAGCCGTGGCGCAGGTGTCAGAACTGACTGCCGCCCGCGATCAGGCGATGGCGCAGGTGAAAGATCAAACCACCGCGCGGACCTTGGCTGAAAGCTCACTTCTCGATGTGCAGGCCGCCGCAGCGCAAGCGATGGCTGATGCAGATGCGGCGGCCAAGAAGGCTACGGCCCAGCTTTTGGCGGCAGAGACAGATTATGCCACGCTGGTGGCAGAACGTGACGATCTGGCAGCGCGGCTGTCGGCGCAAACCGCGCGTGCGGATGACCTTGCGGCGGTGAAGGCCGATCTGTCGCTGGCCGAAGGCGACATCCGCGCCGAACATGCCAGCGTGACCCGGCAATTGGCCGAAGCGCAGGCAAAGCTGGCCGATCTGACCAAGGCGCATGACACGGCCATGACCGATCTCGATGCCGCCCGCGCATCGGCCAAGGCCGAGGTTGAGACCGCGCAAGCCGCCTTGGCCGAAGCGCAGGCCAGCAGCGCCGCGCTCCAAGCGGAGCGTGATGCCTTGGCAGCGCAGATGGCGTCCGTTCAGACGAATGCCACAGCGACGGTGCAAGCGCTGACCGACCGTCTGGCCAAGTCCGAGGCCGAGGTCACGCGCCTGAGCGCCGAACTGACAGCCGCCTTGACCGCGCCTTCGATGGTTGAGGATATGACCGCCCCGACCGTGGCTGTGGCCGTGAACCCGACGCTGAAGCCCAAGCCGCGCCCTGCCGCAGAGGTGGCCGCAGCACAGCCCGCGAAGGCCCCCAAACCGCCCAAACCGCAAAAGGCAGCGGTCAAGGTGGCGGCAAATGCGCCAGCCGCGCAGCCCGCCCCCTCGCGCCGCGTGGCCCCGGCAACTGCCGCGCCACAGCTTAAGGGCTGTCAATTCCAGTGGGTCGGCAAGGAAGGCCGTCTGGTCTGCCCGTGACGCCTTTGGGGGCGGGTGCGCCGCCCCCTTAGCCGCCCAAGGTCAGGGTGCAGCGCTGGCCGCCGATGATGGCATTATCGGCATTGGGCAGCGCCACCCGAATACCAAAGGTGCGCGAGGCCGCATCGAACAGCGGATCGACCGACAGCACCTTGCCCGCGATGGTGGACCCGGCGGGAAGTTCCGGGTGAATCACCACATCCAACCCGGCCTGCACCTTGGGGAAATCCTCGGCGGGCAAGAAGGCATCGACATGGATGGGATCGGTCTGGGCCAGAATGGCCACATGCCGATCGGCAGTGACATATTCGCCCGCTGACAGGCTGACTTCGGTGATGACCCCGGCGACGGGTGCGCGGATGTTGGTATTCTCAATGGCGATCTGGGCGCGCTCGGCCTCGGCCACGGCCGAGGCGTGGTCAGCTTCGGCCTGCTGAATCTGCGAGGTGGCAAGGGCAACTTCGTAACGCAGTTCCTCAACCTTCACCACGCTTTGGGCGTTTTGCTTGGCCAGTTGTTCGGCCCGGTCCACCTGTGCCTGCGCAAAAGCCAGCCGCGCCTTTTGCTGTTCGATTGCAGCGGTGCTGGCGGCACGGGTTTCCAATATCTTCAACGCCGCGCGTTCCATGGACCCATCGGTGCGGGCGATCACCTCGCCCTTCGCGACGCGCTGGCCTTTGGTCACCAGCACCTCTTCCAACACCCCCGGCGTGCGGGCGGACAGCGAGATGATCCGCGCGGCATCCATCACGCATTCATAGTCCTGCGCCTGCGCGGGAACCGCCATGAGGGCGGGCAGGGCGGCGGAAAGCAAAAGGCGGCGCAGGATTGGGGACATCTGGAAAGCTCCATCAGAAAAGGGATCGGCCAATAGGTCAAACCGGGCCGGGGGCCGTGGCAAAGGGGGTCAGGCGGCCGCGTTCATCGCCAAAGCGGCTGACATAGGCGGCGGTCAGGCCCAGACATTCGGTCGAGGCACAGACCGCGCGATGCGGACAGGAATGAAAGCCATTGCGGTCAAAGCCGGTCCAGAAATCGGGATCAATCACTAACATCGGCTGGGTGTTGACCAACGCGGGGCGGTCGTCGCCCAGCAGACATTCGGGGACATTCTTCACCTCAACCAACCGGCCCAGGGCGCGGGCAGCGGCGATGGCTTGGCGCAGGGGGGGCATCAGATCGACCAGCGGCCCGCACAGGGATTTGTGATCCACCGGGTCCATCGGAAAGAAGTTCCAGAATTCGTGCTGCACGACGCACGTGTAGCCCGAAAGTGCCGCCACCACGCCGGGCAGGGTATCCACGCTTTCCGCCGTGATGACGGTATTGGTGGTGACAGCGACACCCGGATAATGCGCCTCGATCAGATCAAGCCCCGCGCGCATCTTGTCCCATGATCCCGCGACCTTGGTGATGGCGTCATGGCGCGCGGCGCAATCGGCGGTGACCGAAATGAAAAATTCATCCGCCCCCGCCGCCACCAGACGATCCAGATAGTCGCGCCGGTGGAGTTGCATGCCATGGGTCTGGATGCGGATATGGGCGAACCCCGCCGCCTTGGCCTGCGCCACGATGTCGGGCAGGTCGCGGCGCAACGTCACTTCGGCCCCGGTCAGGACCAGACCTTCCCACAGACCTTCACTGCGCTGGCGGTCCAGCACGGCGTCAAAATCCGCGCCTTCCGTCGGGGTCAGGCGGGACATCGTGCCTTCGATCATACAATGCGTGCAGGCGAGGTTGCAGCGGAATTCCATCGTGACAGACACCCAGCGGTCATGATCGCGCAGGGCAAAGCGTTTCTGCCCGCCGCCAAGCGGCGAGGTTGTTCCCACGCGGAACCGTGAAAGCAGATCATCAGGCGTCGTCATCTCTATCCGGTCGGTGCAGCACAGGGTTGCACCGCTGCGTCCAGCCTTGGCGCGAACGGGCCAGCGGGAAAAGGCTTTCAATCGGCGGGCGGACTCGCTTTCGACAAGGGGGCAGCGCCTCGTCGTGGTGCGGTCCGCCGGTTCGGATGGGTCTGTATCCATATGTCAGATTGCGCTGAACGTCGCGACGGGGCCTTGCTGACGGGGATGGACCCCGGCGCAAACGCTGCACCGGGGCGGTTTTCTGTGGTGGGGATTTCAGAATGGTTGGGCGTATTCACGCGACGATCTGCGGTCTGGTGATGGGGCTTGGATTGGGCGGCGCGGGGGCATTGACCCTGCCCACGGCGGTGGCTGCGGTCGCCAATGGCCTGCAAACGGCGGGTTACAGCGATGTCCGCGTGACAGAGCGGATCTTCGGCGGCTTCGCCATCCAAGGCCGCAAGGGCACGGATTTCGCGATGATTGTGCTGGACGCCGAAGGGCGGATGCTGGACCACGCCGAACTGTTCCGCGACACCGATGGCGATGGCGTGTTTGAAACCGACGAAACGCTGGGCCAACCGGGCCGTGCAACCTTGCGCAAGCTGATCGTTGCGTCGCTGGATGCCAAGCCCGGCAGCGCGGAACGTGACGTGCTTGAGGGAACCGCCGACCAGCCCGGCTTTGCGCAACAGTCCACGACGCTGTTTGCCACTGGCGGCCTGCGCCTTGATGCAAGCCAGACCCTTGGCAGCGGTGGCGTAGCATCGCAAGAACAAACCCTTTCGCTGAACTCCGACGGCGAAGGCATGCAGCGGCGGGGCGAAAAGCGCGTGCAGCAAGAGACGATGGCGGGCCTTGGTATCCTGTCGCTTTCGGCGACGGCGACCACTTCCGGCGGTGCGGATGGCACCTTCGCGCCCCTGACCGTCAACGTGCCGACAGGTATTTCCAGCGGTGTCGATGCGCAACAAATTCGCAGCGATGTGGCCGGCAATGCGCCCGATGCGGCGTCACTGACCAGCACGATAACCGCAGCGTCGCCGACGGCTGCGGCGCTGACGCAACAGATTCTGTCCAACGTCCCCAGCGCCGACTCAATCCGCGCGGGTATCACCGCGCCAAGCGCCCCAACGCCGCCATGACCAGGACCGCTTTGGATTTTGGCGGCGGCAATTGCCCACACTTTGGGATGTTTCGCCACCCAAACCCATCCAAAGGTCTGGAACTTCATGCAATCTTCCGCGCAGACCATGCCTTAGACAGGTGCCCGTATTCTTGCCAACAGGGCATGATGCATGGCCTGCACAACCGCAATACCGCCGGTCGGCAGCTTTGATCGTGCGGGATACTTCCGACCCTGAAACAGCCCCAGAACCGGGCAAGATCATGGCCGGACCAAGAACCAGGACACAGGAGGTCCGAATTGTCCAAACAGCTTTTGATCTATGAGCGGGTTGTTCCCCTGTCTTCCGAGGCGCATCGTGACGTCTCGGTCAAGGCGCTCGACACCTTTGACTTTGCACGCGACCTGAACTCGGTTCCGCTTTTGGCGGCTGAATTCACCAGCGCCGTTCCCGATCATCCGATCGTGTTCGCGGGTCAGGGCGAGGCGATCTTCCCGGCCGTCCTCCTCGGTCTGCAAGACAGCCAGAACCTGTGCGTCGATGCGGCAGGGGCCTGGACGGGCGGCTATGTGCCGGCCTTCCTGCGTCGTTATCCCTTCGTGTTCTCGCAGGATGGCGGCAACTTCACGCTGTGCGTCGATGAGACCTATCCGGGCCTGAACCGCGAAGGCCGTGGCGAGCGTTTGTTCGACACCGACGGCAACCGCACGCAGTATCTGCAAACCATGCTGACCTTCGTGCAGCAGTATCAGGCGCAGTTCGAACGCACCCGCCTGTTCTGCCAGCGTCTGGTGGCACTGGACCTGCTGGAACCGGCACAGGCGCGTTTCACCACCGCTGATGGCCGCGCCGGCACGCTGAACGGTTTCACCACCATCAACCGCGAGCGTCTGAAGGCGATCCCGGAAGAGGCGCTGAAGGAAATGTTCGCGACGGATGAGCTGGAGCTGTGCTTCGTGCATCTGCATTCGTTGCAGAACATCACCCGTCTGGCCGACAAGGCCCCGGTGCCTGCGGCTGCCCCGGCTGCCGAAGAAACCGCTCCGGCCACGTTCAAGTCCAAGGCCAAGGCGGCACCCGCCCCGGCCGAGGTCGAGTGACCGGAAACCAAAACATCGGCTGGGCAGAGGTTCTGCCCGGCCACATTCCCGGCGTGCAGGTTCTGGATCGTTTGCTGGCAAAGGGCTGGCCGGGACCGGACGGCGCCGGGCGTTTTCTCATATCCGACCCGAACGCTGACCCCGGCCTGATGGCCGAAGCCGCGCTGTTCCTGCCGCACTTGACCGGTGCGGATGCCGGGGCAGCGGCGGGGCGGGCCTTTCTGGCCGCCGAGATGGCCGCCGATGCCGATGGCGTGACCGCGCGGCTGGCCTTTTTGCGATCCGCGATCCGGGATGTGGCGCTTTATGGCGACCTGATCCTGTCTGATCCCGAGGCCTTTATGGAACGGGCGGAAACCTTCACGCTTTTTGACTATTCCCAAGCGCGCGACACCTCTGCCGCTGCCGTGGCCGCGACGAAACCTTGGGTGGATTATGTCTCCACCCTGACGCGGGCGGAAGCGCCCGCGCTGGTGCCGCTGATCGACATTCCGACAGAGTCTTTGGTGCTGGAACCGGGCGGCAATTCGGGTGCCTTTGCGCGGGCGTTGATCCCGGTGATCCGCCCTCTGCTGCATGTGGTGTTTGACCTGCCTGCCGTCTGCGCCCTTGGCGAACAACGTGGCGCGGTGCCCGGCCTGACCTTTGCCCCCGGCGACATGCGGCGGGATGATTGGCGCGGCGTGGCGGGCGGGGCGCCCGATGTGGTGCTGTTCAAATCCGTGCTGCATGATTGGCCGTTGGACGATGCCGCCGACATCTTGGCGCGCGCACGTGCCGCCCTTGCCCCCGGAGGCCGGATCATCATCGCAGAACGCGGGCGTTTTGCGGGCATGACCTCTGGCACGGCGATGGATTACGCCAATCTGGTCTTTGCGCCGTTCTACCGCGATCCGCAGACCTATATCGACATGCTGGCGGGTATGGGCCTGTCGATCACCGTCACCGAAACCCACATCGACTGCGGTTGGTTCGTCTTGACGGCGAGGGCGGCATGACCCGCCATCCCGTCATCGCGATCAGTGGCGTGCCCGGCGCAGGAAAATCCCGCGCCTCTGCCGTTCTGGCGCGGCGCTTGGGGGCGGTGCATCTGCCCTTTGACGATTTTGAGACCCTGACCCAACTTGACCCCGCCACGGTGCAGCAGTGGCTGGCCAGCGGTGCGCCTGTGGCGGCGATGTTTGACCCCGCATTGGATGCCGTGCTGGGCGACCTGTCGCGCCAAGGGACGGTGGTGTTTGAAACCCCGATGGGCCGGATGCCCCCCGCGCATGACGCGCTGATCACCCTGTCCCTGTGGCTTGACGTGGACCGCGACGTGGCCCTGTGCCGCAAACTGGATGCGGCACTGAACGCGGACCACTGGTCCGGGGCTGACGAAATGGCCGGATGGATCGGCGGTTTCTTGCAGGGCTATCAGGCCTTGGTGCGCCCTTGCCTTGATCTGCAAGCGGCGAACGTCCGGGCGCGGGCCGATCATGTGATCAACGGGATGCTGCCCCCGGCGGCGGTGGACAGCGAAGTGGCGCGGATCGTGCAAACGGCGATCAGTTTAACGGCGACGGGCCAAGGATTTACGGCGGAGAGATGACGGTGAAGATCAAGACAACTTCCGCACTTGGGGCGCTTTGCCTTGGCATGCTGGCCCAGACGGCCTTTGCCTGCACCGCCGACCAGATGGCACGGACCGAGGATGGCTTCTTCCGCAAGGTCGTTGCGGGCTCTGACCGCATCACAGCGATGGCCGAGGCGGGCGGGACCGAGACGGTCTTTACGCTGGAACTGATGAAGCCCTATTACGTCATCTGCGAAGACGGCGATGCCCTGCGCGTGACCGACCTTGCCGCGCTGTCGGTGGCAGAGGCTGAAACCGGCCTGACCGGCTATGTCCGCAAAGATCAGATATACGAATGGCCCACGGCAGAGGGGCTGTCGTTCTCTGACCTCGCCTTCCTTGGCGAACGGCCAGAGATTGCAGCATGGGACAATCGCGACGCGCTTTTGAAGTTCATGGAAACCGGGGATGACAAGACCAACCCCCCGACCTTCCGCGAAAACATCGACGCCACCCTGCGCCGGGAAAAGGGCGCGCGTCCCTATCCGGTTCTCGCCTCGGATGAGGGCAAGTTGCTGGGCCGGGCAGAGCGGCGCTATTTCGACGTGCTGCTGCCCGCCGCGATCCGTTCGACGGATGCCGTTGTGCTAAAGGATGGCGCGGTGGATGCGGCGGCGCGGGCGCTGACCTCTGCCACCATAGTCATCGCCTTTGATGCGACCGGGTCGATGGAGGGCTTTGCCAAGGCCGTTGCCATCAGTCTGGCCGATGCCATTGACACCCTGCCGCCCGAAACCATCCAAGCCCTGCGGATCGGCTTTGTGTTCTACCGCGACGCCGGAGATCCCATCCCGCTGGAGGCTGTGCCCGCCGTGCCGCTGGCCGAAGCCTCTGCCGCGCTGGAAAAGGCGGCGGTGTCGATGTCGGGCGGCGGCGATGATGCGGAACCCGTGCTCGACGCCGTGCAATATGCGGCGCAGCTTTACGATTGGCCTGCCGATGCCGGGAAAAAGATCGTCGTGGCCGTGCTGAACGATGACGCCAAACCCGCGACGACCAGCGCCTTGGACGAACGCATCCCCGCAGGCATCGACGCCATCGGCGTGGCGCGCGGGCTGTTCGAAGAAGGCGTGCCGGTCATTTCCGTGCAGGCGGGGCCGAAAGCGGGGCAGATGCTGACGCAGGTGCTGTCGTCGCTTGCCAATGAGACCTCAGGCGAGTTTGTGCCGTGGAATGAGGGCGTGGATTCCACCGCCGTCGCAGGCGCACTTTCCACCGTCTTGCAAGAACGCACCACCAAGGAAATCGACGCGGGGCGCGAAGTTGTCGGCAAAATCTATGACTTCGACGGTGCCGCCGCCATCCCGCTTGAGGTGATCGACGGCGAAAAGCTGGAACGCCTGCGCGAAGCCGGGATCGCCTTTAACATCGCCAAGGGTGAGGATGGCATCCTCGTGCAGCCCGGTTTCATGATCGAAACGCCCGACTTGATGGAACCCAACGTCCAGATCAGCAAAGATACGCTGCTGGAGTTGATCAACCTCATGTCGGTGCTGTCCGTGACCGGGGTGGATTCGGAATCGCTGCATCGGTCGGTTGCGCAATCCTTGGCGGCCATCGCGGGCGAAGAGGTGGACCCTGCCGAGACCATCGCCGAAACGCTGCAACGGCAGTTGGGGGTCAAGTTCAAGTCGGGGCTTTTGGAGTTCAACCTTGAATACCTCGATGCGCTGACCCCCGGTGAACGCGCCAGCTTTGCCAAGCGGTTGCAGGATGGCGCGGCGGGGTTGGATGCGTTCCTGAACGCACGTATGGCCGAATTTGACTCGGGCGAGGCCGTCTGGATGCCCATCACGGCCTTGCCATAAGCGAGGTCGGATCGTTGGAGAACCTGATCGACCTTCGCGGCCTTGGCCGCCGTTTTGCCGGACCGCAGGGCGCGGTTGCGGTGCTGGATGGCATTGACCTGACCATCCCGCGCGGCACATTCACGGTGATCCGGGGGCAAAGCGGGGCGGGCAAGACCACGCTTTTGCGCATCCTTGGGCTGTTGGACGCGGGCCATGACGGCAGCTTTCGCATGGCCGGGACCGATGTCGCGGCGCTGTCGGATGCGAACCGCGATGAATGGCTGATGGCGGGGATTGGCTTTGTGTTTCAGGACGGGCGATTGCTGCCGCACCTGAGTTTGGGCGAAAACATCGCGCTGCCCTTGGTCTTTGCCCGGCTGGAGGCGACAGAGGCCGCCGCGCGCAAGGCCGAAGCGGTGGCCTTTGCCTTTCGCCCCGAAGAGATTGCCGCCGGGGTGCTGGACCTGTCCCCCGCTGCCGCATCCGGCGGGCAACGCCAACGCGCGGCGCTTGCACGGGCGATGATCCGGCAACCGGCGTTGATCCTTGCCGATGAGCCGACCGCCAGTCTGGATGAGGCGTCAAAACAGCAGGTCGTGGCGCGGTTGCAGGCGCTGCACCGCGCGGGCGCGACGGTGGTTGTTGTCAGCCATGACGATGTGTTTTTCGACATCGGGCGGCAGTTTCTGTTGAAAGACGGGCGTTTGCAGGACTTGGGCGGGGATGCCACGCAACACGCCGCCCCGGTGCAACCCAAGCCCGAACCGGCACGCTTGGGTGGCTGGTGGCCGCGCCTTGGTGCGCGACGGCTGGTGTTGGGCGCGTGGCGCGATCTGATGCGGCGGCCGCTGTTTGCGCTGCTGACGTTGATCGCGCTGGTGGCAGGAACGGCGCAGGTGGCGATTTTCACCTCGCTTGTCGCGGGCTTGGATGCCTTTACCGAACAGACCATTGCCGATGGGTCGCGCCTGACACGTCTGACGCTGAAACCGCGCAAGGCGGATATGGCCAAGGATGACCGCTTCCCCCTACAGGCCGAACTGGCGCAAGCCCCGGATGTATCCGCCGTGACCGCGCGGCGGGCGACGACGCTGACTATCTTGGGCGAAGACGGCACGGCCGAGGCGAAGGGTCGCCCCTTCCCGACGCTGGGCCTGCATGCGGATGACCCGGAACTCGGGCTGTTCCGCTTTGTCGCGGGGCAGGGGTTCGCAAAGGACTCCCAGACGCTGGACATGATCGCCACCACGGATTTTCTGGTGGATGTATTCGGTCTGCCCGATGCGGGCGACGGCACCGATTGGCAGGGTTTTGTCGGCAAACGCCTTGCCGCTGCGGTGCCGCGCTTTGGCCGGACCGGCAAAGAGGTGGGCAAGGAACCACTGGTGCTGACCATCACCGGCGTGATCCTGAAGGGCGAGGGCGATCGGCAATTCTACCTGCCGAACCAATTGCTGGTTGCACTGGACGCCATCAAGCGTGACCGCACCGGAAAGCTGGCGCTGCCGCTGACCGCCGACCATTCCGCATGGGAGCAGGGCGCGGACCTGTCGGCGCTGACCGAATGGCCATGGCAGGACATGCTGCACATCTACCTGCGCGACATTGACAACGTGGTGCCGCGCATCGCGGACCTGTCGCGCCAAGGCTTCCGGCCCGAGGCTGAGATCTGGAAATACCTTTGGGTGCTGGACTTGAAATCCGCCGCCTTTGGCATCGTCGCGCCCCTGCTGGCGCTGGTGTCGGGCGTGGTGGCGCTGGTTCTGTTCACCAACATCGTCATCTCGGCCCGTCTGCGTGAAGGCGAACTCGCCCTGTCGCGCGTCTTGGGCATGCGGCGCGGCGATGTGCTGGCGACCGAGGTGATCGGGATTCTGACCCTGACCATCGCGGGCATGCTGGCAGGCTTTGCCTTGGCGGACCGGCTGACATCGGCGCTGATGGCGCATCTGACCGAAAGTGCGCGGGTCGCGGCGGACCTGTCGGGCGAGTCGACCAATCAGCGGATCGAGCTTTTGTTCCAGCCCGTCTGGTCCCATGCGCCGATCATCGCGCTGGCGACACTGATGGTCGTTCTGGCTGCCGTCCTGTGGCCGACCCTGCGCATCGCCCGCACCGATCCCGCCCGCGTTTTCGCCCGCAACTGAACCGGTCCCGCGGTGCACCTCTGGGCTGCACCGATTCGCGCGGCGGCGGCGAGGAATGGATTTTTGTCTTTCGATAGAGGTCGATTCTCCTTTGAGTTGGGTTTTCACCAATCTGAACATCTTACGGTGAGGCGGGGGGCGCTGGCATAATCAATTGTGGTGTAGAGGATGCAAATTTAATCTCGCGAAGTGCCGCAAACTTTCGATACATACGTTTGGCTAATACATACTTTCGTCAGTTTAAAATTTGCCTTTGATAGTTTCAGTCAGACGTCTGCAATTTCCATCCATTTCGATAGTATCCGTAATTTAAACCAAGCGTTATCAATGCCTTGTAAACGGTTTTTTACGGTCAAATCCTGAAACGCGTCTGGTTTAACAGTCTGATGACGTTCAGTAATCTTCTACTCACTTGACAGGCGGGACCGACAAGAAGCATGTCAATGTCGGTGGGATTAAGAATAGTTAATTCCGACGTCCCGTCTAACGCAACAGAGGTATGAAATGAAAATTAGGCACTCCACGAGCCTCATCGCTATCGCCGCCCTTTTCGGCGCGACCGGCTATGCAATGGCTGACACTTCGGCAAACACCTTCGCCGCTTCGGTTTCGGTGCTTTCGCCCGACCAGACCGGCTTCATCATCGGCGGCCAAGTGGCCGTCAATGGCGTCGGCACCGGCGCGCTGACCCTGTCGCGTTCGGTTGCGAACATGAACCTGACCGGCGCTGCTTCGTCGGGTCTTGAGTTCAACAACGCACAAATCCCGGGTCTGGTCGGTGCGGGCGCTTCGGCAACCGTCAACTCCGAACTCGACTTCACCCGCGAAATCACCACCTCCGGCGCCATGGTTGGCCTGGGTTCGGTCATTGCACGCGGCGAAGCCATCGCTTCGTTGGGTTCGGCTGGCGCAGCGTCGGCTGACACCGGCACTTCGGGCACCACTGACACCGCTTCGGGCACCTCGTCGGCCAGCGCTGCATCGCAGGGTTCGCTGAACGGTTCGCTGTCGACCGCCAACACCCTGCAACTGCTGGGCACCTCGGGCCTGTTTGCCGGCGCGAACGGTCTGACCGTTGGCGAAGCCAACACGGCTGACGCCTACGGTTCGTCGTCGGTTATCGGCGATGGTTCCTCGGGTGTGAACCTGGGCACCGCCTCGCTTGTGAACGGCAGCGGCAGCGGCTTTGGTGCGTTGTTTGACGTGACCTCGGACCTGACCGGCGCCGACAACGAGATCGCGATCTCCGTGTCGAACGCAGGCAACGGCACCGTGTCGATCACCACCTCGACCGGTGGTTTCTTCACCGGCGGCGGCGCTGCTTCGGGCGAAGGCACCCGCAACCAGACCGGCTCGTTCTTCAGCAGCAACAACCCGCTCTGATCACTCTGGTCGGCAATCAACACCGGGTCAGGCCATCATGGCCTGACCCACTTTGTACCCTCAATCGTCGCCCAAGGTGGATCGGCCAAATGAAATTTGCGTATATGAAAGCTGCGGCCGCGCTGCTGCTGACATTTGGTCTGTGTTCTGGCGCAGCTTTCGCCCAGAATAGCACGCTGGATGGCAGCGCAACCAACTCTGCCTCGAATGCGCAGGTGTCCGGCATCACCGCGTCCAACAGCGTTGGCAACGATGCGCAGGCCCAGTCGGGCGGCAACGTTTTCGACTTTTCCAACAACAGCGGACGAGCGATGGGCAACGCACCATCCCTTCCCAGCTTTGCCGGGGGGGCCTGTATGGGCGTCTCGGGCGGTGTCTCAGCCTCGCTTCCCGGTTTCGGGATCGGCGGCGGACGGTCCTTTGATGACGAATCCTGCCAACGCCGAAACTGGGTGCAAACCCTGATTGGCGCGGCGGAACATATGCCCTCAACGGAATCAAACGAACTCAAGCGCGTCGCCATCGTGGTGATGATGCAAGACCCGATCCTGTCTGACGCCTTCAAAGAGCTTGGCTATAACGTCACCGCTCCGGGCACCGAGGTCAGCTCTGCCCATCCGCGCGCCAATGCACCGCGGGTGTCCACGAGCGCCAATTCCAACACAGACCGTCAGGTCGAGGCTTCCCTCGGCGCAATGGCGGCGAATTGCACCGTCGTCGTGCCAAAGAACGCCTCTGCCAAGTTCGAGGCGATGGTCGCGAAGCGCGGTTGTACCATCAGCCGGAGGTAAAAAATGCGTATCCTTTCCGTCAGGGGACTATGTCTGGTCGCCATCCTGTCGAATGTCGCACCGGTCCTGGCAGAGGAAATCCCTGCCGTTCCGGTGCCAACGGCTGTACTTGTCACTGCGCCGATCTCTTCGCCGCAAGCCATCATTGCAGCCCAGAACGCCCAGACTTTGACAATTGTTGCGTCAATGCGCACCCGTCTGGCCGAACTTGTTCCGGCATCGCCGCGCGATGATGCCATTGCGCTGTCTGCGGAAGCCTATGCGTCACAGTGGCAGACTGTTATCTCCAGCTATGCGCATGCCCAGTTGCAGATGGTCGACTCAATGATCATCGGCCTGAACGCACAGCATGAGGCACGGATCGAAGACTTCATGAATGCCAAACCCATGGTGCAGATCGAGTCGTTGTTTGCAGACTCGAAGTTCACCATCCCGTCCCAACTGCCCATCGATTTCACGAATCCGCCGCTTTTGAACGCGGGTTTCTTCGGGTCGTGACCCGTCGTCCCACGCGACTGGCCGATCTGCATCCAAGCCTGGAGTGACCATGACCTTGAAACCCGTCCTTTCCGCCCTGCTCTTTGCGGGTCTTGTCGCTGGCTGTGTGAACGAGCAAGCCTCGGTTCCGCTGTCCACCTCCGGGGCAGCGCCTGCCGCATCTGGCCCGGTCCTGATCGTCGCGGATGGCCGCAGCGTTCCGGCAGGCACGCTGTGCGAGCATCTGATCGACCGCGCCGTGAACAAGGTTTCGGGCTGCGAAGGCTATGTAAAGCTGTCGGACCTGACACCCGGTCAGGCGGCAGACATCGCCAGCCTGAATTCGCGTTTCGCCGCCGAAGTTGCACCGATCGTCAACTTTGAATTCGACAAGGCCGACCTGACACCCGCCGGGGCCGCAATTCTTGATGTGCAGGCAGCTTGGATGCTGCGCTTTGTAAACCTGCGCTTCTCGGTCTTCGGGCACACCGATCTGGTGGGCAACGAAGGCTATAACTTCGATCTGGCCAAGCGCCGCGCCGAAACCGTTGTGGCATACCTTGCCGGCAAAGGCGTGCCGTCCGATCAGTTGGAAGCGCTTGTCAGCTATGGCGAAACCAAACCGATCATCCCGGCAGACAGCCGTGAAGCACTGAACCGCCGCACCGTGACCGAAGTGACGGGCTTTGTGACGATCCCGCGCCTGCGCACCAAGGTCGCCGTGGCCTGCGGCATGGTCAAACCGTCCTATCTGGCCAGCTATCCGTCCTGCCTGTCGGAAATCAAACCCGCTGTCTTGACGCCGCCGCCATCGCCGCCGGTCGTTTATCCGATCGTGAGCGACAAGGGGAATGTCACAGCGCCGGGCAGTTCGCAGGAAACCGCGACTTGGGCGGGAGTCTATGACGACGGCACCACCGTTACGACCCAAACGGCGGGTCGTGCCGGTGACTGGGCCGTCACGACGGAAGCCAAATCCGTCGCGACTGAGGATAAACTCGTCCGGGAATTGAAGGTAAACGGCGTGGTGGTTCTGACCGCAATCTCTGCCCCCAATGGCGATAACACGGTCGCAACGTTTCCCCCGGCTCAGAATTGATGCAATGTGGGTATAGTGGGTATTGTGACGAGGACAAAAACCGATGATCACCCTTAGACGCTGCATAGTGCTAGGCCTTGCTCTTGCACTGGCCGGATGTGTCGGCACGCCCAATGTAAAGGGCAAGCCCGTTCCCACGGCCTTCTTCGTGTTCTTTGAAAAGGACAGCGCGACCCCGGACGAAGAGGCTGCCGCCGTTTTCGACGAGGCCGCTGCATATCTGGTGCAATACGACAATACCGCCGTGCGGATCGTCGGGCATGTGTCCAAAGATGAGAACGCCGCCGAACTGGACCAGCAGCGCGCCAGCCGGGCTGCGGAAGAACTGGCGAAACGCGGGGCGCAACCGGTGCGGATGCAGCTTCTGGGGATGGGGAGTCAGGAAAACATTTCCAGCGATCCATCGGTTGCCGATCCGACCGTTGACCGGCGTGTGGAGATCCTGTTCAGCACGATGTGACCCTGTCGCGACGCGATATCGCACTCTCAAAAGGATAGCGGGCGCCCAAACGGCGCCCGTTTTTGCTGATGCGACCGACTGGCCATATCGCTTTGACCTGAGGCATGTTAGGGCGTGTTGGGACAAAGGGGCATAAAGGTGCTTGCGGAATGACTTCGACGGAACAAGACACGGCGCAGCCGACCGGGCGGCAAGCCAAGGATTGGGTGGCAATCCTCGCCCGCTACCGCGAACCTTCGGTTCGGCGCAGTGTGTGGGAGCTAACCGCCACGCTGATTCCGTTCTTTGCGCTTTGGGCGCTGGCTTGGGCCGCTATTTCTGTAAGCCTCTGGCTGACGCTGGCAATTTCCACGGTCAACGCGCTGTTTCTGGTCCGGCTGTTCTGCATCCAGCACGATTGCGGTCATGCCTCGTTCTTCCCCAATCGCACGGCGCAGGATTGGGTCGGCCGGTTTCTGGGCGTGCTGACGCTGACCCCCTATGACGTCTGGCGGCGCACCCATGCGATGCACCACGCCCAGCACGGCAATCTGGATCAGCGCGGCATTGGTGATGTCATGACCCTGACCGTGGCCGAATATCGCGCACGCGGCTGGTTCGGGCGGGTGCTCTATCGCGCCTACCGTCATCCGTTCACACTGTTTGTGCTGGGGCCAAGCTATCTGTTCTTGCTGCAAAACCGCCTGCCGGTCGGTCTGATGCGGTCGGGCTGGCGCTTCTGGGGATCGGCTTGGGGCACCAATGCCGCGCTTGCGCTGGTGCTGGGTGCGATCATCTGGTTTGGCGGTTTGCTGCCGTTCCTGCTGATTTTCCTGCCGACATCGATCATCGCGGGGTCCATCGGCGTGTGGCTGTTCTATGTGCAGCACCAGTTCGAAGACACCCATTGGTCAAAGGGCGACGATTGGCAGTTGCACGAGGCCGCCTTGGCCGGGTCGTCGCATTACGTCCTGCCGCAACCCCTGCGCTGGCTGTCGGCCAATATCGGCATCCACCATGTGCATCACCTGTACAGCCGCATCCCGTTCTACCGCCTGCCGCAGATCCTGCGCGATCACAAGGAACTGGCGCAGATGAAACGACTGACGCTGTGGGACAGCCTGCGGTCGGTGAACCTGCACCTGTGGGACGAAAGCTCGCGCCGGTTGGTGTCCTTTCGTGAGGCGCGTCGTCTGGCCTCTTGACCTTGGCGGCGGTTTCACGTCGCCTTGGGCAAAACGCCAATGGGGGGACCGATGACCGTCTGCTTTACCACTGACCGGATGCTGAACTTCGGCGATTGCGACATTTCAGGGACGGCCTATTACCCAGCCTATCTGAACATCCTGAATGGCGTGGTTGAGGAGTTTTGGTCCCATATCGGCTATCCTTGGCATGAAATCATCTGGAAGGAACGCTGGGGCACCCCCACCGTTCACCTGTCCTGCGATTTTTCCAAGCCGTCGTTCTTTGGCGACAAGCTGACCTTTCGGCTGACGATCCTGAAGGTCGGAAAATCTTCGGTCCGGATCAATCACACCATCCATTGCGGCGAGGAACACCGCTGGTCGGTGGAGCAGGTTTTGGCCGCAAGCTGGCTGGACAGTCACACGTCGATGCTCTGGCCTGCGGATGTGAAGGCCAAGCTGGAAAGCCTGATGAACCCGGTCGACCCCGAACGCCGCCCCGTTTCCGCACCAGCCTCGGCCCCTCAGGCCCAGACCTGAGACGGATCGGGCAGGGGGATCGCTTCCAGCAATTCCCGCGTATAGGCGGCCTGCGGATCGGCAAAGAGGTCCGCCGTGGGCCGGTCCTCAACAATCTCACCGCGATAAAGCACGATGGTCCGCTGGCACAGTCGGCGGATCACGCTCAGGTCATGGCTGATAAAGGCCAGCGTCAGGCCAAGGTCAGCCACCAACCGTTCCAACAGGTTCAAGACCTGCGCTTGGGATGACACATCCAGCCCCGACACGATCTCATCCGCCAGAATGAAATCCGGCTCCAGCGCGATGGCGCGGGCGATGCCGATGCGCTGACGCTGCCCGCCGGACAGTTCATGCGGATAACGGCTGGCAAAGGATTGCGGCAGGCCGACATGATCCAAAGCCCGCGCGACACGGTCAGGGATGGCGTCAAAGCCGTGCAAACGCAGGGGTTCGGCGATGATCGTCCCCACCCGATGACGCGGGTTCAAAGAACTCATCGGGTCTTGAAAGATCATCTGCATCCGCCGTCTGAGCGGGCGCAGCGCGGTTTCCGGCAGATGGGTGATGTCCGTCCCGTCAAAGCGGATCGCCCCGCCAGACGGTTCCAACAACCGCACCAAGGCCCGGCCAAGGGTGGATTTACCCGACCCCGACCCGCCAACAATCCCCACCACTGCGCCTTTGGGGATGGTGAAGTTCAGGCCTTTCAGGATTTCTATCCGGGGGGCCGCCCCAAACAGCGGTTTTGAGGTCATATCCGCCAGCGACAGGCGCAAATCCTCAATACGGTAAAGATCAGCCATGCGCGGCACCCCGGTCAAACGCCGCCACCTCGGCCCGCACCTCTGCGATGACGGCATCGGGCACCGGCTGCAATCCCGCCGCCGGATCGGTGTATTTCGGCGTCGCCGCCAACAAGGCCGCCGAATAGGCATGGCGCGGCGCGGCAAAGAAATCGGCGACGCTGGTATCCTCGACCACCATCCCGGCATAAAGCACGCTCAGCCGCTGGCAGACCTTGGACACCACGCCAAGGTCATGCGTCACGAACAAAAGCGCTGTCCCATGCCGCGCCTGCATCCCGGCGATCAGTTTGAGAATCTGTTTCTGCACCGTCACATCCAGCGCCGTCGTCGGCTCATCCGCCACGATCAGTTTCGGCTCGGCCGCAAAGGCGGATGCGATCAGGATGCGCTGGCGCATACCCCCCGACAATTCATGTGGATAGGACCGCAGCACCCGGTCCGGATTGGGAATCTGCACCTCGGTCAGCAGTTCCAATGCGCGGCGATTTGCGTCGGCGCGGCTCCATCCCAGAATATCGACCAAGCGG
>NKIT01000022.1:25444-36715 GCA_002256185.1 Rhodobacteraceae bacterium PARR1 | reverse complement strand
CGGGTGGCGACGGGTCGGACCTGCTGGCGGGCGGCGCGGGCAATGCCACGCTGACGGGCGGCAACAGCGACGACGATCTGACCGTCGGCGCGGGCGACCGGGCGACGGGCGACGCGGGCGATGATGAGTTCCGGGTGGATCCGGCGCTGGCGGGCACGGCGACGATCACGGTTGTCGGCGGCGAGACGGGCGAGGATCTGACCGACACCGTCAATGGCGGGTCGGGCGACGTTCTGGACCTGCGCGGTCTGACCGGGGCGACGGTGGCCTTTGCCACGGCGGAGTCAGGCACGGCGAGCTATCAAAACAGCCTTGGCCAGACGGTGACGATCCAGTTTCTGGACAGCAATGGCGTGGTCGACGGCACCTCGGGCGCGGACACTATGACGCCGACCTCTGGCCCCGGCGGTCTGCCCTATGCCGATGCGCAGGGCGACCGGGTCGATGGCCCGGACGGGCTGAACGACACGATCGATGCGGGTCAGGGCAATGACACGGTGGATGCCGGTCAGGGCAATGACACGGTGCTGGGCGGGACGGGCAATGACTCTCTGTCCGGCAATGTCGGCAATGACAGCCTGTCGGGCGAGGATGGCGATGACACGCTGGCTGGCGATGCCGGGGCGGACACGCTGTCGGGGGGCCAGGGCAATGACTCGCTCTTTGGCGGGGCCGAGAATGACAGCCTGAGCGGGGACGCTGGCCGTGACACGCTGTCGGGTGGCGCGGGCGATGACACGCTGGCGGGCGGGGCCGATGCGGACCAACTCTCGGGCGGGGATGGCGCGGACAGCCTGACGGGCGATGCCGGGTCGGACACGCTGGCCGGTGGCGCGGGCGCGGATATGCTGTCGGGCGGGGCGGGCGATGACGACATCGCGGTCGGCGGCGCGGATGTCGCGATGGGCGGCGCGGGGGATGATGTCTTCACGCTGGACGCCTCGGACGGGGCGGCGGATATCGCGGCAGTGATCGACGGCGGTCTGGACGGGATGTCGGGCGCGCCCGAGGACGCGGCGAATGGCGATGCGGGCGATGTGCTGGACCTGTCGGGGGTCACGGCCCCGGTCACGCTGAGCTATGGCGCGAACCCGGAGTCGGGGACGGTGGGCGGTCTGGACGCCGATGCAGAGGTGGACCTGACCTTCGGCGAGATCGAGCGCGTGCTGACCGGCACGGGGGCCGATACCGTGAACGGCGGGGCGGCGACGGGGCCGATCAATCTGGATACCGGGGCGGGCAATGACTCTGTCACCGGCGGGTCCGGCAATGACACGGTGGCGGCGGGCGACGGGGCGGATGTCGTCGCGGCAGGCGCAGGCGATGACCGCATTGATGCAGGCGCCGGTCAGGACACGGTCGATGGCGGCGCGGGCAATGACAGCCTGGAGGCCGGGGCCGGGAATGATGTTGTCACCGCAGGCGCAGGCAATGACACCGTCGCCGGCGGCGATGGCGATGACACGCTGGACGGCGGGGCTGATAATGACAGCCTGTCGGGCGGCATCGGCGCAGACAGCCTGACGGGCGGCGACGGGGCGGATACGCTGGCGGGGGACGAGGGCGCGGATACGCTCTCGGGTGGCGCGGGCGAGGACCGTCTGGATGGCGGGGCGGATGCTGACAGTCTCGACGGCGGCGCAGGCAATGACACGGTGGCCGGTGGCGCGGGCAACGACACGCTGGCCGCAGGCGCAGGCAATGACGCGCTGGCGGGCGACGGCGGCGATGACCTGTTCCTGCTGGCCCCGGGCTTTGGCACCGACACAATCACCGGCGGTGAGAGCGGCGAAGTGGTGGGCGACACCATCGACACCCGGCCTTTGGCGGAAGGCGTGGCGCTGACGCTCGCCTCCCCCGAGAGCGGCACGATCACCGCCAGCACCGGCACGGTGGCCTTCTCCGAGATCGAGACGGTGCTTCTGGGCGCGGGCAATGACACGGTCACCGGTTCCGCTGGCAATGACACGGTTGATACCGGGGCCGGGAATGACTCGGTTACTGCTGGGGCGGGGAATGACTCCGTCACGGCGGGGACAGGCGATGACACCGTCGATGCGGGCGATGGGTCGGATACTGTCGATGCGGGGGCCGGGAATGACTCGGTTGCCGCAGGGGCAGGCAATGACTCCGTCGCGGCGGGCGATGGCAATGACACCGTGGATGGGGGCATCGGCAACGACACGCTGGATGGCGGCGCAGGCAATGACTCGCTCTCGGGCGGCGATGGCGCGGACAGCCTGAGCGGCGGCGACGGGCGGGATACGCTTGCGGGCGGGGCTGGCCCCGATACCCTGCGCGGTGAGGGCGGGGATGACCTCTTCACCCTGACCAACGGCTTCGGTGCCGACAGCATCGTCGGCGGCGAGACCGGGGAGGTCACCGGCGACACGCTCGACGGTGGGGCTGTGACCGAGGACGTGGTGCTGACGCTGGCAACCCCAGAGTCGGGCACGCTGAGCGGGCCGTCGGGCACCGTGACCTTCTCCGAGATCGAGAAGGTCTTGCTGGGGTCTGGCAATGACACGGTCAATGGCTCCGCTGGCAATGACACCGTCGACACCGGGGCGGGTAATGACTCGGTCTGCGCAGGGGCGGGCAATGACTCGGTCGCGGCGGGGGATGGCAATGACACCGTCGATGGCGGCATCGGCAACGATACGCTTGATGGTGGGGCGGGGAATGACTCGCTCGCGGGCGGCGATGGGGCGGACAGCGTCTCGGGCGGCGATGGGCGGGATACGCTTGCGGGCGGGGCTGGCCCCGATACGCTGCTTGGCGGCGGCGGGGATGATCTGTTCACCCTGACCAACGGCTTCGGTGCCGACAGCATTGTCGGCGGCGAGACCGGCGAGGTCACCGGCGACACGCTCGACGGTGGGGCTGTGACCGAGGATGTGGTGCTGACGCTGGCCACCCCGGAATCCGGCACGCTGAGCGGACCGTCGGGCACGCTGGCCTTCTCCGAGATTGAGAAGGTCGTGCTGGGTTCGGGCAATGACACGGTCACCGGTTCGGGCGGCAATGACACGCTGGACGCCGGGGCCGGGAATGACTCGGTCAATGGCGGCGGCGGGGATGACTCGCTGGCGGGCGGCGATGGCAATGACACCGTCGATGGGGGTCAGGGCAATGACTCTCTGGACGGCGGTCAGGGCAATGACAGCCTGAGTGGCGGCGATGGCGATGACACGCTGACCGGTGGCTCGGGTCCGGGCGCGGATACGCTGGACGGTGGCGCGGGCAATGACAGCCTGTCGGGCGGCGATGGCGCGGATACGCTCTCGGGCGGGGAGGGCACGGATACGCTCGACGGCGGTCAGGGCAATGACTCGCTGAGCGGCGGCGGCGGCAATGACAGCCTGACCGGCGGCGATGGGTCGGACACCCTGACGGGTGGCGAGGGCACGGATACGCTGGCGGGCGGTCTGGGCGATGATGACCTCATCCTTGGCGCAGGCGACAGCGCCCAGGGCGGCGCGGGTGACGATGAGTTCCGCTTCGATCCGGGTCTGACCGGGGCGGGCACGATCACGGTGACGGGCGGCGAGGTGGGCGAGGATCTGACCGACCCGACCAACAACCCGGGCGCTCCGGCGCGGATCGGCGATGTGCTGGACCTGCGCGGCCTGACCGGGGTGGTGATCACCTACACCAACCCCGATCCGCTGACCGGCACCTCGGAGTCTGGCACGGCGACCTATCAGAATGCGGGTGGTGCGACGGTCACCATCGCCTTCTCAGAGATCGAGACGGTGCTGACCTCGGCCAACAACGTGGTCGATGGCACGCCGGGCGATGATGTGATGCCGGTGGGCTTTACCGATGCCCAAGGCGACCAGATCGACGGGGCCGATGGCCTTGATGATGTGATCGACAGCGGCGCGGGCAATGACACCATCGCGGCGGGTCTGGGCAATGACACGGTGCAGGCCGGAACCGGCAATGACAGCGTTGCAGGTGGCGCGGGCAATGACAGCATCCTCGGCGGCGACGGCAACGACCGCCTGCTGGGCGATGGCGGCAATGACACGCTGTTGGGCGGCATCGGCGATGACTCCCTCGCCGGGGGCGCGGGCGAGGATTCCCTCTTCGGTGGCGAAGGGTCCGACACGCTGGAGGGCGACGCAGGTGACGACACTCTGCGTGGCGAGGCTGGCGCGGATACGCTGACCGGCAATGCGGGCAACGATGTCATGGACGGCGGGGCGGGCAATGACAGCCTGCTGGGCGGCGACGGGCGCGATAGTGCCTCGGGTGGCGATGGCGACGACATCATCAACACCCGCGCCACGGCGGCGACGCCGGATGCGGCCGGGGCCTTCTCGGACCCCGACCCGAACGACGACCGCGACACGGTCGAGGGTGGTGCTGGTAACGATACCATCCTGACCGGCGACGATGCCGACCTGATCGACGGTGGCGACGGGGCCGACAGCATCGATGCGGGCGTGGACAATGACACGGTCACCGCTGGCGATGGCGATGACACGGTGGTGGGCGACGAGGGGCGCGACAGCATCCTCGGCGGTCTGGGCAATGACCTGCTTTACGGTGGTCAGACGGCGCCCACGGCGGCGGACCTGCCCAATGACGGCAGCGACCCCTTCACGTCGAACAACGCTGACACCATCAGCGGCGGCGATGGCAGTGACACGCTCTTTGGCGGCGACGACAATGACAGCCTGTCGGGCGATGCCGGGGCGGACAGCCTCGACGGTGGCCTTGACGATGACACGCTGCTGGGCGGCGAGGGCAATGACACGCTGAGTGGCGGTCAGGGTCGCGACCGTCTGACCGGCGGGGCGGGGGTCGATGCGCTGACCGGGGGCGCGGGCGCGGATGTGTTCGTGGCCGATGGCACGGCGGACCGGATCACCGACTTTGACGGCACGACCGGCATCACCGGCGGCAAGACCCCGGGACCGAATGACGACAATGACTTCGTTGACCTCTCGGGCTTTTATGATGCGGCCAAGCTCGCGGCCTTCAACGCCGCCAATGGCACCACCTTTACCAATGCCCTGGCCTGGATGAAGGCGGACTTCGCCGATGACGGCATCCTGCAACAGGCGGGCAACCTGCAGATCGCAGGCGCAGGTCTGGCGGCGGATCAGTTCAACGTCGAGAACACCGCCATCGTCTGCTTCACCAGCGGCACGATGATCCTGACCGCCGAGGGCGAGCGCGCGATTGAAACGCTGGCCCCCGGCGACATGGTCTGGACCATGGACCACGGCTACCAACCGATCCGCTGGATCGGGGCCACCACGGTCGCGGCCAAGGGCAAACTCGCCCCCATCGTGATCGAGGCCGGCACCTTGGGCAACACCCGCCCCCTGCGCGTCAGCCCGCAACACCGGATGCTGCTGCAAGGCTGGCAGGCGGAACTCTTGTTCGACGAGGCGGAGGTGCTGGTCGCGGCCAAACTCCTGCTCAACGACCAGACCATCCGCCGCGAGGAGGGTGGCCCGGCAGAGGATGGCATGGTGACCTACCACCACATGCTCTTCGACGCGCATGAAATCGTCATGGCCGAAGGCGCCCCATCCGAGTCCTTCCACCCCGGCCACGTCGGCTGGGGCGCACTGGCCGAAGACGCAAGGGAAGAAGTCCTGACCCTCTTCCCCGCGCTGGATGGCCACAACTTCGACGCCTACGGACCAACCGCAAGACGAACCCTGACGGCAAACGAAGCAAAGGTCGCGATGGAGTTCTGGGTCAGCGACGGAACCGAAACCGCCGTAGAGTGAGCGATGGGACAACGCGGATGGGACAAGACACCCGTCCCATCCGCGCCCGTCCTTGAAGCAACCCCCCGAAGCCGCAGGTGCCGGTGATCACGGTGATCACAGTCCGTCCCATCCTTGATTGCTTTGGCCTGCGACGGGGCAAGACAGGGGTCACGCGGCACCGGCCTTGCATCAGTCCACCCATTCGTTCGTGGCCACCACCCACCAAACTTCGGCGTCCGGTCAAGTGGCTGAAAGCCAAATTGGATGCGCGGCGGATCAATCCGATCGCGCCCAATCACCACCTAGGCCGGGTCTGTTTCAGGAGGGCCGATCTTGCACCTTGGTCCACGGCCATCCCCACAGATTTAGGGCCGCCCGCTTGGGCAGCCCTTTTTTGAAGGTGAAGCAAAATCTTCCGATGAACAAAGATTGGCCGTCGGCACAGCATCGCGCGGAGAGGTGGCGTCGGGCTGACGATGAATAGGGCCGCCTTATCGCAGTCCTTTGCTCTGGTCGGTCGGCCTTACCAGCAGCAGAAACCGCCATCGACCAGCAGGTCAACGCCGGTCACATAGCTTGCGGCGTCTGACAACAGGAACACGGCGGGGCCGACCATTTCATCGACATGGGCCATGCGCTGCATCGGGGTCTGTTCTTCAAACAGCTTGGTCTGATGCACCATTTCGGGACGCGTGTTCATCGGGGTTGCGGTATAGCCGGGGCTGATGGTGTTGACCCGGATGCCGCGCCCGACCCATTCCATCGCCATGGACTTGGACATGTGGATCACGCCCGCCTTTGAGGCGTTGTAATGGCACTGCGACAGGCCCCGGTTGACGATCACCCCGGACATCGAGGCGATGTTGACGATCGCGCCGCGCCCGTTTTTCAGCATCGCCCGCGCCTCGGCCTGACAGGACAGGAACACGCCCTTCAGGTTGATGTCCATCATGGTCTGGAACTGGGCCTCCTCCATCGCTTCCGCCGGGTTGGCATTGGCGATGCCGGCGGCGTTCAGGGCCAGTGTCAGCGGGCCAAGGTCTGCCTCGGTCTGCGCGACAGCCTCGGTCAGGGCGGCCCCCGATGTCACGTCGGCGGCGATTTGCAGGCTGCGCCGGCCGGTGGCGGCGATGAACTCTGCTGTCCGCGCTAAGCCGTCATCGGTGCGACGGTCCAGAAGCGCAACATCCGCGCCGCATTGGGCCAGACCCATGGCGATGCGCTGCCCGATGCCGCTGCCCGCGCCCGTCACAAGGGCGACCTGCCCGGAAAGGTCAAACAGTTTCGGCGCGTTCAAAGTGATCCCCGACATATCCATCGTTCCTGCGGTTAAAGTGTCGCCAATTCCATGATCGAGACATCATTTGCGTCCTGTCGGTCAAGGATACCGGCCTGTTTGCCCTGTGCCATGACCATGATGCGGTTGGACACGCCCAGCACCTCTTCAAGGTCAGAGCTGACCACGATGACCGACACGCCATTGCGTGCGAGGTCCATGATCAATTCGTAAATCGATGACCTTGCGCCGACATCAATGCCGCGCGTGGGTTCGTCCAACACCACCACACGCGGATTGCGGGCCAGCCATTTGGCCAGCACCACCTTTTGCTGATTGCCACCGGACAACTCGCCCGCGTTCTGCCCACCATGCCCCTTGACGCCGAATTTCGTGATGAACCCGTCGGCAAAGGCATTCAGCTTGCGCGCCGTGATCCAGCCGCCGCGCGTCAGTTCCGGCAGGTTGGCGTAACCGATGTTTTCTGCGATGGAATGATCCAGCACCACGCCTTGCAGCTTGCGATCTTCGGGCACCAGAACCATGCCGTTGCGGATGGCGTCGATGGGGGAGCGGGGGGTGATCTCCTGACCATTCAGCGTGACGCTGCCGCGTGCAATCGGATCGGCCCCGGTGATGGCGCGGACAAGTTCCGTGCGTCCGGCACCCATCAGGCCCGCAATCCCGAACACCTCACCTTTCTTCACGGAAAACGAGATGTCGCGGAAGGTGTTGGTGGGAGAGGTCAGGCCGCTGACAGCCAGCGTCACCTCATCGCTGGGCAAAGGCACGGCGGGGAACATGCGGTCAAGGGATCGGCCCACCATCGATTCCACGATGGACCTGACAGGCACATCGCCCCGGTCGAATTCCTGCACCTTGGACCCGTCGCGCATGACGATGATGCGGTCGGCGATCTGGCGGATTTCTTCCAGCCGGTGCGAAATATAAATGATGCCCACGCCATCGGCCTTTAGTCGTTCAATCTGGCGGAACAAAAGCTGGGTTTCATCGCCCCCCAAGGCGGCTGTGGGTTCGTCAAGGATCAACAGCCGCGCGTTCAGCGTCAGCGCCTTGGCGATTTCGATCAGTTGCTGGTTCGCGGTCGACAGCCCTTCGACCAGACGCGAAGGCGGGATGTCCAGACCAAGGCGCTTCAACCCGGCCTGCGCCCGGTCTTCCATCGCCTTGCGGTCGATCCGGCCACCCTTCATCAGATAGCGCCCGACAAAGACGTTTTCCGCGATGGACAGTTGCGGCAGCAGTTTCAATTCCTGATGGATCATGCCCACCCCGGCATCCATGGCCGCGCGGGGGCTGGCCGGGGCGTAGGACGCCCCAAGCCATGTCATCTCACCCGATGAGGGCTGGACGGTGCCGGAAATGACGTTTGAGACCGTCGATTTCCCGGCACCGTTTTCGCCCAAAAGCGCCACAACCTCACCCGGATAGATGTCCAGATCGACCCCATGCAGAACCTCGACCGATCCATAGGATTTGCGGATCGAACGCAGGGACAGGATGGGCGTGGGCGCGGTCATGGCACAGGCTCTTTCGCTGCGATTACGGGTGGTTGGCCACGAATTCGGCGGCGTTGTCGCAGGTGGTCAGCACCGCTTCGGACACTTGGCGTTCCGGCACGGTTTCGCCATTGGCGACCGCGATGGCCGAGTCGACGGCCAGCACGCCCATGCGGCGGGTGGATTGGGTGGCGGTCACGACAAACGGGCCTTCGCACTTGGCCAGATATTCCAGCGCCGAACCGTCGCCGTCATAGCCGCCGATGATGACCTTGTCGGACAGGTTGGCCACGTCCACCGCCTTGGCCGCGCCCATGGCGATGCCGTCAGCCTGACCGAAGATCATGGTGATGTCGGGATTGGCGGTCAGCATGTTCTGGGTGATGGCAAAGCCTTCGTCCGCCGACCAACGCTCGGTCCACTGCTGGTCGACCAGTTCGACGCCAGCGTTTTCGCCGATGGCCTTCATGCAGCCTTCGGTGCGGTCAATCTCAGGCGTGGTGCCTTTCTGGCCGTGGATGATGACCATCTTGCCTGCGCCGCCTGCGCGTTTGATGATCTCGCTGCACACTTGATAGGACGAATTCACGCCCTCGCCGCCGATGAAGGTATCGCCCGGCTCACCTTCGGGGAAGCGGTCGACGTTTATGACGGGAATGCCGGCCTCACGCGCCAGACGGGTGGGAACGGCGGCAGCGGCAGCCCCGGCGGGGATGTAGATAAAGGCGTCAATGCCTTGGGTCATCAAGTCTTGGACTTGGCTGACCTGCGTGGCAGTGTCGTTCTTGGCGTCAACGACGATGACCTCAATGCCCTTTTCCTTGCTGTAGTTTTCGACGCCCAGCTTGATCTGGTTGAAGAAGTCAGCTTGCAGGTTCGGCACGGCCAGACCGATTTTCTTGACACCCTCTGCCGAGGCGCCAACCGGCGAAAGCAGGGCAGCGCAGGCCGTGGCGGCCATAAGAATCTTGTGCAGTTTCATTTGGTTCTCCTCCGACTGAAAATGGGGCGTCCGTTGAATTCGGGGCGACCCCTCACTGTTCGGCGGGGGACTTTACCCGCCGTCTTGCAACCAGATGCCATCGCCGACATCTGGGACGTTCTGTCACTTCCGTTTGCGGAAGGTTTCGGCGGTCACGGCCAGCACGATCACCGCGCCGATGACGACCTGTTGCATGAAGGGCGATACGCTGAGCAGGTTCAGACCGTTGCGCAGCACGCCGATGATCAGAACGCCGATCACCGTGCCGCCGATGCCGCCTGTCCCGCCCGAAAGGGATGTGCCGCCGATGACGACTGCGGCGATGGCGTCCAGCTCATAGCCCACGCCGGATGAGGGCTGGACCGAGTCCAAGCGCGCGCCCAGCACGATGCCCGACAATCCGGCCAACACGCTGCACACCACATAGACCATCACGGTCATGAAGGTGACGTTGATGCCTGCCAGACGCGCGACCTCGGGGTTGCCACCGATGGCGTAAAGGGCGCGGCCACCGTAGCGATAGCGCTGATACAAAAGGCCCAGCACAAAGACGACCAGCATCAGCGCCACGGTCAGCGTCAGGAACCCGCCGTAGCGAATGATGGCCGACATGTTGAACCATGCCGGAAAGCCAATGATTTGCTGGCCATTGGTGATCATATTGGCAAGGCCACGCGTGATCGACATCATCGCCAGCGTTGCGATAAAGGCGGGCACATTGAAACGGGTGATCAGCAGCCCTGCCACCAGCCCGTTCAGTGCCGCTGCCGCCAATGCCGCCGGGATTGCGATGCCCATCACCACGCCCATCTCGACGTTCAGATAGCCCAGCACCATCATGGTCAGCGCCATGACGGACCCCACGGCAAGGTCGATGCCACCGATCAGGATGACAAAGGTCATGCCGACGGCCATAATCCCAAGGACCGTGATCTGATCCAGGATGTTCAGAAAGTTGCGAACCGAAAAGAACGTGTCCGTCGCCACCGTCAGGAAAGCACAGAGCAGAATGAGCCCGATCAGCGGACCCGTCGCACCCTTCATCGATCCGAAAATCAGCGAAGCGCCTTTGCCCGCCCCGGAACGGGATTGCGTCTGCATGTTGTCCTCCACTCACAAGTCCGCCACCAGAGATCATGTAGGAATAAATATTCACTGTCGGCTGTAAATTCGTAACGGATGGGTTGGCGAGGTGTCAAGGCAAATTTGCCGGGCATGATTATCAGGGATTGTGGGTTTTTACGCTTGACTTGCGGCGAGCGCCTGCAATTAAATAGCGCTATGTATATTTATTCACGCTAGGGAAGCCATGCAGCCCAACGATCTTGACCGCATCGCCAAGCAGATCCGCCGACGCGATCTGGAGGCTGTGTTTGAAGCCGGCGCAGGCCATATCGGTGGGGAAATGTCGGCCATCGATATTCTGACCGCGCTGTATTTCCGCGTGCTGCGCGTCTGGCCCGACCAGCCCAAGCACCCAGAGCGGGACAGATTCGTGCTGTCCAAAGGTCATGTGGCTTTGGCGTTTTACGTCACCCTCGCCAAGCGGGGGTTTTTTCCTGAGGAAGAGATCAAGACCTTCCTAAAGCCATTGTCGCGCCTGAATGGCCATCCGAATTGCACCAAGGTGCCGGGGGTGGAAACCAACACTGGCCCCTTGGGGCATGGTCTGCCGGTAGCGGTGGGCATGGCCAAGGCCGCCAAGATCATGGGGGCGGGCTATCACACCTATGTCCTGACCGGCGATGGTGAGCTGCA
>NKIT01000022.1:0-25379 GCA_002256185.1 Rhodobacteraceae bacterium PARR1 | reverse complement strand
CACGCGATGACCGAGATTGTCCCCGCGCTGGAAAAGCGCACAGGACGCCCGCATTGCGTGGTTGCCCATACCAACAAGGGGCAGGGCATTTCCTTTATGCAAGACACGGTCGATTGGCATCACAAGGTCCCCAATGCCGAGCAATTCAAGATCGCGCTTGCGGAACTGTCGGAGAGCCTGTGATGACCGTCGCCACCCCCCCCGCCAAGCTGCACGATTGCCGCGATGCCTTTGTCGCGGTGCTGGAACGTCTGGCGGGCGATAACCCGCGCATTGTCGCAGTTTGCAACGACTCGGTCGGTTCGTCCAAGCTGGGCGGGTTCAAGGCGCGGTTTCCCGACCGTCTGGTAAATGTCGGCATCGCGGAACAGGCGATGGTCGGCGTCGGCGCGGGGCTGGCCAATGGCGGGATGCTGCCCTTTGTCTGCGGCGCGTCCTGCTTTCTGACGGGCCGCTCGCTGGAGCAGGTCAAGGCCGACATCGCCTATTCCAATGCCAATGTGAAGCTGATCGGCATCTCGTCGGGCATGGCTTATGGCGAGCTTGGCCCCACCCATCATTCCATCGAAGACTTCGCATGGATGCGCGTGTTGCCGAACCTGCCGGTGATTGCGCCCTGCGATTCCATCGAAACCGCCGCTGCCGTGGAATGGGCGGCCAGCTATGACGGGCCGGTGTTCCTGCGCCTGTCGCGCGTTGGGGTGCCGGACCTGCTGCCCGCGGGCCATGTGTTCCAGCCCGGCAAGGCGAACCTCTTGCGCGATGGCGATGCGGTCACGCTGATCGCCAATGGCACGCTGACCCATCGCATGATGAAGGCCGCTGATCTGTTGGCCGCCGAAGGCATTCAGGCGCGGGTGCTGAACATGGCGACCGTCCGTCCGGTGGATATTGAGGCCGTGATTGCCGCAGCCCAAGACACAGGCGCGATTTTGACCGCCGAGGAACACTCCACCTTCGGCGGGCTGGGATCGGCGATTGCCGAGGTGGTGGTGGCAGAATCCCCCGTGCCGATGAAAATCCTTGGCGTGCCGGGCATCTTTGCGCCAACGGGATCGGCGGAGTTTCTGCTGGACCAGTTCGGCATGGCCCCCGCCGCCGTGGCAGAGTCGGCGAAAGCCTTGATCGCCCGCAAACGCGCATGACTCATTTCCCAGAGGTTCCGATGACCCGCGCCATCCTTGCCATCGACCAAGGCACCACCAATTCCAAGGCGGTGCTGGTCTCTGACAGCGGCGAAATCCTGTCGCGCGGATCGGCACCCGTGGGGATCGACCATCCGCACCCCGGTTGGGTGGAACAAGACCCGCTGCGTATCTGGGCCTCGGTCCAAGAGGCGATTGCCGAATGTCTGGCGGGGGCCAAGGTGGACATCCTTGGCATCGCCATTTCAAACCAACGCGAATCCGTTACCGTTTGGGATGCGGACACGGGCGCACCGCTTGGCGCCGTGGTCAGTTGGCAATGCCGCCGCACCGCGCCTGTTTGCGCGGAGCTGACGGCGGCGGGCCATGCGCCACGGGTGCAGGAACTGACGGGATTGCCGATTGATCCGATGTTCCCCGGCCCCAAGATGAGATGGCTGCTGGACCGCGTCCCTGCGGGGCGCAAGGTGCGGCTTGGCACGATTGACGCGTGGTTGATCCATTGCCTGACGGGCGGGGTGGTGCATGCCTGCGACGCATCAAACGCGGCGCGCAGTCAGCTTTATGACCTGAACCGTCAGGTCTGGAGCGATGAGTTATGCGCCCTGTTCGGGGTGGACAAATCCTGTTTGCCCAGCGTGCGCGACAGCGCCTCAGTCTTTGGCGTGACGCATGGGGTGGCCGGATTGCCCAATGGCATCCCCATCGCCGCCGCCATCGGGGACAGCCATGCCGCGTTGTTCGGACATGGGGCGTTCAACTCCGGCGATGGCAAGGTGACCTTTGGCACCGGGTCATCCATCATGACCACCCTGCCGCAATTCATCGCGCCGCAGCAGGGCATCACCACCACCATTGCCTGGACGCTGAACGGCACCCCGACCTATGCGTTTGAGGGCAATATCCTTGTATCTGCCTCGGCCTTGCCGTGGATGGTGGCGATGTTGGGATTGGCCGATGTGCAGGCGCTGACCGACCTCGCGGCGACGGCTGAACCGAACGGTCCGGGGTTTGTGCCCGCCTTCGTGGGACTTGGAGCACCGCATTGGCAGGCCGATGCACGGGCGCTGTTTTGTGGGATCACCTTCAACACCACCCGTGCCCAGATGGCGCGGGCGGTGACGGATTCGATGGCGTTTCAGGTGCATGACGTCTTTGCCGCCATGTCCGCCCAATCGCCTGCGCCTTTGGGTCGGCTTTACGCGGATGGCGGGCCAAGCAAGAACACCTTTCTGATGCAATGCGTTGCTGACACGCTGAACCATCCGGTGATCCAATGCGACGCACCCGAAGTCTCGGCGCTTGGGGCGGCTTACCTTGCGGGGTTGTCGCTGGGCGTTTGGGCCGATCTGGCGGCAATTGCGGCATTGCCTCGCGGGCGCAAAGAGATCGAACCGCAGCCAGCGGACCGGCACGCGCGCCTTGCGGTCTGGGAGGATGCGATTAAACGCTCGACGCTTCCGGGGGGCTGATTTATGGGTGAATAAAAATTCACTCAGGGGTAGGGCATGGGCCGGATCAACGAACTCAGACTGATCGCACGCGTCGCCCAGATGTATCACATCGAAGGCCGGCGTCAGGCTGAGATTGCCGAAACCCTGCGGATGTCGCAGGCCACCGTGTCGCGCATGCTGAAACGCGCGGAACAAGAGGACATCGTCCGCACCACCGTGATCCCGCCACCCGGCACCTTTGCCGATCTGGAACTGGCGCTGCGCGAACGCTACGCCCTGAACGAAGCGATTGTGGTCGATTGCTCCGAAGATCGCGACGGCGCGATCATGGCCCGCATCGGCGAGGCGGCGGCGCATTTCCTTGAGGTGACGCTGCAAACCGATGAGGTGATCGGCGTCTCAAGCTGGAGCCAGACGATCCTGCGCATGGTGGACAACATCCACCCGATGAAGGCGACCAAGGCGAAATATCTGGTGCAGCTTCTGGGCGGGATGGGCGAACCTGCGGCACAGACCCATGCGACGCAACTGATTGCCCGTTTTGCCAAACTGACCGGGGCCGAGGCGCGGTTGCTGCTGGTGCAGGGCATCTCGTCGTCACGTGAGGCAAAGCTGGTGATGCTGTCAGACCCGATGGTGCGCGGCACGATGGACCTCTTTGGCAGGCTTAGTTTGGCGGTGATTGGCATTGGCGCGGTGGAACCGTCGGAACTGTTGTCGCGGTCGGGCAACGTGTTTTCGCGGCAGGAACTGGCCTTGTTGAATGAGGCAGGGGCGGTGGGCGACGGCTCGCTCTCCGCGCAGGCCAAGGAAGCCTTGGGTCGCGGCGCCACGATGGCCGGCACCTCCACGACGACGGGCGACGGCGGCATGACGCCGGAAGAGCGTGGCCAGTCCAAGTACCTCGTCTACCAATACCTGCCCTCGCGCTATGGTATGAACCCGGATGACCTGCGCAAGGCCGAGCGTGTGATTGCATTGGCAGGCGGGGAAGCCAAGACCGCCGCCATCGCGGGGGCGCTGAAGCTGGGGCTGATAGACGTTCTGGTCACCGATAAGTTTACGGCGGCACGCCTGACCGCCTGACGGGCGGCGACAGGTCTGCGGCACTTTGTGGAGGGTACGAGATGAAACGTTTTGCAGGCCAGACCGTCTTTGTCACCGGGGGCAACAAGGGCATCGGGCGCGGCATCGCCACGCGCTTTGCCACCGAAGGGGCACATGTCGCCATCGCGGCGATTGAGGCCGACACCCCCGACGCCGCCCGCGCCATCGCGGCAGAGACTGGGGCCAAGGTTCTCGGCTTTCCGCTGGATGTCACCGACGCCGCCGCGATCCGGGCAGTTTATGCCGAGGTTGAGGCGAAACTTGGTGCCCTGTCTGTTTCTGTCCAGAACGCGGGCGTCATCACCATCGCCAAGGTCGAAGATTTGACGGAACGCGAATGGGACATGAACCTTGATGTGAACACCAAGGGCGTTTTCCTGTGCTGCCAAGAGGCGATCCGCCGTTTCCGCGCCAGTGGCACCAAGGGGCGGCTGATCAACACGGCCTCAGGTCAGGCGCGGCAGGGGTTCATTTACACGCCGCATTATGCGGCCTCAAAGTTCGGCGTGGTGGGCCTGACGCAAAGCCTTGCCAAGGAATTGGCGCGCGAAGGCATCACCGCCAACGCGATCTGCCCCGGCATCATCCATACCGAGATGTGGGATTACAATGACAGGGTTTGGGGCCAGATGCTGGGCACCTATGGCCCCGGCGAGTTGATGGCCGAATGGGTGCGCGGCATTCCGATGGGGCGGGCTGGCACCCCGGCTGAAGTTGCGGCCTTGGTGGCCTTTTTGGCATCCGAAGATGCGGGGTATATCACCGGCCAGACGATCAATGTGGATGGCGGGCTGATCATGTCCTGACCGGCCCGCCGTTTTGGTGCCGTCACTGTGCCGGATCAGTCCGCATCACCTGCGACGGCGGCCAGAACCTTGCCGCGCCCCATCAGCCGCAGCACCAAGGGCACCACGACAAACAGCGCCGAGACGGTCAACAGGATCGCTGATACTGGGGTAGAGACCAGCGTCAGCCAATCCCCCTGCGCGATGGAAAGCGCCCGGCGCAGTTGTTGTTCGGCCATCGGCCCAAGGATCAGCCCCACGACCACCGGGGCGACGGGATAGCCGTAAAGCCGCATGCCATAGCCCATCAGCCCGAACAGGATCAGCATCCCCAATTCGATGGGCGAGGGGTTGACGCCAATCGTGCCAAGTGTGGCAAACAGCAGGATGCCGCCGTAAAGCCAGGGCCGGGGGATCGACAAGAGTTTGATCCACAGCCCGATCAGCGGCAGGTTCAGCACCACCAGCATCACATTGGCGATCAGCAGGCTGGCAATCAGGCCCCAAACCAGTTCGGCATTGGTGATGAACAACAGCGGCCCGGGTTGCAGGCCGAATTGCTGAAACCCGGCCAGCATGATGGCCGCCGTGGCCGTGGTGGGCAGGCCCAGTGTCAGCAAAGGCACCAGCGTCCCTGCGGCGGCGGCGTTGTTCGCAGCTTCGGGTCCCGCCACGCCTTCGATGGCACCGTGGCCGAATTCCTCGGGGTGTTTGGTCAGTTTGCGCTCTGCCGCATAGGACAGGAACGACGCCACATCCGCGCCCCCGGCGGGCATAGAGCCGATGGGAAAGCCGATGAATGTGCCGCGCAGCCATGCCTTCCACGACCGTTTCCAGTCCTGCGCCGTCATGCTGACGCGGCCCGTCACGCGGTGCAGTCGGTCCGCCGGTCCGGTCATGGCGGCAACGCCCAAGGCTTCGCCAATCGCGAAGAGGGCGACGGCGAGTGTCGTTGTCTCTATCCCGTCCATCAGTTGCGGCACGCCAAAGGTCAGCCTTGCCGCCCCGGTCAGCCCGTCGATGCCGACACAGGCCAGCGCGAGGCCGATGAACAGCGAAGTCAAACCCCGCAGCGTGCTGTCGCCAAAGGTGGCCGAGACGGTGACAAAGGCCAGCACCATCAGCGCGAAATATTCGCGCGGTCCTAATGAGAGCGCCAGTTTCACCACCTGCGGCGCAAGAAAGGCCAAAAGCAGCGTGGCAATCAATCCGGCGACAAAGCTGCCGATGGCGGCAGTCGCCAAGGCTGGCCCGCCGCGCCCCTGCCGGGCCATCTGGTTGCCCTCGATCGCGGTGACGATCGACGCACTTTCCCCCGGCGTGTTCAGCAGGATGGATGTGGTCGAACCGCCATACATCCCGCCATAATAGATACCCGCGAACATGATCAGCGACCCGGCGGGATCAAGGCCATAGGTTACGGGCAAAAGCAGCGCCACCGTCAGTGCAGGGCCAATGCCCGGCAGCACACCGACCGCCGTGCCAAGCACCACGCCCACCAGCGCATATAGCAGGATCATCGGTTGCAAGGCTGTCTCCAGCCCCTGCATCAGCAGTGAAAAACTGTCCATGCCTCAGCCCCCGAAGATCAGCTGTTCAAGCGGCCCACCGGGCAGGTTCAACCGCAACAGGCGGTCAAAAAGGCCGTAGATCACCAGCGCCAGCACCAGACCGATCAGCAGCCCGCGCCACAGTGGCTTTTGTCCAAAGCCGCGCGCGGTGCAGCCGAACAGGATTGCCCCCGTCAGCGCAAAACCCAGCACATGCAGCAGCGCCAGTTGTGCCCCAAGCCCGCCCAAAATCCACAAGACCGGGGCCGGGGCCTGACGCGGCGGACGCGGCAAGTCGCCTTTGATTCCCGCAACAACCGTTCCCACGGACAGGATCAGCAGGACATAGGCGATCATGCGCGGCACATCGGCGGGTCCGACCCCGGCGTAACCGCCATCTTGTTTCAGCCCTGCCGCATCCCACAGCAGCAGCGCGGCCAGTCCCGCCAACCCGGCCGCAATGACGAACGCCGCCCCTCGGGGGCGGCGTTCCGGGACAATGCCCTTGGTCATTTCACCAGACCGATGTCGCGCAGCACGGTTTCCGTGGTGGCGATGTCGGCGGCGAGTTGGGTGTCGAACGCCTCACCGGCCAGATAGGTGTTGGCCCAGCCCTTGGTTTCCAGCATCGACGTCCAGCCAGCACTTGCGTTCAGCTTTTCGATGTCGGCGGCGACTTTGGCCTTTTGCTCATCGCTCAGGCCCGGCGCGGCAGCGATCATGCGCCAGTTTTGGACGACCACGTCAAAGCCCGCTTCCTTGATCGTTGGCGCGTCGATGCCCGGCATCCGCTCTGCCGACGACACCGCCAGAAGGCGCATGGTGCCTGCCTTGACCTGTTCGGCGAATTCCCCGACCGAGGACACGCCCGCCGTCACCTGATTGCCAAGGATCGCTGCCATCGCCTCACCGCCACCCGAGAAGGCGACATAGTTGATCTTGGTCGGGTCCACGCCCGCGGCCTTGGCCAACAGACCCACGGTGATGTGGTCAGTGCCACCTGCCGAGCCGCCCGCCCAAGACACCGCACCCGGATCGGCCTTCAGCTTTTCAACCAGATCGCCCAGCGTCTGGATGTCGGATGCCGCAGGCACCACGATGGCCTGCGTGTCGCCGGTCAGGCGGGCGATGGGGGTGACATCGGCCAGTGTGACAGGGCTGGCATTGGTCAGGATCGCGCCCACCATGACATAACCGCCAACGATCAGCTTGGTCGGATCACCGGCGCTGTCGGCGACGAATTGCGCCAGACCCACGGTGCCGCCCGCGCCGGGGACGTTGATCACCTCAACAGACGGGGCGATGCCTTCGGCTTGCAGCACCTCTTGCATGGCGCGGGCCGTGCCATCCCAGCCGCCGCCGGGATTGGCCGGTGCCATGATGGTGTAATCTTGCGCAAAAGCGGGAACGGCCAGCGCAGCCGCAAAGGCCGCGCCAAGGAATGCGTGTTTCATGTCTTATCCTCCCATGGGGCGGCGCGGGGCCGCCGATTCCGCAGGGGGGCTCCTCTCCCCCGGCATGGGTGGATGCAAACACGGCAACCTGTCAGCAACCTGACATGCTTCGCGCGGTCAGGGGTCGCCGTTCACGGCGGCGTCCCATTCGGCCAGCACACGGGCGCGGCTGGCGCGGTCAAGATAGGCCAGAAGCCCCGGCGATACCGGAACGGGACGAAGCCGCGCGCCCAAAGCCTGCTGCATGGCGGCGGCGCTTTCCTTTCCCGCCACTTCAAGGCTGATCGCGGGCAGGCGCAGGCGTTCGGCCAGAACGGTCTGCCCGTCGCGGGACATCAGGAAGGCCAGAAACGCCTCGCCCAGATCCGGATTGGCGGCGGCCTTGGGCACCAGCGCCACGCGGCTGACCACCACCACATAATCCTGCGGCAGCGCCAGCCCGATATTCGGCAACCGGGCCGCCTGATCCGCCGCGTAAGAGCCGAGCACATTGTACCCAAGCATCAACGCCCCCGAATTCACCCCGTCGATCACCGCCTGCGAGGTGGGAAAGGTCTGCACTCCGGCCCGCCCCATCGCCCGCACCAAGGGCCAGAGGTCGGCAAAATGTTCACGGTCCCGCATCAGGAACAAAAACCCCACAGCGGAACGCGCGATGTCATAGGTGCCAATCGCCCCCTGTGGCGCGGTGGCCAGCCAATCCATCAACTCGGCCCGCGTATCGGGCGCGCCTTGTGGGAAAGAGGGGCGATGGTAGACGATCACCGCAGGTTCAAAGGTCAGAGCAAAGACCATGCCCCGCCACGTCGCCCAATCCGGCCAAGTCGCTGCTCCGGGCACCGACACCTCGCGCGCGTAACCGTCATTGGCCAGCTTCACCGTCAGGTCCATCGCGGATGAGAACACCACATCCGCCGTTGTCTGGCCCGCGTCGCTTTCCCCGGCCACGCGGGCGGCGATGTCTTGGGTCAGCAAATCCTCATACCGCACGGATACATCGGTGTGTTGGCGCTGAAACGCCTCAATCAACGGACGGGCGAGCGGGCTGTCGAGCGAGGAATAGACCACCAACTGACGCGCTTGCGCGCCGGGGGCGGGGAACACGACCACATCCGCCCACGCCATGTGGGGCAGGGCAGACAGAAACATCAACAGGGCCAGACCAGACGCGCGCATGGGGCAAATTCTGCCCCAGACAGGCCCGATTAACAATCGCGCCGTCTGCCCTTAGTCTGGCCCCATGCGAATCCTGCTTGTCGAAGATGACCTGCCCTTGGCCGAGGCGCTGACCACGCTCTTGGACGGCGCGGGCTATGCTGTCGATGTGCTGCATGACGGGCTGTCGGCGGAACTCTTGATCGGGGCAGAGCGGTTTGACCTTGTGATCCTTGACCTGAACCTGCCGGAAAAGGATGGGCTGTCGGTGCTGCGGTCCCTGCGTGCCCGCAAGAACCCGGTGCCGATCCTGATCCTGACCGCGCGCGGTGCCCCGGATGAGCGCGTGACAGGGCTGGACCTTGGCGCGGATGACTACATGGTCAAACCCTTTGACGTGCGCGAATTCGAGGCGCGGGTGCGGTCGATCCTGCGGCGGCAGGCGGGCGCGCGGGCGTCCGAAATCCAGATCGGCCCGGTGCGGTTCGACATGGCCGCGCGGCGGTTTCACGCGGCGGACGATGTGCTTGACCTGCCTGCCCGCGAATTGGCGCTTTTGGAGTTGTTCTTTCTGCGGGCCGGTCGCGTGGTGGGCAAAGAGGCCATCGTGCAATCCCTGACCAGCCTCGATGACAGTCTGTCGGATAACGCGATTGAACAATATGTCAGCCGCCTGCGTCGCAGGTTGCAGCCGCATGGGCTGACCCTGCGGACGGCGCGGGGCTTGGGCTACATGCTGGAAAGGCCTGTGGACCGTGGCTGATCGCCCCCCATCGCTGCGCCGCTCCATCCTTGTCTGGTTGGTGCTGGCCACGGCGGCCATCGGCGTCTTGGCCCTGATCGACACCCGGATCGAGGCGCTGCGCACGGCGCGAGAGGTTTCGGACCGCGTGCTGGTCGGTGCAGCCATGGCGATTGCCGAAGGGGTTGACGTCGACGGCGAAGGCGGCGTGGCGATCCTGATCCCGTATTCGGCCTTGGACATGCTGTCGTCGACCGCGCAGGATCAGGTGTTCTATCGGGTGGATGGGCCTGCGGGACTGTTGACGGGATACGACGATCTCTTGCCGATCGCAGTCGACGATCCGGCGTCACCCGGACTGGCGGATGGCCGCTATCGCGGCTTGCAAATCCGCACGGCAACCATCCTGCGCGAATTGACCAGCGGCAATGGGACCATGCCCTTTCGTGTGACGGTGGCCGAAACCACGCGGGCGCGGGATGCCTTGGCGCAGGCGATCCTTGCGCGGTCGGCGCTGCGGATTGCGGCGCTGATCCTTGGCGCGGCAGTGGTGGCATGGACGGCGGCGACCTATGCCCTGCGCCCGCTGGACCGGCTGTCGCGCAGCCTTGCCGCCCGCGCGCCGCATGATCTGACGCCCATTGAGACCCCGGCCCCGGCCGAACTGCGCCCGGTTCTGGACGCGCTGAACGGCTTTCTGGTGCGGCTGTCGCAGGCGATGGCGGCGATGCAGAACTTCGCCAGCAACGCCAATCACCAGATCCGCACGCCCCTGACCGTGGCGCGAACGCAGGTGGCCATGGCTGGAAAGGCGCGCGGCGAGGCACGGCAAACGCTGGACAAGGCCGACCGCGCACTGATCCGGATTGAGCGGGTGCTGGAGCAAATCCTGCTCTTGGCGCGGATCGAGGCGACGGGCACCCGCCCCGTGCTGACCGCAGTGGATGTCGCCCATCTGGCGCGCGGGGTGACGGCGGATTTCCTGCCACAGGCGGTGGCCTTGGGCAAAGACCTTGGCTTTGCAGGACTGGACCGCGCGATGGCCCTGTCCGAAGAGGTGCTGTTGGGCGAGTTGTTGCGCAACCTGATCGACAATGCCCTGACTCATTGCCCGGTGGATACGATGGTGACGGTGCAAGTCTCCCTGTCCGGTTCGGATGGCGTCAGGGTCGAGGTGACCGACACCGGCCCAGCCCTGTCTGACGCCGACCTCACCCTGCTGGGCGGCAGGCTTGATCCGTCGGGCGGGGTGCGCACCGGCACGCGCGGCCTTGGCCTGCACATCGTGGCCGAAATCGCACTTGCCTTGCGCGCGTCTGTTGCGTTGGAGCGGGGCGCGAACGGGCAGGGGCTGGTTTGGTCGGTGACCTTGCCGGGTGTGGTTGCGGGGTGACCTTTGGCGTCTGCCGCGATGACTTGCCGAGGGGGCAGACGCTTCGCTAGGGTTGCCCGCGTGCCACGACGCCGACCCCCCAGGAGTTGCCGATGTACCAACCCACCCAGCACCGCGAAGACCGGCTGTCCGTGCAGCATGACCTGATCGAGGCGCATCCCTTCGGGCTGTTGATCTCAACCGGGGCAGAGGGGATTTTGGCCAATGGGTTGCCGTTCCTTTTGCAGCGGGGCAGCGGCGACAAGGGGCGGTTGCAGGCGCATATCGCGCGGGCCAATCCGCAATGGGCGGGCTTGGACGGGCAAGAGGTGTTGGTGGTGTTTCAGGGGCCGCTGACCTATGTCACGCCGGGGTTCTATGAGACCAAGCGCGAGACCGGCAAGGTCGTGCCGACATGGAACTACGCCATGGTTCAGGCGCGCGGCGTGGCGCGGGTGCAGGCGGATACGGCTTGGCTGGATACGCAGATCGCCGCGCTGACCGACCGGCATGAAGCGGCGCAGGCGGAGCCTTGGGAGGTGTCCGATGCGCCCCGCGCCTATATCGAGGCGCAGTTGCGCGGCATTGTCGGCATCGAAATCGACATCCGCCAGCTTGAGGGGAAATGGAAGGTCAGCCAGAACCGGCCCGAAGGTGATCGCCTTGGCGTGGCGCAGGGCTTGGCCGACGCGCATCCCGAGATGGCGGCACTGGTGCGGCGGTACGGCCATCTGGACGACTGACGCGCCTTTGCCACCGGGAATGCTTCGTTTTGCACAGGTGATTTGCCGCGATCATTGCTGACAGCCCCTGTGGGCGATGCTACGTCTTTTGCCGACAAGACAGCAGGAGGGGACCGATGCGCTATCATGCGGTGGGCAGTTTCGACGAGGCGGTGCGGATTTCTGCCTCGGCAACCGGGATCACGCGGTTTCTGGCCGGCGGGACGGATGTGCTGGTGCAGTTGCGCGCAGGCACGGTCCAGCCCGATGACATCATCGACATCAAGCATGTGCCGGGCGTGAAGGACATCACCCGTCGCAAGGATGGCGGTTGGGATATTGGCGCGGCTGTTTCGGGCGTCGAACTTGGCGCCCATGCCGAATTGTGCCGCGACTGGCCCGGTGTGGTCGAAGGGATGCGTTTGGTCGGATCGACGCAGGTTCAGGGCCGCGCGACGTTGACGGGCAACCTGTGCAACGGCTCTCCGGCTGCGGATTCCGTGCCGGGGTTGATGGCGGCAGGGGCGACCGTGTCCGTCACCGGGCCGGATGGCGCGCGGGTTATGGCGGTGGCCGACATCCCGAAATCGCCGGGCAAGACCAATCTGAAACCGGGTGAGGTGATCACCCGCGTCCACCTGCCGCCGCGTGGGGCGAACGGGGGCGATGCCTACCTGCGCTTCATTCCACGCACCGAAATGGACATCGCCGTGGTTGGCTGCGCCGTGAACCTGCGCGTTGACGGCGATACGATCATTGAAGCGATGGTATCCCTTGGCGCCGTGGCCCCAACCGTGGTTTTGGTGCCTGCTGCCGGGGCTGCGCTGGTGGGGTCCACGCTGGATGACGCGACGCTTGATGCGCTGGTCACCGCCGCCCGCGCCGCCTGCCGCCCGATCAGTGACCGGCGCGGCACGGTTGAATTCCGTATCGAAGTCGCGGGTGTTCTGGCCCGCCGCGCCGCAAGCATTGCCTATGCCCGCGCGAAAGGAGAGACAGCATGAGCCGCATTCACATCACCACCACCGTCAATGGTGAGGCCGCCGAATTCCTGACCGAACCGCGCGAAACCCTGCTGGACGTGCTGCGGAATCAACTCGGTCTGACCGGATCAAAAGAGGGCTGCGGCACCGGCGATTGCGGGGCGTGCTCAGTTCTGCTGGATGGGGTTCTGGTGTCCTCCTGCCTCGTGCTGGGCGTTGAGGCGCAGGGGAAAACGGTTGAAACCATCGAAGGCATGGCCACCGATGGAGCGCTGCACCCGTTGCAGCGCAAGTTCATCGAACATGCCGCGTTGCAATGTGGGTTTTGCACGCCGGGAATCTTGGTCGCCGCCAAGGCGCTGCTGGCCCAGAACGACAACCCGACGGAAACCGAAATCCGCTACTGGCTGGCAGGGAACCTTTGCCGCTGCACCGGATATGACAAGATCGTTCGCGCGGTGCAGGATGCCGCCGCTGAAATGAGGGGGGCCGCCTGATGCCGAAGGATGAGTTGAAAGCCGGGTTCCGTCTGGTCGGCACCCGCCCGAACCGCCCCGATGGGCTGGACAAGGTCACCGGCCGCGCCCGCTATGGCGCGGATATCGTGGCGGCGAACATGCTGCATGCGGCTGTGGTCCGCTCGCCTTATGCCCACGCGCGGATCAAGAGTATCGATGCCTCGCGCGCGCTGGCGCTTGAGGGCGTCAAGGCCGTCGTCACCCGCGCCGATTTTCCGACCGGGCTGACGGGCGAGGATTGGAACCTGCAGGAAAACACCATCGCAGGGGATACCGCGCTTTATGACGGTCATGCCGTAGCGGCAGTTGCCGCAACCTCGGCTTTGGTGGCACAGGATGCCGCGCGGTTGATCGAGGTGGAGTATGAGGTTCTGCCCCATGTCACCGATGTCGATGCCGCAATGGCCCCCGGTGCCCCGGTGATCCGCGCGGGCAATGCCGATCATACCGTTCCCGAAGGCCTGCATCCGAATGTGGTGCGCTACTTGGACTTTGGCCACGGCGATCTTGACGCAGGCTTTGCCGCCGCCGATCTGATCCGCGAAGGCAACTACAAGACTGAGGCCACACATCAGGGCTATATCGAACCCCACGCCTGCCTTGGCCAGCTTGGGGCCGATGGGCGCGGTGAGATGTGGGTCTGCACCCAAGGCCATTGGTATATCCGCCGCATGTGCGCGGCTGTCTTGGGGATTGAGGCTGCAAATCTACGCGTGACCCCGTCCGAAATCGGCGGCGGCTTTGGTGGCAAGACCACGATCTTCATGGAACCCTTGGCGCTGGCGCTGTCGCGCAAGGCGGGGGGGCGCCCGGGCAAGCTGGTGATGAGCCGCGCCGAAGTGCTGCGCGCTACGGGGCCGACGGCATCGGCATCCATGGACGTCAAGATCGGGATCAAGAAAGACGGCACGATCACCGCCGCGCAGGTCAATTTCCGCATGCAGGGTGGGGCGTTCTTTGGCATGTCCCCGGTCGGTGAGGCGCTGTCTTGTGCCTTTGCCTGCTATGACATTCCCGCCGTGATGCACGAAGGCTATGAGGTTCTGGCCAACCGTCCGAAAGCTGCCGCTTACCGTGCGCGGCCTTTGCCGTGGAAAGCCTGCTGGATGAGATGTGCCGTGAGTTGTCGCTTGACCCCTTGGCTGTGCGTCTGAAGAACGCCGCCAAAGAGGGGACGAAATCCAGCTACGGCCCGACCTACAACCGCATCGGTCTGGTTGAAACGCTTGAGGCCACGATGGCCCACCCGAACCTGTCCGCGCCGCTTGGCCCGAACCAAGGGCGCGGCGTGGCGGCGGGGTTCTGGTTCAACCACGGCGGCGAGACGTCAGTGTCGTTGCAGATCGGTGAGGATGGGACGGTTGGCGTCTCGGTCGGCACGCCCGATATCGGCGGCAGCCGTGCATCGATCGCGCTGATGGTCGCGGAAACGCTGGGCATTGAGTATGAGGCCGTTCGCGTCAACGTGGTGGAAACCGGGTCTTTGGGTGTGAACGAACCCACCCACGGCAGCCGCGCCACCTTTGCCAGCGGCAAGGCGGCGGTAGAGGCGGCGGAAAGCGCCATCAAGCAGATGTGCGCCCGTGCCGCCGCCGAATGGGGGATTGATCCCGAAGCGGTGGAATGGGTCGATGGGTCTGCCCGTCCGGCGGGCGAAAACGCGGGCAAGTTCCCACCCCTGACCATCGGTGAAATCGGTGCAAAGATGGGCGGAACGGGGGGGCCGATCTCGGGCCACCACGAATCTGTTCCGGGCGGTGTCGGGGCCAGCTTTGGCGTGCATGTGGTCGATGTCGAGGTCGATCCCGAAACCGGAAAATCCACCGTGCTGCGCTATCTGGTGGTGCAGGATGCAGGCCGCGCGATCCATCCGGCCTATGTCGAAGGGCAGTATCAGGGTGGTGCCGCGCAGGGCATCGGCTGGGCGCTGAACGAGGAATATGTCTATGGCGCGGACGGGCGTTTGCAGAACCCGATGTTCCTTGACTACCGTATCCCGGTGGCGTCCGACCTGCCGATGATCGACACCGTGATTGTCGAGGTGCCCAATCCCGGCCACCCCTACGGCGTGCGCGGCGTTGGTGAAACCGGCATTGCGCCGCCGCTTGCCGCTGTGGCCAATGCCGTGGCCGCCGCATCGGGTGCACGGTTGCGGTCCTTGCCCTTGTCCCCGCCCAAGGTTCTGGCGGCGATCAAGGCTAACAAGTGATCAAGGTCCATCTCTGGTCCGGTCTGCGCCGCCTTGCTGGCGGCGCAGAGTCGGTGACGGTTCAGGCCGCCACCGTCGGCCAGATGTTTGACGCCATGATTGCCGCCCATCCGGGGCTGGAGCCGTTCATCAAGGCCGGGGTTTCGGTCGTGATTGATGGTGAGGTGACGGCGGGCGGGCGCAATCTGGCCGTGAAGCCCGAGAATGAGATTTACCTGATCCAGCGTGTGAAGGGCGGCTAAGCCTTACCTAGCGCGCAAGGCACTTGGCGGTGTGCCGAAATGCTGCCGGAACGCGCGCGACAGCGCACTTTGCGATGAAAATCCGGTCCTGAGCGCCACCTCTGCCAGCGGATGCCGCGTGTCCGTGACCATCCGCCGTGCGGCCTGCAAGCGCAGCGACAGGCCATAGGCGGCGGGGGTCAGGCCAAGCGCATCCCGGAACAGCATCTCCATCCGGCGGGGTGACAGGCCCACCGCGCGGGCCGTCGCTGCGGCGGGTTCTGGCATATCCAACCGCGCCTCCATCCGTGCGACAGCCTCGGCCACGCGGGGATCAAGGCGGGGGTCGCGGCTGGGCGGGGCGATCTGGGGTTCATGGCCATCGCGGGTGGTGGTCAGGAAACTTTGCGCCACTTGTCGCGCCAAGGGTGCCCCGTGGCGTCGGGCGATCAGGTGCAGCATCAGGTCATGCGCAGGCGCGGCCCCCCCCGCCGTGGCGCGGGTGCGGTCGATGACCCAACGGTCAGGCACTGTGTCCACCTGCGGATGGGCGGCGGCGAAATCCTCCAAATCCTCCCAATGCACGGTGGCGCGGTGACCATCCAAGAGACCCGCGCGGGCCATCACCCAGCCCCCGGCATCCACCCCTGCGATCAGGCGAAAGCGCGGGGCCATCCGGCGCAGGTCGCGCAACAGGGGCTTTGTCGCCACCTCGGATTGCCGATAGCCGACGATCACGATCAGCGCATCCGCGCCTTCGGCTGCCTGCAATGCGCCGGTTGAGGGTAGTTCGATCCCACAGGTCAGCGGCACCGCAGCACCTCCCGGTGACACCACCCGCCAGCGATAGGCGTCCTTACCCAAGTGGCGGTTCGCCGCGCGCATCGGGTCCAAAACGGACGCCACCTCAAGGATCGACGATTGCGGCAGCACCAGAACCGCGATGGTCAGGGGATCGGTCGCCGGGGCAAAGATCGTTTCGATTTTCGTCATGCATATTTCGTAAAACGTCACGCAGGCCGCCGCAAGCTGCGCCAGTCTGGCGGTCAAAGATAAAGGGAGGACCGGCCGATGCCTTTGGCCATGAACCGTGAGGTTTTCATCACCTGCGCCGTCACCGGATCGGGTGGCACGCAGGACCGCAGCCCGCATGTGCCGCGTTCGCCCCAGCAAATCGCCGACAGCGCGATTGCGGCGGCCAAGGCAGGGGCGGCGGTGGTGCATTGCCATGTGCGCGATCCCGAAACCGGCAAGCCGTCGCGTGATCCTGCGCTGTACCGCGAGGTCACCGAACGCATCCGCGACAGCGACACCGATGTGGTCTTGAACCTGACGGCGGGGATGGGGGGCGACATCTATTTCGAAGGGTCCGAGGATATGGGCCGCATGGGCCCACGCTCTGACATGGCAGGTGCCACGGAACGTGTCGCGCATGTCGTCGAATGCCGCCCTGAGATTTGCACGCTCGACTGCGGCACGATGAACTTCAACGAGGCTGACTATGTGATGGTCAACACCCCCGGCCTGTTGCGCGACATGGCGCGGCGGATGACGGCGGCGGGTGTGCGGATCGAGATTGAGGCGTTTGATACCGGCCATCTGTGGCTGGCCAAGGAACTGGTCAAGGAAGGCGCGATCCCGGAACCCGTGCTGGTGCAACTGTGCATGGGCGTGCCGTGGGGCGCACCGGATGACCTGAACACCTTCATGGCGATGGTGAACAACGTGCCGCAAGGCTGGCACTATTCGGCCTTTTCCATCGGGCGCAATCAGATGGCCTATGTCGCCGCCGCCGTCTTGGCGGGGGGCAACGTCCGCGTGGGCCTTGAAGACAACCTTTGGCTGGAAAAGGGCGTGCTGGCCACCAACGCGCAACTGGTGGAACGTGCGGCCACCATCATCGAAAGCATGGGCGCGCGGGTGATCACGCCTGCGGAAGTGCGGGCCAAACTTAAACTTGAAAAGCGCGCGCCGTTGCCTCGGTAATAGCTGTCCCAAGACGGGGCGGCAGGGGAAAGGGCCAAGACCATGGAACGCATCACCCCCACCGCCCCGCCGCAAGCCGCGCATCCCGTGGGCAGTCTGCCCCATGGGCGCGGTTGGGCGGTGGTGGCAACAGATGCCGGGTTCCTGCTGCGGCTTCTGGTCAGCGGCGGAGAGTTGCGGGTGTCTGAGGCCGAGGTTCAGGCGCTCAGGCGCGGCGAAGTGACGGGCGAGGCGCTTTTGGAACGGGCAGGCATGGCAACGCCCAGCCCCCACGCCCCGCCTCAGGTGCCAATCTATGGCACCACCGTGTCTATCTCTGCCGAAGGGCGGCGTCGGGCGGGACAGGGGGACAAATCCCTAGCCGGCGGATCGCGGGGCGGGGCGCAGGACAAAGACAGCGGCCAGGGGCAAAAACCCTTGCCACGCATGGAATGGATCGCGGCGGGGGCAGTCTTTGCCCTGATGCTGCTGGGATGGATGATCGGAGTGTTCGGATGACGCGCAAGGCGGCAATCATTGGCGGTGGGGTGATCGGCGGCGGCTGGGCCGCGCGGTTCCTGCTGAACGGCTGGAATGTGTCGATCTTTGACCCGGACCCAGAGGCCCCGCGCAAGGTGGGCGAAGTGCTGGCCAACGCCCGCCGCGCCCTGCCGTCGCTGTCGGATGGCCCGATGCCGACTGAGGGCACGATCACCTTTGCCGGAACGATCACCGAAGCGGTGGAAGGGGCGGATTACATTCAAGAGTCGGTTTCCGAACGGCTGGACCTGAAACACCGGGTGTTCGCGCAGATCCAACAGGTGGCCCCGGATACGCCGATCGGATCCTCGACCAGCGGGTTCAAGCCGAGTGAATTGCAACAGCATGCCGCCAACCCCGCGACCATCTTCGTCGCCCACCCGTTCAACCCGGTCTATCTGCTGCCGCTGGCCGAAGTCGTGCCATCCGCCAAATCCGACCCCGCGCTGATTGAGGCCGTCAAGGAAACCCTGCGCGAAATCGGCATGTTCCCCCTGCATGTCCGCAAGGAAATCGACGCGCATATCGCCGACAGATTCCTCGAGGCGGTGTGGCGCGAGGCGCTGTGGCTGGTCAAAGACGGCATCGCCACGACCGAAGAAATCGACGAGGCCATCCGCATGGGCTTTGGTCTGCGCTGGGGGCAGATGGGCCTGTTTGAAACCTACCGCGTCGCGGGCGGTGAGGCTGGGATGAAGCACTTCATGGCCCAATTCGGCCCCTGCCTGACCTGGCCCTGGACCAAGCTGATGGACGTGCCCGAATTCAACGATGAGTTGGTGGACCTGATCGCGGGCCAATCCGACGCGCAATCGGGCCACCATACCATCCGCGAATTGGAACGCATCCGTGACCAGAACCTGATCGGCTTTCTGCGCGTGTTGAAAGAACGCAACTGGGGCGCCGGCAAGGTGCTTCTGGACCACGACGCACGGCGCAAGGCGGCGATGCCTGCGCCTGTGGCGGGCGAAGGTCCGATGGAAATGGCGCGGATGCATGTGCTGCCCGGATGGATCGACTACAACGGCCACATGACCGAAAGCCGTTACCTGTTTGCGGCCTCGGAAACCGCCGATGCCTTCTTGCGCCACATCGGGGCTGATTTGGCCTATGTTGGCACGGGCTTCAGCTATTACACGGCTGAAACCCACATCATGCATCTGGGTGAAGCAAAGCTGGGCGATGCTTTGACCGGCACCGTGCAAGTGCTGCATGCCGATGAAAAGCGTCTGCATACCTTTATCCGCATCCTGAAGGATGGCGAGGCGGTCGCCACGCTGGAACAGATGCTGCTGCATGTGGATATGAAAGCGGGCAAGACTTGTGCTGCGCCTGAGGCTATCCTGTCGCGTCTGATGCCCATCGCCAACGCACATCAGGCGCTGGCGAAACCGGATGCTGCCGGGCGTCACGTCGGCCAGCGCAAGTGAGCCGTCGTGTCCTGATCACCGCCGGGGCGAACGGCATCGGGCTGGTCATGGCCCGCGCCTTTGCGGCGGCTGGGGATCGGGTCTGGGTGACCGACACCGACTCTGCTGCCGTGGCCTCTGTGCCGGAAGGCATCAGGGCCAGCACATGCGACGCCGCGGATGAACCCGCCATGCAGGCCCTGTTTGCCGAGGTCGACCGCGATTGGGGTGGCCTCGATATTCTCTGCGCCAATGCCGGGATCAAAGGGCCCACGGCAGGCATCGAGGATATGGACCTGACGGAATGGCGCTCTTGTCTTGCGGTCAACCTCGACGGCGGGATGATCGCCGCCAAACACGCCGCGCGGCGAATGAAACTGGCAGGCAAGGGGGTGATGATCTTCACCTCATCCACCTCGGGCCTCTATGGCACCCCGTTCCGCGCGCCCTATGTGGCGGCAAAATGGGGCGTGATCGGCCTGATGAAAACCGTGGCGATGGAGCTTGGCCCCCATGGCATCCGCGCCAATGCGATTTGCCCCGGATCGGTGAACGGCCCCCGCATCGACCGCGTGATCGAAGCCGAAGCTGCGGCCAAGGGCATGACCCCCGATGCCGTGCGCACGGGCTATGCCGCAGGCACCGCCCTCAAACGCCTCAGCGATCCCGAAGACGTCGCCGCCATGGCGCTGTTCCTCGCCTCTGATGGCGCGCGGATGGTGTCGGGGCAGGCACTGGCCGTGGACGGCATGACCTACAACGTGGACCCGTAAGGACAACCAGAATGCATTTCGGCCTGACTGACGAACAACGCATGATCGTCGACACCACCCGCAGCTTTGTGGAAAACGAACTCTACCCGCATGAAATGGCGGTGGAACGCAGCGGCGTGCTGGAGATGGACCTGATCCGTGAGATCCAGAAAAAAGCCATGGCCGCAGGGCTTTACGCCGCAAATATGCCGGCTGAGGTGGGGGGGGCGGGCCTCGATACCCTGTCTTGGCTGCTCTACGAAAAAGAACTCGGCAAAGCCAATTACGCCCTGCATTGGACCTGTGTGGCGCGGCCATCCAACATCCTGCTGGCAGGCACCCCGGCGCAACGCGAGAAATACCTCATGCCCTGCATCAGGGGTGAGACGTGGGATTGCCTTGCGATGACCGAACCCGGTGCCGGGTCCGACCTGCGCGGCATGAAGGCCAGCGCCCGGCAAGACGGCAGCGATTGGGTGCTGAACGGCACCAAGCATTTCATCAGCCACGCCGATGTCGCAGGTTTCACCATCGCCTTCATGGCGACGGGCGAAGAAGACACCCCGCGCGGCCCCAAGAAACGCATCACGGCGTTTTTCGTGGACAAGGGCACCAAGGGCTTTTCGGTCCGTGACGGCTATCGCAATGTCAGCCACCGCGGCTATACCAACGCGGTGCTGGAATTCGACGATTGTCGCATCCCCGCCGATCAGGTGCTCGGCGAGGTGCACAAAGGCTTTGAGGTTGCCAACGCATGGCTCGGCGCCACCCGCCTGCAGGTCGCCGCGACCTGCCTTGGCCGCGCTGAACGCGCGCTGGGTCACGCCATCGCCTATGCCGCAGACAGACGGCAATTCGGCCAACAGATCGGCAAATTCCAAGGCATCAGCTTCAAACTCGCCGACATGGCGCTGGAGTTGAAAGCAGCGGAGTTGCTGACATGGGAGGCCGCATGGAAATTCGACCAAGGCACCGCGACCGATGGCGACATGGCGATGGCCAAGTTGAAAGCGACCGAAGTCTTGGCGATGATCGCGGATGAGGCGATCCAGATTCACGGCGGCATGGGGCTGATGGACGACCTGCCCCTAGAGCGTATCTGGCGCGACGCACGGGTGGAACGCATCTGGGAAGGCACGTCGGAAATCCAACGCCACATCATCAGCCGCGAACTCCTGCGCCCGCACGGCGCGTGACCAGCGTCGCAGCGGGGGTTTCACACCCCGTCGTCCATCGGTTCTCGAACCGATGGCGAAACCGCTGGACGACCCCCGTGGGATATTTGAGAACAGATGAAGTAACGGAATGTTAAGAAACGCCGTCGATAACGATAGCACGGTACAGGCGGGGACGCCGATGACCGTAACAGGTGAAGTCCCTCTGTCTTCGGCAACGCGGGCAGAGGGCGCTTCACCTCATTTCATCTGTTTCCAAATATCCTCGGGGGTCTGGGGGCAGAAGGCCCCCAGCCGGAGGCAAGCGGCGCTTGCGCCGCGCAGGCGACCCAAGAACCCTGCGCGCGGTACGCGCGCGCCGCTTTGTACTGGGGGCAGCCATGCGTGACCTCTCACGTCTGCTCCGCCCGCGCTCTATCGCCGTGCTTGGTTCTGGCTGGGCGGCAAATGTGATCGAACAATGTGCGAAGATGGGGTTCAATGGCCTGGTTTGGCCGGTACATCCCACACGTGACAGCATCGCCGGGGTGCCTTGTTTCCGCAGTCTGGCCGATCTGCCCTCGGCCCCGGATGCGACGTTCATCGGTGTGAACCGCCATGCCACGTTGGATGTGGTGGCTGAACTGGCTGCGATGGGGGCCGGTGGGGCCACCTGTTTCGCCTCGGGTTGGGAAGAGGCGGGGGAGGCTGACCTTCAGGCCAAGCTCGTGGCGTCGGCGGGCGATATGCCGATCTTGGGGCCGAATTGCTATGGGGTGATCAACTATCTCGACGGAGCACTCTTGTGGCCTGATCAGCACGGCGGGCGGCGGGTGGAGCGGGGGGTGGCGCTTCTGTCGCAATCCTCGAACATCGTCATCAACCTGACCATGCAGGCGCGGGGGCTGCCGGTCGCTTATGTCGCGTGTCTCGGCAATGCGGCGCAGGTCGGTTTGGCCGAACTGGCGGGCGCGTTGTTGGCGGATGAGCGGGTGACGGCGCTGGGCATGTATGTCGAAGGCATCGACGATGCGGCAAGTTTCGCAGCCTTGGCCGAACAGGCGCGTGCAGCGGGTAAGGGTATTGTCTGCATCAAGTCTGGCAAGACGGAGCTTTCCCGCACGGCGGCGGCGTCGCATACGGCGTCTTTGGCCGGGGGAGGGGCGGCGTCCTCCGCCTTTCTGCGCGCCTGTGGCGTGGCAGAGGTGGCAACGCCTGCGGAACTGATCGAGACACTCAAGATCTTCCACCTCTGCGGGCCGCAGATCGGGCAGCGCCTCTGTTCGCTGTCTTGTTCCGGAGGTGAGGCGGGGTTGGTCGCCGACCTTGCCGCGCCCTTTGGCGTCGATTTCCCGCCACCGTCAGAGGCGCAGCGGCAGCGGTTGAGTGATATCCTCGGCCCCATCGTGACCATCGCGAACCCGCTTGATTATCACACCTTCATCTGGGGGGACGGGCCGCGCACCACGGATGTATTCACCACCATGCTGGCGGGATATGATGCGGGTATCTTCATCATCGACCCGCCGCGCCCAGACCGTTGCGATCCATCAAGTTTCCGCCCGGCGGTCGATGCCATCGTGGCGGCGGCGCAGGCGACGGGTAAACCGGCCTTTGCCGTGGGTTCATTGCCCGAGAATTTCGACGAAGACCTTGCGATCTCGATGATGGCACCGAATGTCGTGCCGATGATGGGGCTAGAAACCGCACTGGGCGCGATCAAAGCGGCGCAGACGGGGCCGAACCGGGGGGGGTGGCGGCCTCTGCCCGGGTTGTCCGCGCGTCCGTTGCAATTGCGGGATGAGGCGTCGGCCAAGGCTTTGCTTGCCGCGCATGGGGTGGCGGTGCCGCTGGGGGTGACCTCTACGACGCTGGCGGACTTGGACGTGGCGGGGCTATCTGCGCCCTTTGTGCTGAAAGGTCTTGGGTTCGCGCACAAGACTGAGGCGGGGGCCGTGCGGTTGGGCCTGACCAGTCTGGACGGGCAGGCCGAGATGGCGGGGGCCACTGGCTATCTGGTCGAGGAGATGGTCACAGGTGTGGTCGCTGAACTTCTGGTCGGGCTGCGGCGCGATCCGGTTTATGGGGCGACGCTGACGCTGGGCTTTGGCGGGGTGACGGCGGAATTGCTCGCCGATACGCAGACGCTGGTGCTGCCCGTCGCGGCGGATGAGGTTCTGGCGGCGCTGCACGCCTTGCGCCTTTGGCCGCTGCTGGATGGCTACCGGGGGCGTGCCAAGGCCGATGTGGCGGCGGTGGTGGATGCGGTGATGGCGCTACAGGCGCTGCTGATTGCCACCCCTGCCATTGAGGAAATCGAAATCAACCCGCTGATGGTGCGCGCCCAAGGGGCCGTCGCTGTCGATGCGGTGATCTGGGAGGAGGCGCGATGACCATGCAGATGCGGACCGAAGGGCCGATCAAAACCCGGCGCGAGGGCGCGATCCTTGAGGTGACGCTGGACCGGCCCAAGGCCAATGCGATTGATCTGGCGACCAGCCGGATCATGGGCCTCACGTTCCGAGACTTCCGCGATGATGACTCCTTGCGCGTTGCCATCCTGCGGGCCGAGGGCGAGAAGTTCTTTTGCCCCGGTTGGGATTTGAAGGCGGCGGCGGGGGGCGATGCGGTTGACGGCGATTATGGCGTGGGCGGCTTTGGTGGCTTGCAGGAATTGCCGAACCTGAACAAGCCCGTGATCGCGGCGGTGAATGGCATTTGCTGCGGTGGTGGGCTGGAACTGGCACTGTCCTGCGATCTGATCCTTGCCACGGCCACGGCCACCTTTGCCTTGCCGGAAATCCGCTCTGGCACGGTGGCCGATGCCGCCAGCATCAAGCTGCCCAAGCGCATTCCCTATCATGTCGCGATGGACCTGCTGTTGACCGGGCGCTGGTTTGATGCCGAAGAGGCGCTGCGTTGGGGGTTGTTGAAAGAGATCACCTTGCAGGCCGAGTTGTTGCCCAAGGCGTGGGACCTCGCGCGGCTTTTGGAAAGTGGGCCGCCCTTGGTTTATGCCGCGATCAAGGAAGTGGTCCGTGAGGCCGAGGCGCTGCGCTTTCAAGATGCGCTCAACCGCGTCACCAAGCGGCAGATGCCAACGGTGGACCGCCTGTATTCCAGCGAGGACCAGTTAGAGGGCGCGCGGGCCTTCGCTGAAAAGCGCGATCCGGTCTGGAAGGGCAAGTAACAGGAAAGCGACGGTTTCTGTCGCGGATGGTCAGGCCATTTGCGCGCGGGCCGATAGGCTGCGCCAAAATGGGGCAGGATCATGCAGGACGAGACTGATTACATCATCGTGGGCGCGGGCAGTGCCGGATCGGTCTTGGCCGAACGTCTGACCGCCAGCGGCAAACATCGCGTCACGGTGCTGGAGGCGGGCGGGAGTGACCGGCGGTTCTACGTCGCGCTTCCATTGGGCTATGGCAAGCTGTTCTACGATCCGTCTGTGAACTGGATGTATAAGACCGAGCCTGATCCGGGCCTCGCAGGGCACCAGGATCATTGGCCGCGCGGCAAGGTGCTGGGCGGGTCGTCCAGCATCAATGCCATGGTCTGGATCCGGGGCCACCGCGCCGATTATGACGAATGGCGACAGGCGGCACCCGGCTGGGGTTGGGACGAGGTTCTTTCCGCCTATCGCGCGATTGAGGATAACGAGGCGGGCGGCGATGCTTATCGCGGCAAGGGTGGGCCCTTGTTCATCTCGGCCAATCGGCGGGGGCTGCATCCCTTGGTCAAGGATTACGTCGCGGCCTGCGAAAGCGCGGGATTGCCGGAAAACCCCGATTTCAACGGGGCCGAACAGGAAGGGGCCGGCAACTACCAGATGACGATCAAATCTGCGCGGCGCAATTCCACTGCGCGGGCATTCCTGCGGCCGGCGATGAAGCGGGCCAACTGCCGGGTGGTCACTGGCGCGCATGTGGCGCGGGTGGCGCACAGCGAGCCGTTTTGGAACGAGGAAGCCGGGCGCGTGATGGTGAAGCAGCGCACGCGGCTTTACGGACTGGAGTTGGAAAGCCGCGCGGTGGGCTATGGGAAAATCAATCCGGTGCACGCGACGGAGAGTTTTATCCGCGAGGCGCTGGTGAACGATACGGTGGTGTTTCCGCTGGATTGTTTGCTGCACAGCCGGGCGG
>NKIT01000021.1 GCA_002256185.1 Rhodobacteraceae bacterium PARR1 | reverse complement strand
TTGTCGCGGAAGAATTCCGCCATCGCGGTCGCCGAATAGGGGGCCAGGAACTGCATCGGGGCCGGGTCAGAGGCGGTGGCCGCGACAACGATCGTGTAGTCAATCGCGCCGGTCTCTTCCAGCTTCTTCACCAACTGCGCCACGGTCGAACGCTTTTGACCGATGGCGACGTAGATGCAGTAGAGCTTCTTGGATTCATCATCGCCAGCGGCGTCGTTATACGACTTCTGGTTCAGGATGGTGTCCAGCGCCACGGCGGTTTTGCCGGTCTGACGGTCACCGATGATCAGTTCGCGCTGGCCGCGGCCAACGGGGATCATGGCGTCCACGGCTTTCAGGCCGGTTGCCATCGGCTCATGCACCGATTTGCGCGGGATGATGCCGGGGGCCTTGACGTCAGCCACGCGACGCTCGGTCGCGGCGATCGGGCCTTTGCCGTCGATCGGGTTGCCCAGACCGTCAACAACACGACCGAGCAGAGCGTTGCCAGCGGGCACGTCCACGATGGACTTGGTGCGCTTGACGACGTCGCCTTCCTTGATGTCCTGGTCGGACCCGAAGATAACGATACCGACGTTATCGACTTCAAGGTTCAGCGCCATCCCGCGGATGCCGCCGGGGAATTCCACCATCTCACCGGCTTGGACATTGTCCAGCCCGTGGACGCGGGCAATCCCGTCGCCGACGCTCAGCACGCGACCCACTTCGGAAACTTCAGCGTCCTTGCCGAAGTTCTTGATCTGCTCCTTGAGGATCGCAGAGATCTCAGCAGCCTGGATTCCCATCACCCAACCTCTTTCATTGCATTCTGGAGAGCCGCGAGCTTCGATTTGACCGAGGTGTCGATCATGGTCGAGCCGAGCTTGACGACGAGACCGCCGATGAGGGTTTCATCGACAGCGGTTTTCAGTTTCACGTCCTTGCCGATCTTCGCTTTCAGCGTGGCCGTCAGTTTTGCGGCCTGATCGGAGGTCAGCGCAGCGGCGCTGGTCACTTCGGCGGTCACTTCGCCCTTTTCCGCAGCGATGCGGGCAGACAGGTCAGCGGCCATCTGCGGCAGCACGAACAACCGGCGCTTGGATGCCATCAGGCCCAAGGTGCTGGCCGTCAGCCCCGAAAGGTTCATCGCGCGGCTGATGGCGGCCATCGCACCGGCCTGTTCATCACGGGTGATGACCGGGCTGGCGATCACCGCCCGCAGGTCGTCGCTGACGGCAAGCGCCGCCGAAAGCGCATCGGCATCGGCCTCAAGCTGGGCCAAGGCGCCTTCTTCCTTTGCAAGGTCGAAAAGCGCAGTGGCGTAGCGTGCGGCAATGCCGGAGGAGATCGAAGCTGGTTCGGACACGTCAACCCTTCCGCTGTCTCGGCCCCTGCGGACCAAGACTTAGGCGAAAGTTTGCCAAGGCCAAGGTCTGTCCGGGGCGCACACGTGTGTATGCGTCTGATGATTTCGGGGGGCTTTAGCAGAGGCAGACCTAGCCCGCAACCGTCAAGCAACCGTGAACGCGACCATTATGGTCAAGATTTGCAGACCGGCGGCACCAGCGCGGCGGCCTGCGGCAAAATGTTCCGCAACATATGCAGAAACCACCAGAATCAATGGCCGATGTCGGCCTTGAGGTCCGCCTTTCTGCGGTGCGGCAAAATGGCCGGGAACCGGCGGGACCCCAGACGCGCGATCAGTGGGTTTCGCCGCGGTTCAGGGCGGGCTCTGGCACGCCCTTGCCCACACCTTCCAAGGCGCGCAGCGGGCGGCGGACCGCCGCGCCCAAACCGCCGCGCGTCGGGGCATAGACTTGCTTTGACGCCTCAACCATCAGCACGCCGCCCGCCAGCCAAGGCCCGAAGCGACGGCCCAGACCTTCCCACATATCCGCCGTGCGCAACCAGAACCGCCCCTGCGACGGCGGCGAGAAAAGCGCGGCGCAGGACCGTTCGGGCGTAAAGCCGTGGCGTTTCAACTGCGTTTCCAACTGGGTCATCGAATAGGGACGGCCAAAGCCAAAGGGAGTGCCATCCCCCCGCGCCCAAAGCCCCGACCGGTTGGGCACCACCACCAGCGCCCGCCCACCGGGGCCAAGCACGCGGTGCGCCTCTTGCAAGACGGCAGTCGGGTGTTCGGATGTCTCAAGCCCGTGCATCAACACCAGCCGATCCACCAGCCCGGTGGACAGCGGCCACGCCGTTTCTTCGCACAGGACCGACACATTCTCCATGCCCGCTGGCCATGGCATCACGCCTTGCGGACCGGGCATCAGACCGATGATCCGCCGCGACTCGGCCAGATAGGGGCGCAGCAGTGGCACCGCAAATCCGAAGCCCGCAACCGTCTGGCCCGACTGCACCGGCCAGAGTTTCAACGTCTGGTCACGAATCGCACGCTGCGCCACCCGCCCGAGTTGCGTTCTGTAATAAAAGTTTCGCAAATCGAGAACATCCAGGTGCATTATATTCCATAAGCAGGTTCGGACACTTGCCGAAAGGTTAGAGCGCGTTCAGTGTGCCACCGCAGCATTTATTCTACTGCGTGACTGAAGTCTGAGAGGCTTGCCCGTTTGTGCGGCCGACAATAGAGGCGCTTGATGCCATTGCTCCTGACTACCATTCCTTGCCTGAAAGACAATTACGCTTTCCTTTTGCACGACCCGGCAAGCGGCGAGACCGCGCTTGTCGACGCGCCTGAGGCTGCACCGATCCTGTCCGTACTGCGCGAAAGGGGCTGGACGCTGTCGCAAATCCTGCTGACCCACCATCACAGCGATCATGTGGCCGGTGCCGAAGAAATCGCCGCTGCAACGGGTGCGCGCATTTTGGGCGGCGCCAGCGATGCGCACCGCCTGCCGCCGCTGCAAACCCAACTCAACGACGGCGATCAGGTCAGGGTCGGGTCGGAAACCGCAGAGGTCATCTCTGTCCCCGGCCACACCATCGGCCATATCGGCTATCACTTCCCTGTCTCGAAATATGTATTCACCGGCGACAGCCTGATGGCGGGTGGATGCGGGCGGCTGTTTGAGGGCACGCCGAAGTTGATGTGGGGCACTCTGTCAAAACTCGCCGCACTGCCGCCCGACACGCTGGTTTGCTCTGGCCATGAATACACCGCCAGCAACCTGCTGTTTGCCGCCGCCGTCGATCTGAACAACGAAGCGCTGGTGGAGCGGATCGAGGCGACATCAACCGCAGTGCAAAAAGGCACGCCAACGGTGCCATCGCTGTTGTCGCTGGAACTGGCCACGAATCCGTTCCTGCGGGCAGGCAATCCCGCCATCGCGGACCAGATCGGCATGACGGGCGCCACCGCCGCCGCCGTATTTGCCGAACTGCGCAAACGCAAGGATCACTTCTGATCCGCCGCCCCGGCCATTGCCCCCGCGATCCCTGCCCCCCGCGATGCCATCCCTGACCTGCCGCAACCGCGTGCAGAGGGGGGTGTCTTTTGCAGGCTTGGGATCACTTTTTCACGGTGCGATGCAGCAAAGCGCAATATCCTGCAAATTGTCCTTGAAGTGCGGCAGAATTAACCGAAGTCTAAAGGGCATGAGGCCACGGTTGGATCGGGTTCTCGAAACACCCCTGCCAACCCTGAGGAACAGGAGCACAGCACGTGCCGTCGTTTTCAAACACGCTTGAACAGGCCATCCACGGCGCCCTGGCCCTTGCCAATGCGCGCCGCCATGAACTCGCCACGCTGGAACATCTCCTGCTGGCCCTGATCGACGAACCCGATGCCGCACGGGTCATGAAGGCGTGTTCGGTGAACCTTGACGAGTTGCGCAAGACGCTCGTCGATTTCATCGATGACGATCTTTCAACATTGGTCACCGATGTCGAAGGATCAGAGGCTGTTCCGACAGCCGCCTTCCAGCGCGTGATCCAGCGCGCCGCGATCCATGTCCAGTCCTCGGGCCGGACAGAGGTGACAGGGGCGAACGTCCTTGTCGCGATTTTCGCGGAACGGGAATCCAACGCCGCCTATTTTCTGCAAGAGCAGGATATGACGCGCTATGACGCGGTGAACTTCATCGCCCATGGCGTTGCCAAAGACCCGTCCTATGGCGAAAGCCGTCCGGTCAGCGGGGCGGATGAACACATCGAAACCCCCAAGGCTGAGGCTGGGGAGGCCAAGGAATCCGCGCTGTCGAAATACTGCGTAGACCTGAACGTGAAGGCGAAAAAGGGCGACGTCGACCCCCTCATCGGCCGCGAGGCCGAGGTGGAGCGTGCCATTCAGGTGCTTTGCCGCCGCCGCAAGAACAACCCGCTGCTGGTGGGTGATCCGGGCGTGGGCAAGACCGCCATCGCCGAAGGTCTGGCATGGAAGATCATCAAGAAAGAGGTGCCCGAAGTCCTGTCGCGCGCCACGATCTTCAGCCTTGATATGGGCGCGCTGCTGGCCGGCACCCGCTATCGCGGTGACTTTGAAGAACGCCTGAAAGCCGTGGTCAAAGAGATGGAAGATCACCCCGACGGTATCCTTTTCATCGACGAGATCCACACAGTGATCGGCGCCGGGGCAACCTCGGGCGGGGCGATGGATGCATCGAACCTGTTGAAACCTGCGTTGCAGGGCGGCAAACTGCGGACGATGGGATCAACCACCTACAAGGAATTCCGTCAGCACTTTGAAAAGGACCGCGCGCTGAGCCGCCGGTTCCAGAAGATTGACGTGAACGAACCGTCGGTCCCCGATGCGATCAAGATCCTGATGGGTCTGAAGCCGCATTTCGAAGAACACCACGACCTGCGCTATACGGCGGATGCGATCAAGGCGGCGGTCGAATTGGCCGCGCGCTACATCAATGACCGCAAACTGCCCGACAGCGCCATCGATGTGATCGACGAAGCCGGTGCTGCACAGCACCTGCTGCCGGAAAACAAGAAGCGCAAGACGCTCGGCACCAAAGAGATTGAGGCTGTGGTTGCCAAGATCGCCCGCATCCCCCCGAAGAACGTCTCAAAAGACGATGCCGAGGTGCTGCGCGATCTGGAAAAGTCGCTCAAGCGCGTGGTCTTCGGTCAGGACAAGGCGGTTGAGGCGCTGTGTTCATCCATCAAACTGGCCCGTGCGGGTCTGCGCGAGCCGGAAAAACCCATCGGCAACTACCTCTTCGCGGGTCCGACCGGCGTGGGCAAGACCGAGGTGGCAAAGCAACTCGCCAACACCTTGGGCGTGGAACTGCTGCGCTTTGACATGTCGGAATACATGGAAAAGCACGCCGTTTCCCGTCTGATCGGTGCGCCCCCCGGCTATGTAGGCTTTGACCAAGGCGGCATGTTGACCGATGGCGTCGATCAGCACCCGCATTGCGTGCTGCTGCTGGACGAAATGGAAAAGGCCCACCCGGATGTCTACAACATCCTGTTGCAGGTCATGGACCATGGCAAGCTGACCGATCACAACGGGCGGCAGGTCGATTTCCGCAATGTCATCCTGATCATGACCTCGAACGCGGGTGCATCGGAACAGGCGAAATCGGCCATCGGCTTTGGCCGCGAACGCCGCACCGGCGAAGACACTGCCGCAATCGAACGCACCTTCACCCCGGAATTCCGCAACCGTCTGGATGCGGTGATCAGCTTCGCGCCGCTGGCGAAGGAAACGATCTTCCAGGTGGTGGAAAAGTTCGTGCTTCAGCTTGAGGCGCAGTTGATGGACCGCGGGGTTCATATTGAACTGTCGCCCGAAGCCGCGATTTGGCTGGGCGACAAGGGCTATGACGACAAGATGGGCGCGCGTCCCTTGGGTCGCGTGATTCAGGAACACATCAAGAAGCCGCTGGCCGAAGAATTGCTGTTCGGCAAGCTGGTCAAGGGCGGTGTGGTCCGTGTCGTGGTCAAGGGCGAAGGGATCGAGCTTGAGATTCAGGAACCCGCCAAGCCGCGCCTGACCGGGCAAAAGCCGCCGCTTCTGACGGCGGAATGATCCGGGCGCTAGCGCTTACACTGACATTGGCCCCCGCCGGAATGGCGGGGGCCTTTGAATTGGGTTTTCCGGTGGATTGCACCTTGGGGGAAACCTGCTTCATCCAGAACTATTTCGACCACGACACCGGCCCCGGCATGCAGGATTTCACCTGTGGCCCGCTGACCTACGACGGCCACGATGGCACCGACATCCGCCTGCCCACGACGGCATGGATGGAGGCGGGCGTGGCGATCCATCCCGTCGCCCCCGGTCGCGTCAAAGGGCTGCGCGACGGAATGCCCGACATCGCCAAGGACGACCCCGCTGCCCCGGCGCTGAACGGGCGCGATTGCGGAAATGGGGTGGTGATCGACCATGGCGGAGGTTGGGAGACCCAGTATTGCCACATGAAATTCGGCACAGTCACCGTGAAAGCGGGCGATCAGGTGGGCCGCAAGACGGTGCTCGGCAAGATTGGCCTGTCAGGCAACACGGTCTTTCCGCATCTCCATTTGGCAGTGCGCAAGAACGGGGTTGAGGTGGACCCCTTTACCCCCGATGCCCCCACGACCTGCAGTGCCGCGCCAGACCCGACGACGGACCTGTGGGAAGACCCCATCCCCTATGACAGCTTCGGCTTTCTGGACGCCGGGATCACCGATGCCGCGCCGGATTACGCAGCGGTCAAGGCAGGTCTGCCGCCACGGCTGGAGTTTGCACCCGACACACCCGCGCTGGTGATCTGGGCCTTTTTCTTTGGCGCAAAGGCGGGCGATGTCCTGACCCTGCGGCTAAAGGGGCCAGAGGAAACCGTGGTCGATCAGGCCGTCACCATCGACCGCACCCAAGCGCAAGCGATGCAATTCACCGGGCGTAAGCTGCGCGGGTCTTGGCCATTGGGTGACTATGTCGGCACGCTGATCCTGACCCGCGATGGCGTGGCGCTGGAACAGCGGACGCTCAGCGCAACGGTCAAGTAGAGGCAAATTTCGTCGAAAGGGTTTGCCCCCTTACCGCTCTGTCAGTTTCAACTCGATTCGACGGTTCTGGGCGCGGGCTGCCTCAGAGTCGCCCTCTGCCACGGGGCGATATTCACCAAAAACAGTGCCCGCGCTTGGGACAGTTGCCAGTTGTCCAAAAACTCACCGGTCCCGGACAGGGGGATATTGTCGGTATGGCCATCGACGCGGATGATCCAGTCAATCCCCTGCGGGATCTGATCCTTGATCTCATCCAAGATCGACACCACTCCGGCAATCTGCGCCTGTCCCTCAGGTGCCAGATCAGCGGAACCGGGGTTGAACAGCACCTCGGACGAGAAGACGAAGCGGTCACCGACCACGCGCACGCCGTCGCGGCCATCCAGAAGTTGCGACAGTTGGCCAAAGAATTCCGACCGGAACTTCGCCAAATCCTTGTTTTCCGCCTCAAGGCGCACCCGCTCGGCTGCTTCCAACTCGGCCCGGCGTTTCTGTTCGGATGCCACCTGTGCCAAGGCCGCGTTCAACTGCGTGCCAAGGTTTTGCAACTGCACCTGTGCGGCTTCGTCCTTGGCGGCAGAGGCGTCCAGCACCTCTTGCAGCGATGCCAACTGGCCCCGCAGGGCAGAGATTTGTTCGTTCAGCAGCGTGACCTTGCGCGCAGCCTCAACAGACTTTTGCTGTTCCTCGGTCAGGGCGCGTTCGGCAATCGCCAAGGCCGCCGCTTTCGCATCCTGCCCGTCCACCGCCTTGGCTGCATCGGTCTGCGCGGCGGCGAGCAGGGTCAGCGTCTCTTCGGCCTTTTTGCGCTGTTCTTCCAGAGCCAGCGTCATCGCCGTCAATTCGTCATCCGACGATTTCAACCGCGTCCGCAGCGCCTCCAGCGCCGCCGCATCGACCAGACGGGCGGCTTCTTCCTCGGTCAGCTTTGTCTGCGCCTCGGCCTCCTTCGCCTCGGCGGTGTCGGCGCGGGTGCGCATTTCGGCCAACAGCGCCTCTAGCGCCTCGCGCCGGGCGGCGGCAAGGCGGGCGGCTTCTTCCTGTGCGTTCACCTCATCGCGGGCCTTGGCAAGCGCGAGTTGCATCGCCTCTTGTTCGCTGATCAGCTTTTCCTGCGCCTTGGTCAGGTCATCGACATTGGCGGTCAGGTCCGCCACCTGACCGCGCGCCTTGTCACGCTCCGCCAAAAGGGTGGCCACCTGCGCCTCAAAGCTGGCGATCTTGCCTTGGGCGTTGTCCAGTTCGGCCTGCCGCGATGCCAATTGCCCGGTCAGTTGCACGATCGTGTCCGCCTGCCGCGCGCCTTCGGCCTGCGCGGCGGCCAACGAAGATGTCAGAGACCCCACCTGCCCCTGCAAATCCGACACTTTGGCCCGTTCCAGCCCCAGCGCATCGGCCAGTTGCGCGATTTGGCCGGTCAGTTCGTCCAACTCGTTCGACTGCGTGGTAATCGTGTCGCGCAAGACAGTCTGCATCACGGTGAAGATCGTCAGAACGAACATCATCACCATCAGAAGCGTCGTCACCGCATCGACGAAGCCCGGCCAGATCATGTGATTGCCGTCGCGGCGGCGCAGGCCCATGGCTTACCCCCGCCCGACCGTGCCGCGCGACAATTGCCGGATCGCTGCCGTCAGCGCCGACAGATCACCGCGCAGATCGGCCATGCTTTCCTGCCGCCCGGCCGAGATTTCTTCGAGTATCCGCAGCATCTGCACATCAATCGACCGCAGGCGCATCCGGCTTTCGGCATCCCCTCCGCCAGCGCCTTCATTCTGTTGCACCAGCGCGATCAGCCGTTCCTGCCCTTCGGCAATGCGCGCCAAAAGCGCGGTCTGGCCGGTTTCCGTTTCCACTCGCGATGTCAGGGCCGAAATTGCCCGGGTCAGGTCGTCGATCTTGTCCTCTACCATCACGCGCGTGATGTCGGATTGCGTATACAGGTTCTGCAACGCCTCCATCTGGCCGGCCATCTGGTCCAGCACGGCATCCATCGCCGCCATGTCGCCGCCTTCGCCGTCTGACGCAAGGCTGATACGGGTGATGGACGACACCCATTCTTCAAGCTCACGGTAGAACCGGTTCTGGCCGTGGCTGGCGAAGAGTTCCAGCAGGCCGATGACCAAAGACCCGGCCAGACCCAGCAAAGACGACGAAAATGCCGTCCCCATTCCGCCCAACTGGCTTTCCAGCCCCGACATCAGCTTTTCAAACACCTGAACGCCGCTTTCCCCCTCTTGCGGCGACAGCGAGCGGATGGTTTCCACGATGGCAGGAACCGAGGTGGCAAGGCCAAAGAACGTGCCCAGAAGGCCAAGGAAGATCAGCAGATTGGCAAGGTAGCGCGTGAAATCCCGTGCCTCGTCGATCCGTGTGGCGACGGAATCAAGGATCGACCGGGATGATGCGTTCGAGATTTGCAGCCGCTGCCCCCGCGTCCGTAGCAGCGCCACCAATGGCACCAACAGGCGTGGCGGCTGAACGCTGTCGGCCCCGGGTGTTCGGCGCACGAAAGCCTCGATCCAACTGACGGATTGCATCAGGATCACCACCTGCCAGAAGCAGGTGACCACCCCCAACAGGAACGCCCCAAGAATGGCCCCGTTCAGCAGCGGGTTGGTGTGATAGATGCCAAGGACCGTGTCCTTGATGACCCAAGCCCCCGTCGCCACCAGCGCGGTTGCCACGAGCATAAAGACGATCTGCCGGATCGGCTGACTGAAGGTCGTTGTGGGTTCCGCAGAAAATCTGTCCATCCCGGTCTTGCCTGTCCGTCTTTTGGCCCGTGCTTTTGGCACGTGACCTTGTTCAGGGCCTTTGCGGCCCATGTTTTGTGGCGGCAAGCATAGGAAGACCGCGCCGCCCTGCCAAGCAAAACCCCTGTGACGGAACGGTCAAGACGCGCTTTGGTTCAACCCGCCAATGCCCGCACCCGTGCCGCCAGCCAATCAAGGTCGGCGTCGGCGATGCCAAGGGCGTGCAGATGGTCCACGGTGGAAAACAGATAGTCCCGGTTCGGCCCGCGCCCCCCGCTGGCAGACAAGATGATCTGCGCCTGTTCTTCCAAGGGCAGACCGCCGCAATACTGCACATGATCGGGGTCGATCACATAAGCCAGCGCCGAAATGGCAGTGCCATCGGCGAACCCGACATCCAGATGGGTTTCCAGATAGGCCGACGACACCAATTCCCGTTCGCGCAGGGCGGCCAAGGTTTCCTCCTCTGCCCCCGGTTCGACACGAAAGGCGACACCGTTGCAGGCGGAGCCCGCTGCCCGGTCCAGCGCCAGCACAAGGCCGGGGTGATCTTCGGTGCCGCGATGGTGGATTGACCGCATGCAGAAACTGCGGTGCCAGCCATCCAGCCGCGCAATGCGCTGCTCGGCCACCGGAAAACCGGGGTGCCAGATCAGCGACCCATAGCCGAAGACCCAGAGGCTGTCTTGCATATGCTGGCCCTCTCTCATTCAGCCCTGTAAACAACAGGGCAAACGCGAAGGAAAGGGCTGCCATGCGGAGACTTTTGATCGCGGTGCTGGTTCTTGTGGCGCTTTGGGCGGGCTATTGGTTCGGCGCGGCGCGTCTGATCGAACGCGGGACCGAAGACTGGTTCAAGGACCAGACAGAGGCGGGCATGCTGTCCGGCCATGATGGCTTGCGGGTCACGGGCTTTCCCCTGCGCTTTGCCTTGGACATCACGCGCCCGCATCTTGCCGACACAGCCAGCGGCACAGGCTGGTCCGCCCCCGAAGCGCGGATCACTGCGCAGGCATGGATGCCTTGGCAGGTGACGTTGGACTTGCCGGAACAACAGATTGTGGACCTGCCGGGGCAAGAGGTGACGATCAGTTCCTCGGCCATCAGTGCCACCGTCGCGGTCACGCCGGGAACGACCCTCCCGCTGGACTGGACCGCCATTTCCGGCGATGGTCTGTCCCTGCTGTCGTCGCAGGGCTGGAGTCTTGGCATCGCCCGCCTGATGGCCCAGACCCAACGCACTGCGGCCGATCCCCTGACGCATGAGGTGCAGGCCGAAGCGACGTCGATCACGCCCGACGAAGGCTTTCGTAGCCGTCTTGCCACGCAATCCACTTTGCCAGAATTGATCGACGGGTTGCGTCTTGAGGCTACGCTAAGTTTGACCGCACCCTTGGACCGGCACGCCCCCGCAACGCAGCCGCGCCTGACGGTGTTCAATCTGCGGGATGCCGCGTTGACTTGGGGCGATCTGGTGCTGTCCGCCTCGGGTGCGGTGGAAGCTGATGCGCAGGGCTTTGCCGCAGGCCAGATCGACCTGCGCCTGACAGGCTGGCGCGAACTGGTGCCGGTCCTGGTCGCAGCGCAACTGGTCAAGCCAGAGGTCGCCCCCACGATCACCCGCGCGCTGGAGGTGATGGCCAAGAACGGCACGGCAGAGGTTCTGGATATGTCGCTGATCCTGTCCGAAGGCTGGATGCGCCTTGGCCCGATCCCGCTTGGTCCCGCACCCCTGCTGGACGATCAGCGGCAGTAGGGGCCGCTGCGATAACTGGCGGTGTCGAAATGCAGATGATCTTCGTGATACCCGTCTGAACCGGGGCCCAGTGTCGTGCCAAAGATGCCGCAGGCGGCCTTATGCGGGCGGCGCAACTTGGCGTAATTGTCCGAGACGGTGATCAGGCTGCCATCGGAGAACACGACGCCTGCCACGTCTACGGCCTTGCCGCGCCCGTGTTCGCTGATGCGGTTACCTTTGACGTTGTTGCGCGGGCGGCAAATGTAGCTTGCGGCGATGCGCAACTCGACAATCTCGCGCCCTTTGAAGGCGGGGCGCAGGCCTTGGTCGATCCATGTCCGCAACGCCGTGGCGGTGTTGCAATCGATGGTGGCGGGCGAATTCAGGCGGATACCGTCAATCGACGTGACACGCACGGGTTCTTCAATGCCGCATCCCCGCACCTTTGAGGTGATGCGCGCGACATCTTCCCCCCGGATCGCCGGATCGCCACAGACCGACCCCGCAACGGGCGCGGTGCTGCGCGGCGGTTTCTTGTTGCCGCCGAACAACCCGCCGAACAAGCCACCGTTGCGGCGTTGCTCTGGCGTGGCGTCTGCCGTAGCGGCGGGCATTGCGGCGGCGCTGGCCGTGGGCATTGCTGACAGCATATCCGGCCGCGGCATCGGACGCAGAGTGCCTGCGCCCGCCTTGGCCACCATCACCGCCATGCGGACGGGGGCTTCGGGTGCAAGTCCTGCGGGACGTGGACGCGGGCGCAAACTGCCGGGGGTGGCTTCGTTTTCGGTTGTGACCATGGTCACCGCGGGCAAAGCAGTGACCGCCGGACGCGGACGGGGCCGCAACGCGCCGGGTTCAGCGGTGTTTTCCGTGGTGACCGTGGTCACGGGCGGCAAGGCTGTATAGCCCGGATTGGGCTGGGGCCGCAGCGAGGTCATCGGCGCCTCTGCCCCGGCCCCTGCGGCACAGGACAGCAAAACGGACACGGCCAGCGCCGTGACGCGGCGCATCAGGCAGGATTTCCACCGCCACCACCTGAGGAGGGAGCCACGCGGCCGAAATCCGGCGCTGCGGTGTCTTGCCCAGCCTCGATGATCCCGCGACGGATGGCGCGGGTGCGGGTGAAATACTCGTGAAGTTGCACGCCGTCGCCCATGCGGATGGCACGCTGCAAAACAAAAAGCTCTTCCGTAAAGCGGCCAAGGATGTCCAGAACTGCATCCTTGTTGGTCAGGAACACATCGCGCCACATCGTGGGATCGGATGCCGCAATCCGGGTGAAGTCACGGAAACCGGATGCGGAATACTGGATCACCTCAGAGTTCGAAACGCGGCGCAGGTGATCGGCCACACCCACCATCGTATAGGCGATCAGGTGCGGCGTATGCGACACCACGGCCAGCACGAGGTCGTGGTGGTCGGCGTCCATCTCATCGACATTGGCACCCATACCTTCCCACAGCGCGCGCAGGCGGGCGATGGCGTCAGGCGTGGATTGCGCGGTCGGGGTCAAAAGGCACCAGCGGTTTTGGAACAGCGTCGCGAAACCCGATCTTGGCCCGGAATGTTCCGTCCCGGCAAGCGGGTGACCCGGCACAAAGGCCACATCGGCGGGAAGATGCGGACCCACCGCCTCGATCACCGCGCGCTTGACGGAACCAACGTCGGTGACGCAGGCCCCGGCTTTCAACTTCGGCGCGATGGCGCGGGCGACATCTTCCATCGCCCCCACCGGCACGCACAGGACCACAAGATCAGCGCCTTCGACCGCATCGGCTGCCGACTCGAACACGCGGTCACACAACCCGATGTCCAGCGCCGTCGCGCGGGTCTCAGCCGATTTGGCATGGCCGGTGATTTCCCGCGCCAGACCGTTCTGCCGGATCGCCAGCGCCATGCTGGACGCAATCAAGCCAAGCCCGATCAGGGCCACGCGGTCATAAATCGGCGCGGTCATTTCACGCCTTTAAACTGACCGATGGCATGGGCGACGCGGCGGCACGACGCCTCATCCCCCACGGTGATCCGCAGGCAATGCGGCAGCTTGTAACTGGCCACCCGGCGCACGATCAGCCCTTGGGATTGCAGGAAGGCATCGCAAGCCTCTGCCTCTTCGTTTGACGCAAACCGCGCCAGCACGAAATTCGCCATCGAGGTGTCAGACGGGATGCCCAATTCCGCCAACGCCTCGGCCAGCCAATGGCGCATGCGGGCGTTGTCGTTGCGGCAACGGTTGACGAAATCCTGATCGCGCACCGCCGCTTCGGCCACCTCAAGCTGGGTGGTGGACAGGTTGAACGGGCCGCGAATACGGTTCAGCACGTCGATCACCGCGCGCGGGCCATAGCCCCAGCCGATCCGCAGGCCACCCAGACCGTAGATTTTGGAAAAGGTGCGCGTCATGAACACATTTTCCGAACGTGTCACCAGCGCAGCACCGCCGTCAAACCCTTCGACATATTCCGCATAAGCCCCGTCCAGCACCAGCAGCGCCTGTTTGGGCAGGTTCGCGGCCAGACGCTCCACCTCGGCCATGGAAATCATGGTGCCGGTGGGGTTGTTCGGGTTGGCAAGGAACACAAGCCGCGTGCGGCGGTTGCAGGCGGCAAGGATGGCGTCCACGTCGGTGGTGCGTTCGCGTTCGCGCACCTCAACCGGCGTTGCGCCCACCGCCAGCGTGCTGATGCGATACATCAGGAACCCGTGTTCGGTGAAAACCACCTCATCCTTGGGGCCAGCATAGGCTTGGCACAGGAAGGTGATGATCTCATCCGACCCGACGCCGCAGATGATGCGGTCGGGGTCCAGCCCATGCACATCGCCAATCGCATCACGCAAGGATGTGTGATCGGTCGAGGGATAGCGATGCAGGCTGTGCACGGTGCGGGCAAAGGCATCCTTGGCCTTGTCCGACGCGCCAAAGGGATTCTCGTTCGAGGACAGTTTGACCACATTGGCCACGCCCGCCACATGCGCCTTGCCGCCCTGATACAGGGCGATGTCAAGGATGCCGGGTTGCGGGCGGATGTCGGTCATGTCTGGTCCCCTTTCGCCAGCGGGTTCTAGCCGTGTGGGCAGGTCAAGGCCAGTGGATTGTTGCCGATCTGCTTTCCAAACGGGCGCTTACTTGGATGACTTGGCTTGCAACCAGTCCATCAGCGCCATCAACACGCCCGAGACCACAAAGGTCAGGTGGATGACCGTCAACCACATCAGCGTGCGGTCATCGGCAGGCGCGGTCGAGGGATCGCCAATCTCCATGAACCGTTTCAGCAGGTGAATCCCCGAAATCGCCACGATCGAGGCGATCAGCTTCATCTTAAGCCCGCCGAAATCAACCTTGCCCATCCAGTCGGGCCGGTCGGTCCCGGCGTCGAAATCGAACTTGGACACAAAGTTTTCGTAGCCAGAAAACATCACGATCAGCAGCAGATTCGCGGCCAGCGTCAGGTCGATCAGCGTCAGCACGACAAGGATGGTCTTTTCGGGCGACAGGGTCAGCACCTGCGGCGCGTAATAGACCAGTTCGCGCAGGAAGATCACTGTCATCATCCCCAGCGCGACGACCAGACCCATATACATCGGCGCCATCAACCAGCGCGAGGCGAAGAGCCCTTTTTCGAACCGGTCTTCCATATCCTGTTTTCTCGACATCGCGCGCAAACCCCAAAACCTTGGTAAAATTTGTTGTCCGATAGCACAAAAGCAAGAGGCCCGCCAAACGGCGGGCCTCGCTTCGCCCAAGACGGGCTGAAATCAGTTCTTGGCGTAGTATTCCACGACAAGGTTCGGTTCCATCTGAACCGGATAGGGCACGTCGGAAAGACCGGGGGTGCGCACGAACTTTGCGGTCATCTTGGAGTGGTCGACTTCCAGATAGTCCGGAACGTCACGCTCGGTCAGAGCCACGGCTTCCAGAACCAGCGCCATCTGTTTGGACTTCTGGCGCACTTCGATGATGTCGCCTTCTTTCACGCGGTAAGAGGCGATGTTCACGCGCTGGCCGTTCACGGTCACGTGGCCGTGGTTCACGAACTGGCGGGCTGCGAAAATGGTTGGCACGAACTTGGCGCGGTAGACGACCGCATCCAGACGACGCTCCAGCAGGCCGACCAGCATTTCGCCGGTGTCACCCTTCACACGTTCCGCTTCACCATAGATCTTGCGGAACTGCTTTTCGGTCAGGTCGCCGTAGTAACCCTTCAGCTTTTGCTTCGCGCGCAGCTGGGTGCCGAAATCCGACAGCTTGTTCTTGCGGCGCTGGCCGTGCTGGCCGGGGCCGTATTCACGCTTGTTCACCGGGGACTTCGGACGGCCCCAGATGTTTTCGCCCATGCGGCGGTCAATCTTGTACTTGGCAGAGGTGCGTTTGGTCACCGCTGATCTCCTTCGTTATGTCAGAAGGGCGTTGTCCTTTCCCCGTTGCCGGGGCGACAGGCTGTCCCCTTGCGGGGGCCACCAACACCAATGAAAAGCCCCGGTGGATCGCACCGGGACAGTGAGCGGGCTTATACAGCCGGTTGGGGCGGAGTCAACAGCACCCGGACAGCTTATGCTGCCATGTCATGCCGCAGGATCGCGGCTTCGGACGCCGAAAGGTTGCGCCGCGCATAATCGCCATAGCTTTGCGGATTGGCGTCGATACCGGGCAGGATGTTCAACAGGGCGGCGCGTTGCCGATCTTCGACCATATCCAGCGCGGTGTTCGATGGATGGAAGCTTTCGGTTTCCACGCCGTTGGCAAAGACGATGTTGTGCCGTTCCAGCAGGATGTGGATATAGGTGACCTCGGTCAGGCTGAAATCAACCATGACTGAGGCGTCGTTGATCAAATCCTCGGCCCGGACCAGCACTTCGGGCGCATTGAACAGCGATTGCGCGGTCGCCCCGCCGATCAGCATGCGGTGCTGCGGCGACACGATCAGATCCCCGTCCGGACGGCCCGACCCCAACGCGCCAGAGCGGAACCGGATCGGGCGCAAGTGGGGCATGGCGTAAAGCCGTGCGCCCGACATGCGCTTGCTGGCGGTCCAGAGGATGTCCTGCGGTCCATTGTCCTTGGTCAGGATGCGGTCGCCGGGGCGCAGCATCTGGATCAGGCGTGGCCCGTCCGGGGTCATGATGTGCGTATCGGGTGTAAAGCAGATCACCCCGCCCGCCGATTGCGCCCCGCCCGAGGTTTGGGTCCGGTCGATGTTGGAGCGCACCACCCACATATCCCGATCCGGCGGGGGCAATTCGCCCACGAACAGCAAAAGCCGCGCGCCCGTATCGGGCACGGGGATATAGGTCACCGCATAGCTTTGATGGCCGTCCGTGACGATGAAGCCGCGCTCATCCTCGGGGTCATCCATCTCGGTCAGAGGTGGTCTGCCGTCAGGGGACGGTGCAGCCCCTACAGCCGCACCGACCAGACGCCGCACCATGCGCGACGCTTTTTTCCGCATCTCTGCCGATCCCACGCCATCTTCCAGCAGAAGCACGTTCTGCGGCCCATCCACACGCACCGGCGCACCAGTCCAGCGCCAAGACGCGCCAACCGCCAGAACATCCAGATGGGCGGCCTTCACGCCGTCCACTTCGGTTTGGGACCAAGAGATGACATACGTGCCCCGAGAGCCCGTTTTCATGTCCTGTATAGCCTGCTCGTTTTCTTCTTTATTGCAGACAGGTTAACAGGAGCACCGACTTTCGGCTATAGCAAAAGGGCAACAGTCGGGCAGCTTTCGCCGCGGCCCGGAAAGGCCATCGGTCAGAACTTGATGTGCAGGCCGACAGAGCCAAGCACCTGCCCTTCGCGCTGGCCTTGGAATTCCGGGCCAAGCCATGTCAGCCCGCCAAAGACATCCGCCTTGGCCCCCTGCCAGTGCACGCCAATCCGTGCGCGGCTGCGGATGGGCTCCACCCCAACGCCAGAGGCCGGAAGATAGAGGCTGTCCCAGACCCGCGCCACATCGGCCCCTGCCACCAGCGACAGGCCGGGCACGGTTTCGCCACGCACGCCACGATACCGCTGGCCCGTCACCGGATCGCGCAGCATCAGCCCACCATGACCGAACCGCCCCAGTGTCACATCCGCCCCCATGCGGAGCAGCGTTTCCCCGCCCAGTTGCGCCGCAACAAAGGGGCGCAAAGTTGCCGTGCCGGACAGGGCGATGTTGCGCCCCAACTCGCCGCTCAGCATCAGGTGCGAGTCGTTGCCGATCTGGTTCGCCGTGACCGTGGGCTTGGGCAGGTCAAGGGCTGCGTGCAGGCGTTCCTGTATCGCCGAAATCCCGCTTTGCGGCCCGGTCACGATCACATCCAGACCCACCGCCGCCTCATATCCGCGCAGATCGAAGTGGCTGTGAAGACCAAAGGACAAGGCCCCGACATAGCGCCGATCCGCAGGATTGGCCTTGGTCAGGCTTTCGGGGGCAATCGCCTCGGCCCGCAGACGGTATTCCAGAATCGCGCCGGGTTGCGTGGGCAACGTGCCTGTCCACTCCGGTCCGCGCAGCAGGCTTAGGCTGTATGACCCTGTCCGCCACCGATCCTGCCCGTCGCCGGTGGCATCATTGCTGGCCAGACGGCCCCAGCCCAGAACCTCACGTTCCTGCGCCAGCGCGGGGACCATCAGCCCCAGCACGACCATTCCTGCGGCAACCAGCCGTGTTGCGAACATCATTTCCCCCTGCCCTGTTATCTTGAACGCTAACCGCGTCCATACGATCCGGCCAGAGCCTGATTTGGCGACAATCCGCCGCGATCAACGCACCAATTCGCGCCCAACCTCACGCGTCGTCTGGCGCGAGGCGTGTTTGGATGGCACGCAGCCGAACTGCGATTTGAACACCTTGGAAAAATGCGACACCGATTCAAACCCGCAAGCGGTGGAGATTTCGGTCAGGCTCATATCCGTGGTGGCCAGCAGGGCGCGGGCATGATCCAGCCGCAGCTTGCGGTAATAGCTGGCCGGGGTCATGCCAAGGCTGGCTTTGAACGTGCGTTCAATCTGCCGCCGCGAATAGCCCGCCGATGCGGCAAGGTCTTCCATCGGCAAGGGTTGCTCCAGATTTTCCAGCATCAGGCCGACGATGGAAATCAGCCCCGGATTGCGCGACTGGATGATCGCACCGATGGCGCTGCGCTGGGACCGCTCGGTCCCGGTCATCACATGGCGCAAGCACATCTCGGACACGATGGCGGCAAAGTGGGGGCCATGGTCTCGCGTTATGATCGACAGCATCATGTCGGTCGCCGCCGCGCCGCCGCCGCAGGTCATCACGCGGCCGTCCATCTCAAACTGCTGCTCAGACGGGGTGAGGTGCGGGAAGGTTTCCCGAAAGCCCGGCTGGTTTTCCCAGTGCAGGGTAAAGCGGGTGTCGGCCAGAAGCCCCGCCTTTGCCAGCGACATCGCCCCGGTGCAGATGCCGCCCACCGTGCCACCAAAGCGCGAATGGCGTTGCAGCGCGGCGATGCCCTTGGGCCCGGCAATGGCGGTAGCATGGTTGCCCGAACAGACCAGCAGCGTCGTGTCGCGGTCCATTTGCGTGATCTCACTGTCCACGACGATGGGGATGCCGCTGGAACTGGGCACTGGTGCGCCATCCTCGGAAAACGTGCGCCAGTGATACAGCGGCTTTTGCGCCAGTTGGTTTGCAATCCGCAGCGGATCGACCGCCGACGAAAACGCCAGCAGCGTGAACCCCGGCACCACGAGGAAAGCATATTTCCGCGCCGGTCCAGTATCCGTCACAGGATAGAAGGCCGCGCCAGAGGGCACGACAGGGGGTTGATGGAAAACGCTCTCGGCCAACGGAACGGTCCCCTTCCTGACGCAGGGCCGCAGGGGCCTGCCGCTGCGGATGATAAATCTGCGCGGCGCATAACAGGAAGCGAAAACCGCCGCATCCGGAAATACGGTATGGACGGATGCGACGAAAGTCAGGGAAAGCGGTGATCCCGCCCCGGCATCGGTGTCGCAAAGACCGTCTGGCCGGGGTGCAGCGCAGTATCCCCGGCGGCGCGGGCGGTCAGGGGGCCGACGGCTTCGGTCGCCAGATGCACCATCGCATCCGCGCCCAGCCGTTCCACATGGCGGACGGTGCCTTGCCACAGGCCATCCGTCGCCGACAGCGTCAGATGTTCGGGTCGGATGCCATAGGTGCCGCAGCCAAAGGCGCGGGCGGCATCCCCCGTCAGCAGGTTCATACGCGGACTGCCGATGAAGCCAGCGACAAAGGGGGTGGCGGGGTGGTCGTAAAGCTCCATCGGGGTGCCGACCTGTTCGATGGTGCCGCCGTTCAGCACCACGATCTTGTCGGCCATCGTCATCGCCTCAACCTGATCATGGGTCACATAGATCATCGTGGCCCCCAGTTTGGCATGGAGTTCGGTCAACTCCATCCGCATCTGGGTCCGAAGTGAGGCATCAAGGTTCGACAGCGGCTCGTCCAGCAGGAACACCTTGGGATCGCGCACCATCGCCCGCCCAATGGCGACGCGCTGGCGTTGACCACCCGACAGTGCCTTGGGCTTGCGGTCCAGAAGGTGGGTCAGTTGCAACGCCTCGGCCGCGGCACCGACCTTGGCGGCAATTTCGGCTTTCGGCAATTTCGCAAGGCTCAGACCGAAGCCGATGTTTTCGCGCACGGTCAGATGCGGGTAAAGCGCGTAGGATTGGAACACCATCGCGATGCCGCGTTCGGAAGGCTCCCGCCCGCTGACGTCCTGCCCGGCAATCTCAAGCCGCCCGTCTGTTTGCGATTCAAGACCCGAGATGATGCGCAACAGCGTTGACTTGCCGCAGCCAGACGGACCGACGAACACGCAGAACTCACCCGACTGCACGGTCAGGTCGATGCCCTTGATCACATCCACCGCGCCAAAACTTTTGCGGATGCCAGAGAGGACGACTTTCGACATGGGTTACCCTTTGACGCCACCGGCGGTCATGCCGGCCACGATCTGACGGTTGAAGAAGATGAACACGATCAGCGGCGGGATCGTGACGAGCAGCACGTTCATGAACAGAAGGTTGAACTGCGACAGGAACTGGCTTTGAAAGTTGTAGAGCGTCAGTTGCACCGTCACGTTTTCCTTGCCCGGCAGGTAGTACAGCGGGTTGGTGAAATCGTTGAAGATGCCGATGGATTGCACGACAATGTTGGTCACTGTCACCGGCTTCAAGAGCGGCAGCACCACCTTGTAGAACACCTGCCACGGGCGCGCACCGTCGATGATCGCAGCCTCATCCAGATCGCGGGGGATGCTGGCGATGAAGCTGCGGTAAAGCAGGATTGAAAACGACAGCCCATAGGCAATCTGGATCAGGATCATGCCGTGGATGGTCTTGAACAGACCCAAGCCCTGCAACACCCAGATCGTCGGCACCACGGCGGGCGGGATCATCAATCCGGCAAGGACGAAACCGTAGATCACCTTGTTCCATCTGGACTCGCGCCGTTGCAGCACATAGCCCACCATTGCGGCAAAAATCACCAGCCCGGTCACCGCACCCACCGTAATGACGGTAGAGTTGAAATAGGCCAGCAACAGCATGTAATTGCGGGCCTGCACCACATCGACAAGGTTTTGCCAAAGCTGCCAGTCGGCGGGCAGGCTGAAATCCAGACGCGACGCCTCTTGTTTGGTTTTGGCGGCCATCAGGAAGATGAAGATAAAGGGGATGATGAACACCACCGTCGCAGCGACCAGCGCTGCGATGCCGGTCCAGAACTGCCGTCTTGTCATTGCACCACGGATCATTGCGCCACCTCGCGCCGGTTGAACCAGACCGTCAAGGGCACAAGGATCACGGCGATCAGCAGGAACAGGATCACGTTGCCCGCCGTGGACAGGCCATAGAACCCGGCCTGATATTGCTTGTAGATCACGCTGGCCAAGACATCCGACGAAAAGCCCGGCCCGCCCCGCGTCATTGCCCAGATCAGGTCAAACGACCGCATCCCGCCGATCAGCGACAGCGTGATCACCGTCACGGTCGCAGGCCGCACCAAGGGCACGGTCACACGCCAGAACATCTGCGTGCGGGTTGCGCCGTCAATGCGGGCGGCCTCGTAGAAATCGGGGCTGATCGAGGCAAGGCCTGCGATAAAGATCAGCGTGGCAAGACCCACCCCTTTCCACACATCCACCAGCGCGACGGAAAACAGCGCCAGTTGCGGATTGGTCAGCCAGCCGGGACCGTCGACGCCAAACGCCTCAAGCGCCACGTTGATCGCGCCCTTGGTCGGGTGCATCAACTCGCTGAAGGTCAGGCCGATGCCGATGGTGGACACCAGCACCGGAAAGAACACCACCGTCCGCAAGAACCCCTGCGCGTAAATACCAGAGGTCAGCAGAACGGCCAGCAGCAGCCCCAGCACCGTCTTGAGGCCAGAGGTCGCCATGGCATAGATCATCGTATTGACCAGACCCTGCACCAAAAAGGGTTCGGAAAAGAACTGCCGGAAATTCTCTAGCCCGATGAAGGTGGCGGAAAACAGATCCCACCGCGTCAGGCTGAACCAGAACGACGCCAGCGTCGGCACCAGAAACAAGGCCGAATAGATCACCGCCGCAGGCAGGACGAACCAATAGGGATAGGGCGAACGGCGTGTCATGCGGTGTCCATCTGTCGGGGTATCCCGCGCCGCACAGGTCGGCGCGGCGCGGGATCAGTCTGCCAGAACCGGGTCAGGGAGGCATCACCAGTTGGGCAGACCGAGCTGCTTTGCCTGCTTTTCGACATCCTGGTCATAAAGCGCGGCGGCATCGGCGGCAGGGCGAATGCCTGAACCGACCTCGACCGTCAATTGCTCCAGCGCAGGGCCTTTGACCGGCGACAGGAATTCCAGCGCGGGGGCAGTAGCACCTTCGGTCTGGAAGTAGGGCAGCATGTCCTTGACCGCCTGCGGCACGTCATCGGGCAGCGCGCAATCCTTGATCAGGAACGGACCAGAGGCCCCCGCCGCCGCGATATAGGCCTGACACCCCTCGACCGAAGCGACGAAATCGAGGAATTTCAACGCCTCTTCCTGATTTTCACCGCCTGCGGGCAGATAGAGCGCTGCAGGCATCCACACCGTCAGACCATTCTTGGCGGCATCCGGGCCGGGTTGGGCGAAAAAGCCAAGATCGGCCAGATTGTCGGGATGGTTCTGCTTCACCGTGCCGATGCCAAAGGTCAGCATCGGATAGTGCGCAGCCTCACCCGTTGCGACCATCCGCATGCCATCTTCAAAGGTCGCGGCGCCGAAATCTTCGTTCAACACACCGGCCTTGTTCACGGCCTCCAGATATTCAAACCCGCGCATCGCCGCCGGGGTGCTGGCATATTTGGCCTTGTTCGCGGTGTAATCGGCGGCAAAGGTCGGGACTTCGGCCTGCACGTTGAAATAGTCCGACAGCACGAACAACTGACTAGTCCAGGTGTCCTTGTATGTCTGGGCCACGGCAACCTTGCCCGCCGCCTTGATCTTTTCGTTGTTGGCCATGAACTCATCCCATGACTTGGGGACGGACAGGCCAAGCTCGGCATAGATCGGGCGGTTGTAGAAGATACCGCCACCCATCGCCGGACCAAAGGGAATGCCGCGCACCGTGCCATCGCCAGCGGTGACCACCTGCTTGAAGCTGTCCAGCACATTGGCCTGCCCCGCCAGACCCGTCAGGTCGGCCAAGGTCTGTTCCGGCTTCAGCGCCTGAAACAGCGAACCGGAGTTGTAGTTGAAGATGTCGGCCATCTCACCCGTCGCCAGACGGGTCTTGACGATGTTGTCCCCCTCGGTCCCACCGGCGCGCTGTTCGATGTCAAAGGTCACATCGGGGTTGGCGGCGGTGTAGGCGGCGGTCAACCCTTCCATCGCGGCGACGGTTTCGGGGTTGTTGTCGATCAGGACAGACAGCGTCACTTCGGCCTGTGCCATGCCGCCGATCAAGGCGATGGCAGAGGCAAGCGCCGCGCTATGCAGGTGTTTGGTCATGAGGTCTCCTCCCAGAAAGCCCGTTTGCGGGTCGATTGTCAGTCGGTCAGATCAAAGGTGATCACATGCCGCCCCGGCGGCAGGTGCAGGCCCGCATCGGGGATGGCGAAGGTCTGCCCCCCGATGTGATGGCGTGAGCGGCCCGGATCGGGCAGCAGCAACCCTTTGCAGCCGTCAGGCAGCGTCAGGTCATAGGTGACGGTTCCGCCCTCAAGCCGCCACGCGGCGGACAGGCGGCCATGGCGGCAATCGTGCCACGCCGAGACATGGCCCAATGCGGGCAGAACCTTTGGCGCAATCAGCACGCGGTCAAATCCGGGGTGATCCGGGTCAGGGGCCACGCCCGCCACGGATTCGAACAGCCATTGGCACACCGCACCATAGGCATAGTGGTTGTAGCTGTTCATGTCCGGGTCATAGATCGACCCGTCCGGGGCCATGGCATCCCAACGTTCCCAGATCGTGGTCGCGCCGCGATCCACCTGATAAAGCCACCCCGGCACCTTGCGGTTCAGGAACACCTTTTCCGCCAGATCCAGCATCCCCAGTTTGGTCAGCGCAGGCAGCAACGCAGGCGTGCCGATAAAGCCGGTGCCGATCAGGTAATCCGCATCCTCAACCTCTTTGCGGAAGTAGCGCTTCGCGGCATCCAGATGTTGCGCGGGGATCAGGTCATGCAGGAAGGCCAGCGCATAGGACGTCTGGTCATTATGCGCGAGCCGCCCCGACGGCGCGATGTATTCATGGGCAAAGGCCACCCGGATCGCCTCGGCCCGTTGGCGCAGGTCCGCAGCCGCCGCATCCTGCCCGATGATCGTGGCAATCCGTGCGGAAAGATCGGTTGAGATGAAGTGATACAGCGTCGCCGCGCAATCATCGGCAATCGTCGGGCGCGGCTTGCGGTTGTCACCGACGGGTTGCAGCCAATCGCCGAAGGTGAACCCCCGCTCCCCCCAATGCGAATGCGTGCGCACGATGGGACCATTGCCCAGCGACCACAGGTGGTCGACCCACGCCTTCATCGCGGGGAAACACTCTGTCAGCACCTCAACCCGCCCGTAGTGCAGGTAAAGCTGCCACGGAATGATCACGATGGCATCGCCCCAACCCGTCGATCCGGCCCAATCGCCACGGTCCCCGATGGGATGCAGCCGTGTCGGATCGGGCGAGAAATGCGGCACCGCGCCATCGGGGCGCTGATCGTGCATGACATCGCGCAGAAACTTGCGCAGGAAGCTTTCACTATCCGCCAGCCAGCAAGCCGTGCCCGCAAAGACCTGCGCGTCGCCAGTCCAGCCCAGCCGTTCATCCCGCTGCGGGCAATCGGTCGGGATTTCGATGAAGTTCGACCGCTGCGACCAGACGGTGTTCAAGACCAGTCGATTGACCGCCGCTTCGCCGCAGTCAAACCCGCCCGCCTGCACGGGGACCGAGGTGATCGGCACCATGTGGATCGCCGTCACCTGTGCCGCGCCCGTCACCGTCACGCGGGCATAGCGAAAACCCATGAAGCTGAACATCGGCGCATAGGTCGCCTCGCCGCCCTTCAGCGTGTAGGTCAATTCCCCCCGCGCAGAGCGATAGTTGCGGTTGTCAAAGAACCGCTCTGGCCCCAGCACCTCGGAATGTTCGATGCGGATGGTCGCGCCAGCCTCACCCGTGACGGTAAAGCGGGTATAGGCCCCGCAATTCTGGCCAAAGTCATGGACCATTCGGCCATCGCTTTCAGCCCAGCTTTCCATGGGGGCGACGGCGGACAGCTCCTTGACCGCGCCAGTTTCATGCGGAACCAGCAGGGCGGTGTCAAAATCCAGCACCTCAACTCCGGATGACTCGGCCACAGTGATACGGGCGTCGAAATCCTCGCCCCAATAAATCCCGGATTTGGTGATCGGCAGCAGGCCGGACCGCCAGTTCGCATCGGTGGACAGGATGACGGCATCGCCCGACACAACCTCGGCAATCGCGGCGATGCGGTCGCCCCATGTGTTGTAGATCGGGTTCAGCGCCCACAGCATCTGTGACCGATACCAGCCATCGCCCAGCCAGATTTCAATCCGGTTCATCCCCGGTTTCAGCAAGGCCGCGATGTCATAGGTCTGATAGGCGATGCGGTCGTCATAGCAGGTCCAACCGGGGGTCAAGAGATCATCCCCAACACGCCGCCCATTGACGAAGGCGCGATAAAGCCCTTGGGCCGAGATATGCAGCACCGCAGGCACATCGCCTGCAAAGGTGAACTCCCGCGCCACGAAACTGGCTTGCGTGCCCACCCCGGCGTCGGCCAAAGGCGCGATCATCTGCCCGGTCCAGTTCCGCGCGGCAAGCCGCCGCCGTTCCGCGACAGCGCCGCGGTTGATGCCATCAAGGCCCATGACCATCTCCTCCCATGCGGTGCACTTCGATGAATCGGAATCGTGTGCACCGTTCTACGTAGAACGATACACGGGCGGAATTGCATTGCAACGGTTTTTTGCATAGCGTCTTGTCCATGCAGGGAAGGGTGGTCGCGGATGGATGACGGCGGCAGCAGGGTAACACGCGGCAAGGTGACAATCCGCACCGTTGCGGAACACGCCGGCGTGTCGGTCGCGGCGGTGTCCAAAGTCCTGCGCAACGCCTATGGCGTGTCCGATGCCCTGCGCCAGAACGTGATGGAGTCCATCGAAACGCTGGGATACCGCCCCAGCGCTGCCGCACGCGGGATGCGCGGGCGCACATTCACCGTGGGCATCTTGCTGGTGGAAATCGGCAACCCCTTCCTGCCCGAGGTGGTGGAAGGCATCAACGACATCCTCGCCCCGTCCGAGTTCAAATCGCTGATGGGGATGGGCCGGTCACATATGCCGGTGGAGACCAGCCTGATCGAACAGATGATCGATTTTCACATGGATGGCCTGATCCTTGTCGCGCCCCGCATGTCGGGCGCGGTGCTGGACCGCTACGCCCGGCAAATCCCCATCGCGGTGATCGGCCACCACGAGGCGACGGCGGCGCAGTTCGACACCATCAACAGCGACGACCAATGCGGCGCCTTACTGGCGACCGAGGCGCTGCTGGCCGCAGGCCACCGCGACATCGTGATGCTGTCACAGGCTTATGCGCCAGACAGCAGCCATGCCGTGGCGGGCCAGCGGGAGATCGGGTATCAGTTGGCGATGCAGCGCGCGGGATTGCCGGGGCGGATCGTCGCGATGCCCTATGACGGCGATAGCGTGCCGCATCACCTGCGGCAGTTTCTGGAACAGACCCCCCGCCCCCGCGCGGTTTTCTGCTGGTCTGACCTGTTTGCCGTCGATCTGGTGAACATCGCCCGTGCGATGGGCCTGCGCGTGCCCGAAGACCTTGCCGTGATCGGGTATGACAACAACCCGCTGGCCGCTTTGCCCTTGGTCGATCTGTCCAGCATCGACCAAGGCGGTCGTCGCCTTGGAGCCTTGGCCGCCGAAACCCTGCTCAGCCGCATGGATGGCCGCAACGCCCCGCATCACATCCTGCTGGAACCCAGCCTCGTGCGGCGAACCAGCGGTTAGCGGGCCGAAACCGCCCCTTTACCCCCGCGTCATGACGTTTTTGCGCAAGTGGGGATGGGGGACGCCCGACTAGGCTGATCCGGACAGCCCTGTACAGGTGACACGATGGCCGACCTCAGCCCACTGGATGCCCCGACCGAAACGACCCCCGACAAGGCGCGCAAGCGTGGCGGTCGCGAGGCGCGGCGCAGCGAACGCGCGGCAGGGGCGCAGAACCAACCGCATTGCGCCTATATCGTGCGCGGCATTCCGACCTATGACGTCATGGGCGAAGAAAGCCTGCAAAAGATCGAAGCCGCCGCCGACCGCATCCTTGCCGAAACCGGCATCGAATTCCGCGACGACCCAGAGGCGCTGACACTTTGGCGCGCGGCAGGGGCGGATGTGCAAGGCACCTTGGTCAAATTCCCCCCCGGCCTGCTGCGCGAACTGGTGTCCACCGCGCCGCGCGAATTCACCCAGCACGCCCGCAATCCGGCGAACAACGTGCAGATCGGCGGGCGGAACGTGGTCTTTGCCCCGGCCTATGGCAGCCCCTTTGTCATGGATCTGGACAAGGGCCGCCGCTTTGGCACGCTGGACGATTTCCAGAACTTCATCAAACTGGCGCAATCCAGCCCGTGGTTCCACCACTCTGGCGGCACGATCTGCGAGCCGACCGATGTGGCGGTGAACAAGCGGCATCTCGATATGATCTATGCCCATATCACCCTGTCGGATCGGGCGTTCCTTGGCTCTGTCACCGCCGCCGAACGCGCGGCGGACAGTGTGGATATGGCGCGCATCTTGTTCGGGACCGAGTTTGCCGACCAGAACTGCGTCATCATGGGCAATTTCAACGTGAACTCGCCGCTTGTCTGGGACGGAACCATGACGCGCGGCATGCGCGAATATGCCCGCGCGGGGCAAGGCACGGTGCTGGTGCCATTCATCCTTGGCGGGGCGATGGGGCCGGTGACATCCGCCGGGGCCATCGCGCAATCCTTGGCCGAAACGCTGGCCGGTTGCGCGCTGACGCAATTGGAGCGCAAAGGCGCGCCAGTGGTGTTCGGCAACTTCCTGTCGTCGATGTCGCTGCGATCCGGCAGCCCCACCTTTGGCACGCCGGAACCGGCAATCGGGTCGATGGTGATCGGGCAACTCGCCCGCCGCCTGAACCTGCCGCTGCGCTGTTCTGGCAATTTCACCACATCGAAACTGCCCGACGCACAGGCGATGATGGAAGGCACCATGTCCATGCTGGCCGCCGTGCATTGCGGCGCGAATTACATCCTGCATTCCGCAGGCTTCCTGGATGGCCTGCTGTCGATGTCCTATGAGAAATTCATGCTGGACACGGATCTGTGCGGCGCGTTGCATTCCTATCTGAAAGGCGTGCAGGTCGATGACGACCAACTCGCCGTCGATGCCTTTGCCGAGGTGGGACCGGGCAACCATTTCTTCGGCTGCTCCCACACGATGAAGCATTATGAAACCGCGTTCTGGGACAGTGAACTGTCCGACAACGAACCATTCGAGAAATGGGAGGCGAACGGCTCCACCGACGCTGCCACCCGCGCCAACAAACTGTGGAAACGCCGGTTGGCGGAATTTGAAGCCCCGCCCTTGGACCCCGGCATAGACGAGGCGCTGCGCGACTTTATCGCCCGCCGCAAGGCATCGGTTCAGGACATGTGGTATTGATCCCACCATCGACCTTGGCCGTGGTAAATTTTGCTTAATATTCGCATATGACCTGTGCGATAGTATAGGTGCGCGACTGCGTGCAAAACGTGCAAAGCCCCGAAAAGCGGGGCAGGGAACCTGAAGGACAGTGGAATGCTTAACGAATTCAAGGCGTTTATCGCCAAGGGCAACGTCGTTGACCTTGCCGTCGGTATCATCATCGGCGCAGCCTTTACGGCGATTGTAAGTTCGCTTGTCGCCGACCTGATCAATCCGATCATCGGTCTTGTCACCGGTGGAGTCGATTTCTCGAACCTCTACATCGACCTCTCGGGCACCAACCCCGTCTCGCTGGCCGCCGCCAAAGAGGCTGGCGCACCTGTCTTTGCCTACGGGTCGTTCATCACCGCCGTTATCAACTTCCTGATCATCGCTTGGGTCGTGTTCCTGCTGGTGAAGGCCGTGAACAAACTGAAAGAGGCGACGGCAAAGAAAGAAGCCGCAGCGGCTGCCGCTGCCCCTGCTGGCCCGACCGAATTGGCCGTGCTGCTGGAAATCCGCGACGCGCTGAAGAAGTAATCCTGTCGCACAGGATAAAGGGGGCGGGACCGCAAGGCCCCGCCCTTTTTCGTTTCAGATTGCCAAAGCGGCTTCGGGCGTGATCACCGGCAGGCCAAGTGCCGTGCCCACCGCGGCATAGGTCAGCTTGCCCGCATGGGTGTTCAGCCCGGCCATCAGGTGACGATCCTCGGCGCAGGCGCGTTTCCAACCTTTGTCGGCAAGGGCAATCAGGAACGGCAGCGTCGCGTTGCCCAAGGCGAGGGTTGACGTCCGCGCCACAGCCCCCGGCATATTGGCCACGCAATAGTGCAGGATGCCGTCCACCTCATAGATCGGGTCTTGGTGGGTAGTGGCGCGGCTGGTCTCAAAACACCCGCCTTGGTCGATGGCGACATCAACGATGGCTGCACCGGGTTTCATGGTGGCAAGCTGCGCCCGCGTCACCAGTTTCGGCGCGGCGGCACCGGGGATCAGCACGGCACCGATGACCATATCGGCATCGGCCACCAGTTCCGCCGTCATGCCCGCGCTGGCGTAGCCGGTTTTGACCGTGCCGTGGAAAATGTCATCCAGATAGCGCAGACGCGGAACCGAACGGTCGAGGATCGTCACATCCGCGCCCATCCCCGCCGCCCCCCGCGCCGCCTGCGTGCCAACGCCACCGCCGCCGATCACCAGCACCTTGGCAGGCAACACCCCCGGCACACCGCCAAGCAGGACACCGCGCCCGCCATTCGCCTTTTGCAGCGTCCACGCGCCCACCTGCGGGGCCAACCGCCCCGCAACCTCGGACATCGGGGCCAAGAGCGGCAAGCCGCCGCGATCATCGGTCACCGTTTCATAAGCAATGGCGGTCACACCCGACGCCAGCAGGTCATGCGTCTGCGCCGGATCGGGGGCGAGGTGCAGATAGGTGAACAGCACCTGCCCTTCGCGCAGACGGGCACGCTCTACCGCTTGGGGTTCCTTGACCTTCACCACCATCTCGGCCCCGGCAAACACCTCTTCCGCTGTGCCGACAATCTGCGCGCCTGCCGCGATGTAATCGGCATCCGTAAAGCCCGCGCCAACCCCGGCGCCCGTTTCAATCATCACCTGATGGCCATGCGCCACCGCCTCGTGCGCGGCATTCGGCGTCATGCCAACGCGAAATTCCTGCGGTTTGATTTCCTTTGGGCAACCGATCTTCATATGCTCTCTCCCTTTGGGGCATTTTCGCCCGCTGTGGGGACAGCTTTTGCCCATTCCCATGCAAATGCTTTGAAATCTGGGTGACGCACAGGGGTGGAAACGGTAGAGTCTGCGGCGAAATACTCTTAACACGAAAGAATCTGCGAAGATCATGGATTTGGACGCAACCGACCGCCGCATCCTGACCGTGCTGCAAAAGGATGGCCGCATCACCAATGCCGAACTGTCAGAACGCGTGAACCTGTCCCCCAGCGCCTGCCACCGCCGCACCCAACGGCTGGAGGAAGAGGGATACATTTCCGGTTACGTCGCCCTTCTGGACGCGCGCCGTTTGGGCAAACCCACCGTGGTCTTTGTTGAGATCACGCTCCAGGGCCAGGCCGATGACCTGCTGGACGCGTTCGAGCGTGAGGTGGCCAAGGTGCCCGACATTCTGGAATGTCACCTGATGGCCGGGACCGCGGATTACCTGCTGAAGATCGTGGCCGAGGACACCGAGGACTTCGCCCGCATCCACCGCCAGCATCTTTCGCGCCTGCCGGGGGTGCGTCAGATGCAATCGTCCTTTGCCTTGCGGACCGTGTTCAAGACGACCGCGCTGTCGGTGTGACCGCCTTTTCTGCGAAAAGGCCAAGCACAATTCTTCTGCGAAGACTTGAATACGATCTTTCGCAGGAAACCCGTCCCGTCACGCCACTTCGCGCGCTTCGCTGACCAGCATGATCGGGATGCCGTCACGGATCGGAAAGGCCAGACGCGCGGCCTTGGACACCAGTTCCTGCCGTTCGGCGTCATAGCTCAGCCCCGACTGCGTCACCGGGCAGACCAGCGATTCCAGCATGCGGCGGTCCACGACGGGGCCTTCACTCATTGCATCACCTCATCCCCGGCACCGCCGCGCAGGGCAAATTCGATCAAGGTCACCAGCGTCTCGCGCCGTGTGGTCAGGCTGGGCGCTTCCAGCAGGGCCTGCTTGTCCTCGGTCCCGAAGGGGCAAAGCATCGACAGAGAGTTGATCAGCAACTCCGTCTCAGCCTCTTTCAGCCCGCTCCAGTCCGTGGACAGGTTCTGCGCAGCAAAGTAGCGGCCGAGGATCGTCAGAAACTTGTCGCGGTCAAAGCCTGCATCTTCTTCGACCGGGCCAAGGTCGCGGCCAAAGCCCGACCAATCGACGTTGCAGCGGCGATAGGGGGCAAACCCCTGCACCTCATCCCGCACCCGGAACCGTGATGCCCCGGCCAGCGTGATCATGTAGCGACCATCTTCGGTTTCCGAAAATCCGGTCAGCCGGCCCGCACAGCCGATGGCGTTCAGGCGCTTTTCGCCGGTGCCCGGCACCTCACGCGGCTGGATCATCCCGATCAGCCGGTGTTTGGTTTTCAAGCAATCCTCAACCATCGCCAGATAGCGCGGTTCAAAGATGTGCAGCGGCAACCGCCCGCGCGGCAAGAGCAGGGCGCCGGGCAGCGGAAAGATCGGGATCGTATCTGGCAGGTCGATGGCTTTTATCATGCGGCACCAGATAGGGCGATTGCCCCGTCAGGCAAAGACATCAGGCAAAGATCATCGACGACAACCGCCGACGACCCTTGAGCACGATGGGATCGGTCGGTTTCAGCGCGCCGAAGATCGTCACCAACTGCGCCTTGGCCGCGCCATCGTTCCACTCCCGGTCGCGACGGAACAGTTCCAGCAGTTCGTCCACCGCCTCATCCGCCTTGCCCGCCGCATAAAGCGCCTGCGCCAAATCGAACCGGGACTGCGCATTGTCAGGGTCAGCCGCCACAGCGGCGCGAAGTTCCTGTTCCGGGCCTGCCTTGGCGGCCTGACGGGCCAGTTCCAACTGCGCGCGCACTGCGTCGATTTCCTTGGCCTTGGCAACCTCGGCGGGCAGGGTGTCCAGCATCAGCCCAGCCTCATCCAACTGGTCCATCGCCAGACGGCAACGCACCATCCCGGCATAGGCTGCGCCATTGGCCGAGTCTTCTTCATAGATGGCGGCAAAGGTTTCAAAAGCGTCGGCCACAGCGCCTTCGTTCAGCATCGCCTCAGCCGCCTCAAGCGCTTCGGCCAGACCGCCATCTTCACCGGTCAGGGCGGTCAGACGGTCGATGAATTTCTTCAACTCGGACGCCGGTTGCGCGCCTTGGAACCCGTCCACCGGCTGGCCCTGCCAAAAGGCATAGACCGTCGGAATCGACTGAATCCGCAACTGGCCCGCGATCATCTGGTTGTTGTCGACATTGACCTTGACCATGCGGACCTTGCCACCGGCCTTTTTCACCTCGGCCTCCAAGGCAGGGCCGAGCGTCTTGCACGGCCCGCACCACGGCGCCCAGAAGTCCACGATCACCGGCACCTCGCGGCTGGCCTCGATCACGTCGGCCATGAAGGTGGCTTCGGTCGTGTCCTTGATCAGATCCGCCGCCGCCGGGGCCGGAGCCGCCGCTTTGTCACCAAATCCGAACATCGCATGCCTCATGTTGAATGGGTTTGCCCCTATATGCGCGCGAGGGGCGGAAAGTCCAAGGGGGCAAAGCCGCTTTACCACGCCCGCGACACCGCCTAGCCTGCCGCGCAAGACAAAGGGAGAGGTTCCGCGATGCCCATTCTGATGACCTATGGTGACAGCAATACACATGGCACCCCGCCCATCGTGGACCGCGCCAAGTATGACCGCTTCGGCCCCGGTGTGCGCTGGCCCACGGTAACGCAAGCCGCCTTGGGTCCGGCATGGGAACTGGCCGAAGAGGGTCTGCCCGGCCGTACCGCGCAATTCGATGATCCGGTGATGGGCGCGCATATGAACGGGCGCGTGGGTTTGCGGATCGCGCTGCAAACGCATGGCCCGATTGACGTTCTGACGCTGATGCTTGGTACCAATGACGCCAAGGCCCGCTTTTCCACCACGCCGGAACAGATTGCCTCCGGGGTGGCGGGATTGTTGGATGTGGCGACGCATGACGAATATCAGACGCGGCATGGCGGTTTCAAAATCCTGCTGATCTGCCCGCCCCCGGTGCTGGAACAAGGTCCGATCAAGGCCGAATTCTTTGGCGCACGGGCGCGGTCGCTCGCCCTGCCGCCGCTCTATCGCGCTTTGGCCGACAATTACGGCTGCGGCTATCTGGATGCGGGCGAGGTGATCACCGTCAGCCCCATTGACGGCGTGCATTACGACGAGGCCGCGCATCACGCACTTGGCCAAGCCGTGGCCAAGGCCGTCGTCGCACTGGCGGCTTGATCCTGCTGCGCTGGGGCGGCATGGTCGCCTCGGCTCACACCACAGTGACGACCAGTAAAGGATGCGCCGCCATGAACGTTGAACAAACCCCGCTCTCTGGTGTGGTCCTCCTCACCCCTGCCCGCTTTGGCGATGCACGCGGCTGGTTTTCCGAAACATGGAACGCAAGCAAAATGCAGGCGGCGGGGCTGGCCATTGACTGGCTTCAGGACAATCACAGCTTTTCGGCGCAGGTCGGCACGCTGCGGGGGCTGCATTTCCAATCCCCGCCCCGCGCGCAGGACAAGCTGGTGCGCTGCACCCGTGGCGGGATTTTTGATGTGGCGGTGGACATTCGCACAGGTTCCCCCACCTATGGCCAATGGTTCGGCGTGGAACTGACCGCCGAAAACGGCAAACAATTGCTGGTGCCCAAAGGGTTCCTGCATGGTTTTGTCACCCGCACCCCGGATGTTGAGGTTCAGTACAAGTGTTCCGACGTCTATGCGCCCGAATGTGACGGATCGGTCCTGTGGTCGTCGCTGGGCATCGACTGGGGCCTGACGGGCGACCCGGTGCTGTCGGCCAAGGATCAGGCGGCGGTGCCGTTTGACCGCTTCACCTCACCCTTTCGTATTGGCTAAGGGGCGGCGGGCAGGCTGCCTGCGGGGGTAAGCCGCGCCAAACCTTGCCGATGCCGGGGAAGTGACGGCGCTTCCCCTTTGGCGCGGAGATGATCCGTGTCACGCTGCGCCCTGAACCAGAGGGTGCCATGATCCACCGTATCACGCTGTTTTGCCTGTCGCTTCCGCTCTTGGCCGCCCCCGCTTTGGCGCAAGACCGGGCGCTGCTGATCGGGGTCGAGAATTACGCCGATGGCGCAGACATCAGCGGGGCGTCGGACCTGACCACCGCAGAACCGGCCCTGACGGCGGCGGGCTTCGCCGTCACCACCGGCGCCGATCTGGACGCGGCAGCGCTGCGGCAGGTGTTTTCCGACCTTCTGACCGAAAACCCGGACGACCATCGCCTTGTCATCGCGCTGTCGGGCCATTTTGCGCGGTCGGTGGCGGAAACGTGGTTTCTGGCCAGCGATGCCGCGACCCCTGATCTGGCTGGGGTTGGTGCCGTGGGCCTGTCTTTGACCACCGTTCTGGAAATCGCGGCAAGCCAACCGGGCGGCGCAGTGGTCCTGTTGGGGACTGAGGCCAACCGCCTGCCCCTTGGCGCGGGGCTGGAGCCGGGGATTGGCCGCATGGCCATTCCGCAAGGCGTCACCCTGATCCGTGGCGATGCCACGCGAATCGCAGAGTTTGCCACCGAATTCCTGCCCGTGCGGGGCCAAAGCCTTGCCGCCCTGCTGGATGCCGCGCCGGACCTGACCGCGGATGGGCTGATCGCGCCCTTGGTCCCCTTTCGCCCTGCGCAGGACGGGGCGGCCCCGGATGCCGTGCCCGGCGCCGACCCCGAGGCGATCTTCTGGGAGTCCACATCGCTTCAGGCCACCCAGACCGCCTATCAGGCCTATCTGCAACGCTACCCCTCTGGCCGCCATGCGCCCGAAGCACGGGCCGAGATTGCCCGCATCCTTGCCGAACCCGCCCAAGCGGCGCGGGTGGCAGAGGCTGAGTTGAACCTGACGCTCGATGATCGTCGCGCCATCCAGCGGGCGCTGTCGCTGCTGGGCTTTGATCCCAAGGGGATTGATGGTGTCTTTGGCGCAGGGTCGCGCCGCGCGATTGCGGGTTGGCAGGGGCGCAACGGTTATGACGACACCGCCTACCTGACCCGCGACCAGATCGTGAAACTGACCGAACAGGCCGATGCCCGCGCCGCTGAATTGGAACGCGAAGGGGCCGCCCGCAAGGCCGAACTTGAACGCGCCGACCGCGCCTATTGGCAGGAAACCGGGGCCAAGGGCGATGAGGCCGGCTTGCGCGCCTATCTGGACCGCTTTCCAGATGGGCTTTACGCCGATACCGCCACGTCCCGTCTGGGGGCGCTGGAAACCGCCGCGCGGGATCAGGCCGGGACAGCAGACGCCGCCGCATGGGATCTGGCCAGCCGCGACAATACGGCTGCATCCTATCAGGATTATCTGATGGCCTTCCCCGATGGCGTTTTCGCGTCCGAGGCCGCCGCCCGTCTGGCCGATTTGCAGGCCGCGGCGGACCAAGGCGACGATTTGGCCCGCTGGCAAGCGGCAGAGGACTCCTTGGGCCTGAACGCCGCCGCGCGGCGGTTGGTGGAACAGCGTCTGGATCAGTTGGACATGCGGCCCGGTGAACTGGACGGCACCTTTGACGCCAAGACCCGCCGCGCGATCCGCCGCTTTCAGGAAAGCCGGGGCTTGGTGCCGTCCGGCTATCTTGACCAGACGACGACAGTTGCGCTGCTGGCAGGGGGCATCCTGCGTCCGGGAGAGTAGGCGGCGACCCTTAGGCTGCCAACCCCTTCGACCCAATATCCAGGAACTTCTGTCGCCGGTCGCGGATCAGTGCGTCGGGTTTCTTGCCCGACAATTCCTTGAGCATGGTTTCAATCGCCTTGCCCACGGCATCGACTGTTTCCTTGCGCCCGCGCTGTGCGCCGCCGACGGGTTCCTTGATGATCCGGTCGATTACGCCCAGCTTTTGCAGGTCTTGCGCGGTCAGGCGCAGCGCCTCGGCGGCTTCGCGCATCTTTTCGGCGTCTTTCCACAGGATCGACGCGCAGCCTTCGGGGGAAATCACTGAATAGACCGAATGCTCCAGCATCGCCACGCGGTTGGCCGTGGCAAAGGCCACAGCGCCACCAGACCCACCCTCACCGATCACCACGGCGATCAGCGGCACGCCAATCTCAAGGCATTTCTGGGTGGAGCGGGCAATCGCCTCGGCCTGACCCCGCTCTTCCGCGCCCTTGCCGGGATAGGCGCCGGGGGTATCCACCAGCGTCACAACCGGCAGGCGGAAGCGATGCGCCATATCCATCAGGCGGATCGCCTTGCGATAGCCTTCGGGCCGCGCCATGCCGAAGTTGCGTTCAATCCGCGATTTGGTGTCATGGCCCTTTTCGTGGCCGATCACCATGACAGGCTGATCGTTGAACCGCGCCAGACCACCCATCACCGCATGGTCATCCGCAAAGTTCCGATCCCCGGCGAGGGGGGTGTATTCAGTGAACAGCTCGTCGATATAGTCCTTGCAATGCGGGCGTTCCG
>NKIT01000238.1 GCA_002256185.1 Rhodobacteraceae bacterium PARR1 | reverse complement strand
GGTCCAGTCGATCACCACGATGGCGATGATGATGGACCACAGCCCCGGCCCCAGCACGGCAATCAGCAGGATCGAAAACAGCACCGGCGGAAAGGCCATCCAGATGTCGATAAGCCGAGAGATCACCAGATCGACCCAACCGCGCAAAAACCCCGCCAGCAGCCCCAAAGTCGCGCCAATCACACAGGTGATCGTCCCCGCAATCAGCGCCACCATCAAGGCAATCCGCGCGCCGTGGATTATCCGGGACAGCACATCGCGGCCCAGCGAATCCGTCCCCAGCCAATAGCCCGGCTCTGCCCCATCACCCAGACCGGCGGCATCCGGCCAAGGAACAGGTCCTGCGCCAAGGGGTCCTTCGGCGCGATCCACGGTGCCAGCAGCGCCGCGATGCACAAAAGCCCCAGCCACCCCGCCGACAGCCACAGCCGCAGCCCCGCGCGGCGGCGCACCATGGACCGCCCGTCGATTGCCTTTGCCTCAGCCATGACGCAGCCTCGGGTTCAGGACGGTATAAAGCAGATCGACGATCAGGTTCACGCCGGTAAAGATCACCGCAAACAGGATCACAATCCCTTGGATCAGCGGCAAGTCGCGGTTGATGACGGCATCAATGGCCATGTTGCCCAACCCTTCATAGGAAAACAGCCGCTCGATGATCACCGTGCCACCGATCAGAAAGGTGAACTGCACCCCCACCAGCGTCAGCGTCGGCAGGGCGGCATTGCGCAGCGCCTCGCGCAGGATCACCCGCGTCTCGCCATAGCCCTTGGTGCGCGACAGGGTGACGTAATCCAGATTCATCGTCTCTTTCAGCGATTGCTTCAGAAGCTGCCCGATGATCGCCGCCAAGGGGATCGCCAGTGCCAGCGCGGGCATGAACATATGCGCCACGATATCGGCCCAAAGATCAAAGCGCAGGCGGAACAGGCTTTCGAACAGGTAGAAATCCGTGGTGAAGGGCAAGTCCAAAGACGGCGTCACCCGACCCGAGATGTGGAAAATCGGCACCAAGACTCCGAACAGCAGGATCAGCACCAGACCCCACAGGAAATCCGGCACCGACAGCGCCATCCCGTTGGCCACGTCAATCGCGCCTTCCGTCCGCCCGCCCCGAAAGCGCGTGCCCGCCAAGGCCGCCACCCCGCCAAGGATCATCGCCATCACCAAGGCCATGATCGACAATTCCAGCGTCGCAGGCAGCCGCCCCAGCACCAGCGCCAAAACCGGTTGCCGCGTGGTGATCGAGGTGCCGAAATCCCCCTGCACCACACCCGACAGCCAGATGCCAAACTGCGTCACGATCGGCTTGTCCAACCCATACAGCGCCGACAGCCGCGCGATATCCTCATCGGTGGCACCGGGGGGCAGCATCATCGCAATGGGATTGCCGGGCACCACCCGGATCACAAAAAACACGATCACCGCCACACCCGCCAAGGTGATGGCCGTCGTCAGCAATCGCATGAGTAGAACGCGCAGTATCGCCATAAACCGCTATTCCTCCGCGCCCGAAGCACGGACCAAGGAAATCTTGTTTCCCCGATTTCATCTGTTTTCAAATATCCTGCGGGGGGTCCGGGGGGCGCAAAGCCCCCCGGCCTTTCCGCAAAAGCCGCGCTTAGGCCCGCTTCATCAGATGCGGCAACAGCGAACCCGAGGCATGCGGCGTCACCACAACGCCCGGAGCGTGCAGGATCGGCTGGACGTATTGCAGCAGCGGGATCACCAGCGCGTTTTCGGCGATGTACTTGTCCACCGCTTTCCAGCCTTCGATGCGCTTGGCCTCATCGGCCTCACCCCACAGGGGGCCGATCATGCCGATCAGGTCTTCGCCATCCCAAACCGAATGCGGCGACGGCCCGAACATCGCAAAGCCGGTGGAGGTCGTCGGATCACCGACCGAGTTGCCCCAGTTGTAGAAGGCCGCAGGCGCAAGTTGGTCCGCCGCGCGCAATTCGTAGTGCTTCGCGATTTCGTAAACCTCGATCTCAGCCTCAATCCCGACCTTGCGCCACAGACCGACGATGGCCTGGATCATCTCGTAATCCTTGGGCTTGAAGCCCTTGGTGGTCTGGATCTTGAACTTCACCGGGTTATCAACGCTATAGCCCGATGCGGCCAGCAGTTCGACGGCTTTCTCCGGGCTGTATTCCACGGTGATCGAGGCGTCATAAGCCGCATATTCCGGGGTTTCCAGCGTGTCGATCTTGACGCCATAGCCCGACAGCAGACGGTCGATGATCGCCTGTTTGTCGATGGCATGGGCAGCGGCTTTGCGGACGTTGGGGTCCGTCATCACTTCGATATCGTTCAGGAAGATCATCCCGATATCGGAAATGGGGGCTGCCACCCCGGCCAGCGGCCCGCCCTTCAGGCGGTCATATTCCTCATAGGGCATTTCCAGCGTGACATGGCTGTTGCCGGATTCAACCTCGGCCACACGCGCGGCGGCATCGGGGACGAACTTGATGGT
>NKIT01000237.1 GCA_002256185.1 Rhodobacteraceae bacterium PARR1 | reverse complement strand
GGTGGCGCGGGCAATGACACGCTGCAAGGCGGCGCGGGCAAGGACCTGCTGAACGGCGGCGATGGCAATGACCTGATCCAGGGCGGCATCGGCGATGACACCATGGTGGGTGGTGCCGGGGCCGATACCTTTGACGGTGGCGAAGACCTCGACATCGTGGACTACAGCGGCAATCAGGTTGCGGTGAACGTCGATCTGAGCACCGGCACCGCTTCGGGTGGGGATGCGAACGGCGACCGTTTCGTTGGAACCGACGGCATCATCGGCTCGGCCTTCAACGACACGCTGACCGGCTTTGACACCGAAGACTTCGTGTCGCCGGACGTGTTCTCGAACGTCATCAGCGGTGGCGCGGGTGACGACCTGATCGACGGGCGCGCAGGCAATGACACCCTGTCGGGCGACAGTGGCCGTGACACCATCCTTGGCGGCGCGGGCAATGACGTCATCGACGGCGGCGCGGACAATGACAGCCTTTCGGGCGATGCAGGCCGCGACACCATCGCGGGCGGCACAGGCGATGACACCATCGACGCCGGGTCCGAGGATGACAGCTTCACCGGCGGTGCAGGGGCGGATTCTCTTCGCGGTGGCGCGGGGGCCGATACCGTTTCGGGCGGCGACAACAATGACCGCATTGACGGCGGCACGGGCGCAGACAGCCTGCTGGGCGATGGCGGCGACGATACCTTTGTCCTGTCGCCTGCCTTTGGCGCGGATACGATCATCGGCGGCGAAACCGGCGAGACCTTGGGCGACACGCTGGATGCATCCGGCCTGACCACCGGCGTCGTGCTGAACCTGAACGGGCCAGAGTCGGGCACGATCGCCGATCCTTCGGGCACGCTGACCTTCTCGGAAATCGAAAACGTCCTGCTCGGCTCGGGCAATGACACGGTCAACGGCTCTGTCGGCAACGACAAGGCCGATGGCGGTCTGGGCAATGACAGCCTGTCGGGCAACGGCGGGAATGACACGCTGGCGGGCGGCGGCGGTGATGACACCGTTGACGGCGGCACGGGCGATGACAGCCTTGCGGGCGGCACGGGCAGGGCCTCGCTGCTGGGCGGCACGGGCAATGACACGCTCGACGGCGGCGACGGGTCCGACACGCTGGCAGGTGGCGCGGGCAATGACGTCGTGAACGGTGGCGCAGGCGACGACGACATCCGCGTCGGCGCGGGCGATGTGGCCAACGGCGGCGACGGCGATGATGAATTCACCGTGGACTCTGCGCTGACCGGCGCGACCGGTGTCACCATCATCGGCGGCGAGGGCGCGGAAGAAGCGATCATCGACCCGACCAACAACCCCGGCGCTCCGGCGCGGATCGGCGACGTGTTGGACCTGCGCGGACTGGCGGGCGTCACGGTGGTCTACAATGCGGCGGACCCGACCTTCAACGGCACCACGGGCGAGTCCGGGACGGCGACCTATACCGACGCCAATGGCGCGACGGTCACCATCGCCTTCAGCCAGATCGAAACTGTGCTGCGCAGCGCCGACCAGGTGGTCGACGGCACCAACGGCAATGACCTGATGACGCTGACCTCTGGTCCCGCAGGCGTGCCGTTCATCGACGCGCAGGGCGACCAGATCGATGGCGCGGACGGTCTGAACGACGTGATCGACGCCAAGGACGGCAATGACACGGTCGAGGCCGGCCTTGGCAATGACACCGTCTTTGCCGGTTCGGGCAATGACAGCGTCACTGCGGGCGCAGGCAATGACAGTGTGCAGGGCGGCAGCGGCGATGACCAGATCTTCGGCAACGAAGGCAATGACACGCTCAGCGGTGGCGTCGGCAACGACCTGATCCGTGGCGGCGACAACGATGACATCATCGCTGGCGACGATGGCGATGACATTCTCTATGGCGACGCCGGGAATGACTCGATCACCGGTGGCGAAGGCAATGACCAGATCGAAGCGGGCGACGGCAACGACACGGTCAATGGCGACGCGGGGAATGACGCGCTGCAAGGCGGCCTTGGCGACGATCTGCTGTCGGGCGGCATTGGCGATGATTGGTTCAACGCAGGTGGCGGCAACGACACCATCCTTGGTGGCGACGGCAATGACGTCACCACGGCTGTCAACGATGGCGATGACTTCATCGACGCAGGCGACGGCAATGACAGCATGTCGGGCGGCATCGGCAATGACACCATCCTTGGCGGTCAGGGCAATGATGCGCTTGAGGCCGGTTCAGGCGACGACTCCGTCTCGGGCGACATCGGCGATGACATCATCCTTGGCAACGGCGGCAACGACACGCTGTCGGGCGGCGACGGGGCCGATAACATCCTCGGCGGGGCAAATAACGACATCATCAGCGGCGGCGCAGGGGCCGACACCATCGACGCAGGGACCGAGGATGACTCTGTCACCGGCGGCGCAGGCAATGACTCGATCCTTGGTGGTGCCGGGCGCGACACGCTGGCGGGCAATGCTGATAACGATACCATCGGCGGCGGCGCGGGC
>NKIT01000020.1 GCA_002256185.1 Rhodobacteraceae bacterium PARR1 | reverse complement strand
CGCCCCACAGGTTTTCAAACACCTCACGCACGGCATCGGTTTTCACGTGGCGATAGCCCGGCAGTTCGTGCGGGAAAGATCCCATGTCGCAGGAACCCTGCACGTTGTTCTGACCGCGCAGCGGGTTCACGCCCACACCCGGGCGGCCAATGTTGCCGGTCAGCATGGCAAGGTTGGCGATGCCGATCACAGTGGTCGAGCCTTGGGAATGTTCGGTCACGCCCAGCCCGTAGTAGATCGCGCCATTGCCGCCACGGGCAAAAAGCCGGGCCGCGGCGCGCAGTTCATCCGCCTTGACGCCGGTCAGGAATTGCGTGGCTTCGGGCGAGTGGCGGGGATCGCTGACGAATTCGGCGTAGTCTTGGAACTCATCCCAATCACAGCGGGTGCGGATGAACTCTTCGTTGAACAGGCCTTCGGTCACGATCACATGCGCAAGGGCCGAGACTACGGCGACGTTGGTGCCGGGGGTCAGTTGCAGGTGATGCGCGGCCTTGATGTGGGCGCTTTCCACCAGATCAATCCGGCGCGGATCGACGACGATCAGCTTGGCCCCGGCGCGCAGGCGCTTTTTCAGGCGGGAGGCAAAGACCGGGTGGCCATCGGTCGGGTTCGCGCCGATCAGGATCACCACATCGGTCTGTTCGACAGAGTCAAAATCCTGCGTCCCGGCGCTGGTGCCGAAGGTCTGGCCCAAACCATAGCCCGTGGGCGAATGGCAGACGCGGGCGCAGGTGTCGGTGTTGTTGTTCATGAACACCGCGCGGGTCAGTTTCTGCACGAGGAAGGCTTCCTCATTCGTGCAACGGCTGGAGGTGATGACCCCCACCGATTGCCGACCGTGCTTTTCGATCAGGCCCTTCATCCGCTTGGCGGTGAAATCCATCGCCTCGGCCCATGACACTTCTTGCCACGGGTCGGTGATCTTGTCGCGGATCATGGGCGACAGGATGCGATCCTTGTGGGTGGCATAGCCATAGGCGAAGCGGCCCTTGACGCAGGAATGGCCCCGGTTGGCCTTGCCGTGCTTGTAGGGGACCATGCGGACCAACTCGTCGCCGCGCATTTCGGCCTTGAACGAACAGCCCACGCCGCAATAGGCGCAGGTGGTGATGACCGATTTGTCGGGCGTGCCGATGTCGATCACCGACTTTTCCTGCAACGTGCCGGTCGGGCAGGCCTGAACGCAGGCGCCGCAGGACACGCAATCCGACGACAGGGCAGTGTCGGTCTTGGCCCCGAATGACACGCGGGAATCGAAGCCCCGGCCTTCGATGGTCAGGGCAAAGGTGCCTTGGGTTTCTTCGCAGGCACGAACGCAGCGCGAACAAACGATGCACTTTGCCGGATCATAGGCGAAATAGGGGTTGCTGTCGTCTTTCGGCAGCCAGTTCGGGTTCGCCTCACCGCTGGTATTGCGAACCTCAAAATGGTTCTCGCCCTTTTCATAGCGCACATCGCGCAGACCGACGGCCCCCGCCATATCCTGCAATTCGCAATCGCCATTGGCGGCGCAGGTCAGGCAGTCCAGCGGGTGATCCGAGATGTACAACTCCATCACGCCGCGACGCAGTTGTTTCAGCTTGGTGTTCTGGGTGTGGACCTTAAGCCCCGGTGCAACGGGGGTGGTGCACGAGGCCGGGGTACCATTGCGGCCTTCGATTTCCACCAGACACAGGCGGCAGGACCCGAACGCCTCAAGGCTATCTGTCGCGCAGAGTTTGGGGACGGTGATCCCCAGTTCCGCCGCCGCGCGCATGATCGACGTGCCTTCGGGCACGGTCACGTCAAAGCCGTCGATGGTCAGCGTGACCATCTGTTTGGATTTGGCCGCCGGGGTGCCGAAATCACGGTCGGGAATGATGAAGTCTTTCATCTCAAGCACCCTTATTCTTGGCGAGTTGGTGGGCAACGATGGCATTGGCATGGCCGTGGCCCATCGCATGGTTGTCCTTCAGGAAGGACACGATCTGCATATGCGGTTGGTCCAGCAGGGGCGCGATCTGGTCAAACCAGTGCTGCATCGGCTGGCCGTATTTCTTTTCGATGGACGGGAAGTAGGACGCCGGTCCTTTGACGGGTTCGGTCATTCCGCCGCCTCACGCATCGGCTGGAAGTCATCCGGGAAGTGGTTCAGCGCCGACAGCACCGGATAGGGGGTAAAGCCCCCCAGCGCGCAAAGTGATCCCGATTTCATCGTGCTGCACAGGTCCGTCAGCAGCGGGATGGCCGAGGTGTCGCCGCGCGCGATACGGTCCACGGTTTCCACGCCCCGCACCGCGCCGATGCGGCAGGGGGTGCATTTGCCGCAGGACTCGATGGCGCAGAATTCCATCGCAAAGCGGGCCTGTTTCAGCATGTCGGCGGAGTCGTCAAAGATCACCAGACCGGCATGGCCAATCAGCCCCTCTTTCGCGCCGAATTCTTCGTAGCCAAAGGGGGTGTCGAACAGTGACGGCGGGAAATAGGCACCCAAGGGGCCGCCGACCTGAACCGCCTTGACCGGGCGACCCGTGGCGCTGCCGCCGCCGATGGTGTTGACGATGTCACCCAAGGACAGGCCAAAGGCGGTCTCATAAAGCCCGCCAAAGCGCACGTTCCCGGCGATTTGCAGCGGGATCGTGCCGCGCGAGCGGCCAAGGCCGAAGTCTTTGTAGAAGGCGGCACCGCGTTCAAAGATCACCGGCACGGTCGCCAGTGAAATCACGTTGTTCACAACGGTGGGGCGGCCCATGAAACCTTGCAGTGCCGGCAGCGGCGGCTTGGCGCGGACGATGCCGCGCTTGCCTTCAAGACTGTTGAGGAGTGAGGTTTCTTCGCCACAGACATAGGCCCCGGCACCGACGCGGATTTCGATGTCAAACGCATGGGCAGAGCCAAGGACGGACGCCCCCAACACGCCGTTCTGACGCGCGATGTCCACCGCTGCCGACATCACCTCAATCGCGTCGGGGTATTCGGAACGGATGTAGACAAAGCCCTTGGTCGCCCCGGTGGCCAGACCCGCGATGACCATGCCTTCGATCAGGGTGAAGGGGTCGCCCTCCATCAGCATGCGGTCGGCAAAGGTGCCGCTGTCGCCTTCGTCCGCGTTGCAGACGATGTATTTGCGGTCGGCCTTCGCTTCGGCCACCGTCTTCCACTTGATGCCGGTGGGGAAACCCGCGCCACCCCGGCCCCGCAGACCCGAGTCGGTGACTTCCTGCACGATGGCCGCACCCGGCATGGCCAAAGCGCGGCGCAGACCCGACAGCCCGCCATGCGCTTGGTAATCGGCCAGCGACAACGGGTCGATCACGCCGACGCGGGCAAAGGTCAGACGGGTTTGGCCAGCCATCCACGGCAGCGCATCCGTCAGACCCAAGGCAAGCGGGCCACCGTCAAACACCTGCGCCACTTGCGCCGGGGTCATCGGACCGAAGGCAACGCGACCCGCAGGCGTTTCCACCTCGACCAGCGGTTCCAGCCAGACCATGCCGCGCGATCCGTTGCGGACCAATTCGACGCTGACACCGCGCTTGGCGGCTTCGGCCAGAACCGCGGCAGCGACGGCATCGGCACCCAGTGCACGGGCGGCGGCGTCACGGGGAACGTAGATTTTCATGCGCGCACCTCTGCCAGAATGGCATCCACTGCCGCTTCGTCCACACGGCCCACCAGACGGCCATCAACCATGGCGGCAGGTGCACAGGCGCAAAGACCAAGACAGAAGATCGGCTCCAGCGTGACTTTCCCATCCCGGGTGGTTTCGTGAAAGTCGATCCCCAGCGCCTTTTGGGCATGAGCGGCGACACGGTCGGCCCCCATGGCCTGACAGGCCTCTGCCCGGCAGAGTTTCAGCACATGCTGTCCGGCAGGCTGTTCGCGGAAGTCGTGGTAAAAGGACATCACACCGTGGATTTCGGCGCGGGTCTGGTTCAGCCGCTTGGCGATGATTGGCAACGCATCCTGCGGGACATGACCGAAAGCGGCCTGAATGGCGTGCAGGATCGGCAGCAGCGACCCCTCCATGCCGTCATGCGCGTCAAGAATATCCTCAACACGCTGGGAGGTTTCGGTCACATCAAGCATCTGCGGCAGTTCCTTTGGTGGTCCCCCCGTCTTTAACCAGCTTGATAGGGAATTCAATATTGATATCCCGTGGAACGATAGAGCGCATCTATCAAACGCCGTGCGCGCCCCCTCACCCTGCCCTCTCCCCCGGCGGGGAGAGGGTCGTTGCGCAGATGACGCCGGGCGGTCCCTGTCCTGAAACGGTTGCAGCACAGGGCCTCTCCCTCTCCCCCGGCGGGGAGAGGGTTGGGGTGAGGGGGCGTTAAACGCCGGACGCTTTGCCGAAGCGCTCTGCCTCGGCAATCAGCGCGGCAAGGACGGGGGTCAGCGGGTCGCGGCGGGCGGCGATCAGGCCGACCAGATGCTCTACCTCTGGCGCGACGATGGGCACGGCGCGCAACTGGCCGCCGCCTGCGAACATCAGCGCCAGCTCACGCGGCACGATGCTGGCCCAACGACCGGTCAGCACATGCGCGGTCAGCGCGATGGTGGAATTGGACTCGATCTGTGGCGCGGCCCGCGCCCCGGCTTCGGCCAGATGCTGGTTGACGATGCGGCGGTTCTGCATGTCGCCGGTCAGCAGGCACAGCGGCTGTTCGGCAACCTCTGCCCAATCCACGCTTTCGCGGTCCGCCAAGGCTGATCCCTTGGCGCAGAGCAGGCGATAAAACTCGTGATACAGCGGCACCTGCGCCACGCGGCCAAGGGGTTCGTTGTCCAGATAGGTGATCCCGGCATCGAGATCGAGGTTTTCGATCCCGGCCAGAATCTCGGCGCTGGTGCGCGACAGCAACGTCACCCGGACGTTGGGGTGCTTTTGCGTGAACGGCCCCGTCAGCCCCGCCACCATCGGCATTGCCGTCGGGATCACGCCGACACGCAGGTTGCCCGAAAGGCCCGCGCGGACAGAGCGCATTTCATCCTTCATCGCGCGCATGTCGCCCGCGATGCGGCGGCCCCAGTCCAGCACGCGCTGGCCTTCGGGGGTCAGACCCTGAAAGCGGCTGCCGCGAAACACCAGTTGCACGCCCAACTGTTCCTCAAGCTGACGGATCGCGCTGGAGAGCGTGGGTTGCGTCACACCGCACACTTCGGCCGCGCGGCCAAAGTGGCGTTCGTTGGCAAGGGCGATGAACATTTCCAGTTTGTCGATCATGTGACCCAGCCTGACCCTGATCCGCGCTTGTCCGCAAGGGCTGCTGCGCTTAGCTGTAGGGTATGAAACGCTTCATTCCCTTTCTCAAGAAACCCCCTGTGGTGCCGGTCATCCGGCTGTCAGGGGCCATCGGCGGCGGCGGGCGCAATCTGAACGATGCGGGCCTTGCCGCATTGATCGAGCGCGCCTTTACCAAGGGAAAGCCTGCGGCGGTGGCGTTGATCATCAACTCCCCCGGCGGGTCGCCCGTGCAATCGTCGCTGATCGCGGCGCGTATCCGGCGGCTGGCGGCGGAAAAGGACATCCCCGTCCACGCCTTTGTCGAGGATGTTGCCGCGTCGGGCGGCTATTGGCTGGCCTGCGCGGCGGATGACATCTGGGTGGATGCGTCCAGCATCACCGGGTCCATCGGGGTGATCTTCGCCTCGTTCGGGTTCCCCGAACTGATGGCGCGGCAAGGGGTCGAACGGCGGGTGGTGACGGCGGGCACGTCGAAATCGCTTGCTGACCCTTTCCTGCCGCAAAAGCCCGAGGATATTGATCGTCTGAAGGCCATTCAGCAGCCGATCCACGATGCCTTTATCCAGCATGTGAAAGACCGTCGCGGCGCGCGGCTGTCAGCGACGGCGGATCTGTTCAACGCCGACGTCTTTGTCGGGCAACAGGCAGTGGGTGTAGGGCTGGCCGATGGCATTGCCCATCCGGTGCCCAAGCTGAAAGAGCTTTACGGTGACAAGGTGCGTCTGGTCCCCTTGGGCATAAGGCGCGGGCTGTTCCAGCGGTTTGGTCTTGCCGCAGTCGATACAGTGGTCGGCAGCGTCGAGGAGCGTGCCCTTTGGGCGCGCTACGGGCTGTGACATGCTGGTGAAAACAGTGATCCTGTTCCTTGGAGTCATGGCGATCATCGGCTTCATCGGGTCAAAGCTGTTTCCGGGGTCAATCACGCGACGGATGAAGAACAGCCTGACGCCGGGCAAGCTGGGGGGCAAGCCGGAAAGCAAGTCTGGCGGCAAACACCCTCGCTGTCCGTCTTGCGGGCGCTATCTCATCGGCAAGGGCGGTTGCGACTGCCGCAAAAAGGGATAGCGCCATGCGGGCATTGGTGACGGGGGCGGGCGGCCGGTTGGGCCGCGCGATGGCGATTTATCTGGCGCGGCGCGGGGCGGATGTGGCGGTGCATTACGCCGCATCGCAGGACGGGGCCGAGGCGACGGCGGCAGAGGTCCGCGCCTTGGGACGTCAGGCCGTCACGCTGCAGGCCGATCTGCTGATTGAGTTACAGACCGAAACCCTGATCCCCCGCGCCGTGGCGGGCTTGGGCGGGCCGCTGACGGTGCTGGTCAACAACGCATCCATCTTTGAACAGGATACAATCCAGACGGGCACCCGTGCCAGTTGGGACCGCCATATCGAGTCGAACCTGCGCGCGCCCTATGTGCTGATCCAGCATTTCGCACGGCAGGCCCCGCAGGCCGCAACGGACGAGGCTGGCGAACCCCGCGCGCAGGCGCTGGTGGTCAACATGATCGACCAGCGTATCCACAAACTGACACCCGAGTTTTCCAGCTATACCATCGCGAAAATGGGCCTCTGGGCGCTGACCCGCACGGCGGCGCAGGGGTTGGCCCCGCATGTGCGCGTCAATGCCATCGGCCCCGGCCCCACATTGCAGGGCGCGCATCAGACGCCCGCCGACTTTGCCCACGAACGGGCCAGCACCTTGATCGGGCGCGGCGCATCACCGTCTGACATTACGGCGGCCTTGGGCTACTTTTTGGATGCGGATGCGGTCACCGGGCAGATTCTGGCGGTCGATGGCGGTCAGCATCTGGTCTGGAAAACGTCTGACAGGGATGGGCTGGAATGACCCTTTGGAGAATGCGTTAACAAAAGTTGTCCACTTCGCTATGCGCCATCACGAGACGGTTACAATTTCTTTGGAAATTCAGGTGTTTGCGTGATGGGTAAAAAATTTATATCTAAAAAACAACGTGTTACAAAACTGCTTAAAATTTAATCACATCAAAGAACCCCCATTGAAACAAGGAAAAAGCAGCGCTTCCAAAAAGTTTTGCGCAGACTTATCCACAGAAAACGGGGACAGCTTTGCTCTTGCCTCGCACCGCCCTTCGTTGCAGCCATGGGTGGGAATCGATGACTGAAAACCGGGACCATTGCCGTGACTGACGACGACCTGCACAGCGCGCCCGAAGTGGCCGATGACCTTGAGGCAGCCGGGGAACCGGTGCCGACGGGGCATGGCGTGATTCACGCCTATCTCAAGACCTTGGACGGCAGCCCCGGCGTTTACCGCATGCTGAACGCCAAGGCCGAGGTGCTGTATGTCGGCAAGGCGCGGAACCTGAAGGCGCGGGTGACGAACTATTCCCGCCCGTCACCGCAGCATTCGGGCCGCATCGCGCGGATGATTTCGGAAACCGCGTCGATGATGTTCCTGACGACCCGGACCGAGACCGAGGCGTTGCTGCTGGAACAAAACCTGATCAAGCAGTTGAAGCCGCGCTACAACGTGCTGTTGCGCGACGACAAGTCGTTTCCGAACATCCTGATCGGTAAGGAACACAGCTACCCGCAGTTGAAGAAACATCGCGGCAAGCGGACGGAAAAGGGCAGTTACTTTGGCCCCTTTGCCAGTGCAGGCGCGGTGAACCGCACGCTGAACCAGTTGCAAAAGGTGTTTTTGCTGCGCAACTGCGCGGATTCCATGTTTGAAAGCCGCACGCGGCCGTGTCTGCTGTTCCAGATCAAGCGTTGCTCTGCGCCTTGTGTGGGCCGGGTGACGCCCGAACAATACGCCGATCAGGTCGCCGATGCGGAACGCTTCCTTGAGGGGAAGTCGACGCAGGTTCAGGCCGAGCTTGCCACCGAAATGGCGCTGGCGTCCGAACGGATGGAGTTTGAACGCGCCGCCGCCCTGCGCGACCGCATCCGTGCGCTGACCAATGTGCAACAGGCCCAAGGCATCAATCCGCGTGGCGTGACAGAGGCCGACGTGATCGCCCTGCATCTTGAGGGCGGGCAGGCCTGCGTGCAGGTGTTCTTCATCCGCGCCAACCAAAGCTGGGGCAACCGGGATTTCTATCCGCGGACGGGGTCTGGGGCAGAGGCGCCTGAGATCCTTGAGGCGTTCATCAGCCAGTTCTACGACGACAAGGAACCGCCGCGCCTGATCCTGTTGTCGCATCCGGTGGATAACGAAGACCTCGTGGCGCAGTTGCTGGCGGATCGCGCCGGGCGCAAGGTAGAGCTTGCCGTTCCCCAACGCGGCGAAAAGGCGGAGCTGGTGGAAAACGCCGCCCGCAACGCGCGCGAGTCGCTGGCGCGGCGCATGGCCGAAGGGGCCGCGCAATCCAAATTGCTGGCAGGCTTGGCAGAGGCGTTTGATCTGGACGCCCCCCCGCGCCGGATTGAGATTTACGACAACGCCCATATCCAAGGGTCAGATGCCGTGGGCGGGATGGTGGTTGCCGGGGCGGATGGCTTTATCAAGGGCCAATATCGCAAGTTCAACATCAAGGGCGATGCGGGCAAGCAGGGCGATGACTTTGGCATGATGAAAGAGGTGCTGATGCGCCGCTTTGAACGCCTGCTGAAGGAAGACCCCGACCGCAAGTCTGACGCTTGGCCCGACCTGTTGCTGATCGACGGTGGCGCAGGCCAAGTGTCGGCGGTGGGCGAGATCATGGCCGAATTGGGGGTGGACGACATCCCCTTTATCGGTGTGGCCAAGGGCATTGACCGCGATGCCGGCAAAGAAGAATTCCACCGCCCCGGAGAGCCGGTCTTTGCCCTGCAACGCAACGACCCGGTGCTGTATTTCGTCCAGCGCCTGCGCGATGAGGCGCACCGTTGGGCCAATGGCGCGCATCGGGCGAAACGGGCCAAGGCGGTGGGGGCGACCCCGCTCGATGATATCCCCGGTGTGGGTGCCACCCGCAAACGTGCGCTGCTGGCACATTTCGGATCGGCCAAGGCGGTATCCCGTGCGGGCCTGTCAGACCTGATGGCGGTCGCGGGCATATCCGAGGCGATGGCACAGGCCATCCACGACTATTTCCACGACCGCTGAAGGATCAGCCAATCCAGACCCGTGCATGCGGCGGCAGGGCGATATTGCCGTGATGCACCTGCACGGCGGCATCCGACAATTCGTCATGCAGGCGCGTGGCCCCTTGGGCGCGAAGCCAACCTTCGGGGATGTGCTGCCAGCCATCGGTGAAGTTGAACAGGCAGACCATGGCCCCCGTCGGTGCGGCGCGGCGGAAGGCAAAGATGCCGGGCGTGTCGCAGTGCAGGATTTGCGTGGGATGCGCCGCATGCAGCGCCGGGGCGGCGCGGCGGCGAGCCAGGATATGCTGCACGCCGGTAAAGATGCGGCTGGCGTCGCTGTCGCCCGCGTGACGTCTGGCGGCGGCCTCCCAATCCATGCGCGGGCGGTGCACCCAACGGCTGTCATGGGCGTGTTCGGGCACATCGCGGTAGCCGTAATCGTTCAACAGCGCGAGTTCATCGCCCATGTAGATCAAGGGGATCCCGCCAAAGGCCGCAATCAGCGCATGGCCCATCAGGATACGCTGCAAGGCCTGTTCGCGCCCTGTGGCGTCGCCTTCGGCCAAAGCCTTCTCTAGCCCGGCAAGGCTGGCGAAACTGCCAGAAATGCGCTTATCCCCGGTTGCGGGGTTTTCCTGAAACAGCGTGCCGCGTGCAAAACTTCCGGGAAAGGTGCCGTCGAAGAAATCCGACAGGAAAGCCCGATGTGCGGGACCGGAGAGGCCGAGCGCCGAAGCATCCTCATCCGTCACGGCCCAGCCGATATCGTCATGGCAGCGGATATAGGTTGCATAGGTCGCATTGGTCAGCCGGTCCGGGAAATGCGTCGCCATCACATGCGTCATCAGGCGCGTGTCGCGGGTGGCCAGCGAGGACCAGAACTGCACCATCAGGCTGTTGTGATAGGCGAGGTTGCCTTCCTTGCCGTCATGCTTGCCCCGGCCGAGGTAGGGCAGCATCTCGGCGGGGGCGACGATCGCCTCTTCCAGATGCAGCACGGCGGGGGCGGCGATGCGTGAACAGGCGCGCAGGGCCTGCAGGATCATATGCACTTCGGGTTCGGACTGGCAGCGCGTGCCCATCCGCTTCCACATGAAGGCCACGGCATCCAGCCGCAGCACATCCACCCCGCGATTGGCGAGGAAAAGCATGATCTCGACAATCTCAAGGAACACCTGCGGATTGGCCCAGTTCAGGTCCCACTGGTGTTCGTTGAAGGTGGTCCAGACCCATTTGCCGAAATCGGGGTAATGGGTGAAATTGCCGGGGGCGTTGTCGGGAAACACCTCTACCAGCGTGTCTTCATAGCGCTTTGGAAGATCGGGCGTGTCGAACATCAGGTAGTAATCCTGATATTTCGGATCGCCCTTTGCGGCCTTTTTCGCCCAAGCATGTTCCTTGGCGGTGTGGTTCAGCACAAGGTCGATGCAAACGGAAATACCGCGCTGGCGCAGGTCTGCGGTCACAGCCTCAAAATCCGCCATCTTGCCGTAAGCGGGGTTGATCGCGCGATAATCCATCACCGAATAGCCGCCATCGCTGTCACCGGGACGCGGCTTCAGACAGGGCATGAAGTGGACGTAATTCACGCCAAGGTCTTGCAGATAATCCAGCTTGTCCAAGACCTTAGGCAACGTGCCAGCAAAGCGGTCAATATAGAAGACATAGCCCGCCATATCGGCGCGTTGGAACCAATCGGGTTCCAGATCACGCTGCAAGTCCAGCCGTTTCAGGTCTGGCGCGCGGTCTTTCCATGCCTTGCGCAACGCCTTCAGCAAGGAGGTCTTGAAGGCGTCATAATCCGTCCGCGCGCCATACAACGCGTCCAGCATCGGCCACAGGTCCGGCGCACTGCGGTTCAGGCGCAAATCAAAGATGTCGTCATCCGCGGTGGACGGCGTGCGGGGCATTGGCGGCTCCTCCCATTTGGGTCAGTTTACGCGGGCCAAAGCGGTTTGGAAAGGGTGATCAACGCCGGATGATCAGCCGAGTCTGATGCAGGATGCGGTTGGCGATCCAGATCAGGTCCGGTTGCGCCAGTGCCACGCAACCGGCGGTGGGCCGTCGGGGGCCGCGCCATGTGTGGACGAAGATCGCCGATCCCCGCCCCGGCACCGACTCTGGCCAGTTCCAATCGGTCAGCAAGATCAGGTCATACATCGGGTCGGGGCGGCTTAGACGCTCATGCGACCATGGATGCGGCGCACGGACCATCAGGTTGTAATCCGGGTCGCGGCCGTCATCGGACCACAGATCAGACGGGCCAATGGGCAGTGCCCAGTCTGGCAGTTGCGATGCGGTCAGACGGTCGGGCCGGTAAAGCATCCCGACAATGCGATGCACCCCGTCCGGTGTCGCGCCATCGCCTTCGCGCTTCTTGCGGGCGGGGATGATTCCGCCACGCCCAACAGAGCAGGGGAAGGTGCGCCCCATGAAGCGCAGACCCCAGCAGTTCACGACGATATCCGTGGCCTTCACAGCAAATGCCCCGATTTCGCGGCCTTGGTCGCCAGATAGGCCGCGTTCTGCGCGGTCTGGCCCACGTGCAAGGGCACCCGTTCCGTCACCGCCAGACCGCAGCCCTGCATCATCGCCATCTTGCGCGGGTTGTTGGTCAAGAGGCGCACCGCCGCAAAGCCCATCCGGCGCAGAATTTCGGCACCGATGCGAAAATCCCGCTCGTCATCTTCAAACCCCAGACGGTGGTTGGCCTCGACCGTGTCAAAGCCCTGATCCTGCAAGGAATAGGCGCGCATCTTGTTGGCAAGACCGATCCCCCGCCCTTCTTGGTTCAGATACAGCAGCACGCCCGCGCCTTCCTGCCCCATCTGGGTCAGGGCGGCATTCAGTTGCGGGCCGCAGTCACATTTCAGACTGCCCAGCACATCCCCGGTGAAACAGGCCGAATGCAGGCGTGCCAACACCGGCAGGGCACGGTAGGGGCGGCCGATTTCAATCGCGTAATGTTCGGCCCCGCCGTCTTCGGGGCGGAAGATGTGCACGCGCCCGGAATCAGACGCCACCATCGGCAGACGCGCATTGACCACGGGATGCAGCGGTGACAGGCGGTCGAACTCAGGGCCGATTTCATGCAGGGACAGCAAGGTCAGCGCGCTTTCCTGCGCCAACCGCAGGGGATCTTCCACCGCCACCAGCAAGGCCGCAGGCAAAAGATGCGCCGATTTCGCCAAGCGAAGCGCTGCGCGGTGCAGATCGGCAGAGCCATCGCGCAGGGTGTGCAGCGGGCCTTTCATCGGCCAGTTCAGATCCCCTGCCGGATCGGCGAGGGCGCGCAGCCATGTCAGGTCAGCCGTGGCGGGAAGCGCGATCCGCGCCACATCGCCGTCATAGGCGATGGCTTTCAGGGTTTCCGCCCGCCGCGCCGTCAGGGCCAGCTCCGCCCTTCCTGTCGCGCGCAGGGCGGCCAGACGGTCAGCCTCCAACGCCTCAACCGCCACGACCAGCGTGGCACATCCAGCCCCGGTCAGCACCACGGGAACCCCCATCCGCAGGTCACTGCGGGCACGGGCCAGCCGTTCAACAGGGCTGGGGGCAAGACGTGGGTTCAGGTGGGCAGCGGTCATGTCGGGGTCTCCTGCCCGCATCACTTAGGCTGATGCGACGGAAAATGAAACAATTCCCGGTCCAGCGACAACTAAGCGTGAGAGATGTTTCGCCCCGCTTGTCGCAAAGGTGAGGCGGGCGCATCTGTCATCGCAAGCCCGGCGTTGGTTGTCCGGGATGTGTCGCTGTCGGAGGGTTCGCATGGCCACGCTACGGAAAATCCTGCTTGTCGATGATGACGATGACCTGCGCGAAGCGTTGAGCGAGCAGTTGGTGATGACCGAGGATTTCGATGTGTTCGAGGCACGCACCGGTGCCGAAGGCATGGAGAAGGCCAAGCTGGGTCACTACGATCTGGTTATTCTTGATGTCGGCCTGCCCGATACCGATGGGCGTGAGCTGTGCCGCCGGATGCGCAAACAGGGCGTGAAATGCCCGGTTCTGATGCTGACGGGGCATGATTCGGATGCGGACACCATCCTTGGCCTTGATGCCGGGGCCAATGATTATGTGACCAAGCCCTTCAAGTTCCCTGTGCTGCTGGCCCGCATCCGCGCGCAGTTGCGCCAGCATGAACAATCCGAAGACGCGGTATTCCAGCTTGGCCCCTACACGTTCAAGCCTGCGCAAAAGATGCTGGTGGACGAAAAGGAAAAGAAGATCCGTCTGACTGAAAAAGAGACGAACATCCTGAAGTTCCTGTACCGCGCGCAACAAGGCGTTGTGGCACGTGACATCCTCCTACACGAGGTGTGGGGGTATAACGCTGGGGTCACGACGCATACGCTGGAAACCCACATCTACCGCCTGCGTCAGAAGATCGAGCCCGATCCGTCCAACGCGCGGTTGTTGGTCACCGAAAGCGGCGGTTATCGACTGGTCGCCTGAGGGTTGCGCGGGCGGGATTTGTTGCCACGAAGTCACGCCCGCAAAAATCCACTAAACAAAGGCTCGCGTCTGGTCGTTATACAACCCACGGTCACATTGTTGGCGGATTTACGGATTATCCACCAATACGTGCCAGATTGACGACGTGTGGCCACCAGTTTTCCAAGTTCCCCTTGTCGTGTCGGGGTTATGACGCGGCATCCTCCCTGTTGGACTTGGCCGGGCCTTGTGCCCGGCCTTTTTTTCATGCCCGGCAGATATTGATTTGCATCAAGGACGCCGTGGCGCGGTCCTTGCAGGATCAATGCACCTCCCTGACTGGACTGAACGCCCGGCCTTGTTGGCATTGCCCCCTTGGCCGGGCCTTTTTCTTTGCACACCCCTTTGGAATGTGCCCGAGGCATCTTATCTATACACCACGGGGCCCGAGTCGTCCCCCGTCCTGAAAGGCGACTTTGCGACGCGGAGTATCCGATGCGCCTTGCCTTTGCCGCCCTTGCCCTCTCACTGTCGGCGGTGCCTGCCCTTGCGCAGGATTTGCAGTTCGAACTGATCAACGAAAGCTCGATCACGCTTGCCAATCTGTTCGTCTCGCCGGTGTCGGTGGACGAATGGGGCAATGACATCATGGCGGGCACGGTCTTGGCCCCCGGCGAAAGCGGGCTGATCACCGTCCCCGGCGGGATGAGCGTGTGTGAATTCGACATGCGTTTCGTTGCCGACAACGGAAACGAAGTGACGGGGTCCGCCGACCTTTGCGCGATGACGTCGTTCACCCTGTCAGACTGATCCCCACGGCTTGAGGTCCGGCCCCGCCGCGCTTAGGGTTTGCGCCCAAGCCAGCGGAGCCGGAAACATGCCATTCACCCTTGCCACATGGAACATCAACTCTGTCCGCCTGCGCGAAGGGTTGGTGGCCCGACTGATGGCGGATGAAGGGCCGGATGTGCTGTGCCTGCAGGAATGCAAAAGCCCGGTGGAAAAGATCCCGGTCGAACTGTTCCAAAGCCTTGGCTACACCCACATGGTGGCGCGGGGGCAAAAGGGCTATAATGGCGTGGCAATCCTGTCCAAGCTGCCGTTGGAGGATGCCGGGTCCATGGATTTCGCCACGCTGGGCCATGCCCGGCATGTGGCGGCGCGATTGCCGAACGGGGTGGTGGTGCACAACTGCTATGTCCCTGCGGGCGGCGATATCCCGGATCGTGCAGAGAATGAGAAATTCGGCCAGAAACTGGATTTCCTGACCCATATGCGCGACCATTTCTTTGCGGAAAAGCCTGTGAAAAGTATCCTCGTCGGCGATCTGAACATCGCCCCGCGCGAAGATGACGTCTGGTCGCACAAGGCGCTTTTGAAGATCGTCAGCCATACCCCGATCGAGGTGGAACACCTTGCCCAGACACAGGATTCGGGCGCTTGGGTCGACATCACGCGGCAGGATATTCCGTCGGGCCTTTTGTATTCGTGGTGGTCTTACCGCGCGGCAGATTGGGATGCGGCGGACAAGGGGCGGCGGCTGGATCACATCTGGGCCACGCCCGATATTGCAACTGCCGCGCATGGCAGCCGCATCCTGCGCCCCTGCCGGGGATGGGAACAGCCGTCTGACCACGTTCCGGTCTTTGCGAGCTTTGACCTGTGACGCCCTTTCCCCTGCGCCGCGTTGCCGTTAAGGATTGACCGGGCGATCAAGGAACGCGGCCTTGCTGGATTATCTGCTGATCAGGGATGGTGCCCGGTTCTACCGGGTCGAGGTGAGTTACAACCTGTTCGGGGAATACACCGTGCTGCGTGAATGGGGTCTGCGCGGGCGTGCGGGACAACGGGCCTTGGTCTGGTTTTCCAACCTGCGCGAGGCCTGCAAGGCCGCTGAACGCTGGATGAAACAGGCGCATCGGCGCGGATATGCGGATTTGAGGGAAGCATGACACATCTGTGGGTCCGGGCCGAACAGCGCCCGAACGAAGAACGCGTGGGCCTGACGCCCGAAGGTGCTGCGGCGCTGGTCAAGGCGGGGCTGCGCGTCACGGTCGAGGACTCCTCGGTCCGGGCCATCACGATTGACGGCTATCGCGCGGCGGGGTGTGAGATTGCGGCGGAAAACCTGTGGCCGCAGGCACCATCGGACGCGATCATCTTTGGGCTGAAGGAACTGCCCGAGGATGGCACCCCCCTGACCCATCGCCACATCATGTTCGGCCATGCCTACAAGGGCCAGCCTGCGGGGCGGGAATTGCTCAAGCGGTTCAAGGTCGGCGGCGGCACGCTGTTCGACCTGGAATATCTGGTGAACGAAGATGGCCGCCGTGTTGCGGCCTTTGGCTATTGGGCCGGATTTGCCGGGGCGGCGGTGGCGTTGAAATGCTGGGCCGCGCAACAGCGGGGCGGGATTGCCGGGCCTGTGGCGAAATATCCGGGCAAGGCGGCCTTGATTGCCGATTTGAACGCCGAGCTTGACGGGATGACCCGCCCCCGCGCCATCGTGATCGGTGCCTTGGGTCGGGTTGGCACGGGGGCTGCGGACCTGTGTGCCCAGATGGATGTGGCCGTCACCAAATGGGACATGGCCGAAACGGCATCAGGCGGGCCGTTCCCTGAGGTGCTCCAGCATGAGATTTTCCTGAACTGCATCCTTGCGCGTCCGGGATGCCCGGTGTTCGTTCCGGCGTCGGCCAAGACCGATGCGCGGGCGCTGACCGTGATCGGGGATATCGCCTGCGATCCGACCTCGGATTTTTCACCCATCAAGGTCTATGACCGCGCGACCGATTGGGACGCACCTGCGCTGCGGGTCCATGACGCGCCGCCCTTGGATGTGACGGCCATCGACAACCTGCCCTCACTTTTGCCGGTCGAAAGCAGTCAGGATTACGCGGCGCAACTGCTGCCCAGCCTGCTCACGCTGACCGACCTGACCGCGGGCGTCTGGGGACGGGCCAAGACGGACTATGACCGGCACGTTGCTGCCGTCTGATCACGACAACGGGGAGAGAGACATGACGATTCATTGGTGCGGCACGGGGTTGTCATCGGTGCCGGGTCTGCGGCGGCTGATCGGCGCGGGTCACAAAGTGGTGGTGTGGAACCGCACGGTCGACAAAGCGCGTGAGGCTGTGGGCGATCTGACCACCGACATCCGCGCCTATGATCTGACCGCGCTGGCGGCGGCCTTGCAGCCCGGCGATGTGGCGATTTCCATGCTGCCTGCGGATCAGCATGTCGGCATCGCCAAGGTCTGCTTGGACAAGGGGGCGAACTTCGTCTCCTCCAGCTATATCGCGCCGGAAATGCGCGCACTCGACGCGGCGTTCAAGGCGCAGGCGTTGGCTTCGGTCAACGAGGTTGGGCTGGACCCCGGCATTGACCACCTGATGGCGCATGATCTGGTGGCGCGCTATCGGGCATCCGACGCCTTTGATGCGGAAAACGTGCTGTCATTCACCTCTTACTGCGGCGGTGTGCCGAAGATTGCCAATCCGTTCCGCTACAAATTCTCATGGTCGCCGCTGGGTGTGCTGAAGGCGCTGCGTTCGCCGTCGCGGTCACTGAAGGATTTCCAGGAGTTCAAGGTCGCGCGGCCGTGGGATGCGATCACCTCTTACGATGCGTCGCTGCCTGAGGCGGAAAGCTTTGAGGTATACCCCAACCGCGACAGCTATCCCTTCATGGCTGACTACCATTTCGATCCCGCGTGGAAGGTCAAGAACTTCGTCCGTGGCACCATCCGCCTGAACGGCTGGGCCGAGGCTTGGACCCCGGTGTTCCGCGAGATTGAGACGCTGGAAGGCCCCGCAGGCGATGCCCGTCTGGCCGAAATGGCAGCAAAGTTCTGGGCCGAAAATTCCTATGACGAAGGCGAGCCTGACCGCGTGGTGCTGTTCGTGTCCCTGAAGGCCGAGCGGGACGGCAAGACCGTCTGGCACGAAGAATGGGCGATGGACGCCTGGGGCGATGAGCGCGGCACCGCGATGGCGCGTCTGGTGTCGGTCCCCGTGTCGCTGGCGGTGGAGTCGGTGCTGACAAAAGAAATCGGCGCAGGCGTCCACGCTGCACCGCATGACCCGGCACTATTGGCCAAATGGATGGCTGAGGTCGGCAAACTGGCGCAATATCTGAAGCGCGTTCAACACGTTTGAACGCAGTGCAATCAATCGAAAAGGCCGCCCGAAACGGGCGGCCTTTGTCGTTTCGTGCGTCCGGGGTTCAGGGCAGTTCCGCAATCACCGCCCGTGCCGCTGCTGCGGGGTCTTTCGCCTGCCAGATCGGGCGGCCAACGACGATATGGTCGGCACCGTCGCTGATGGCCTGATGCGGGGTGGCGGTGCGTTTTTGGTCTCCGGCAGCGGCACCGGCAGGGCGCACACCGGGGGTGACGATCAACTTTCCCACAGCCTCGGGCAGGGCGCGGATCATCGCGGCCTCTTGCGGGCTGGCGATCACGCCGTCGGCCCCTGCGGCCAGCGCACGGGCGGCGCGTTCCAGGGTGATGTCGTGGATATCCCCGGCCTTGATCAGGTTGGCGTCAAGGTCCGCGCGGTCGAGTGAGGTCAGGATGGTGACCGCAAGGATTTTCAGGTCGGTCCCGCGTTTCCCTTCCTGCGCGGCGCGCACCACCTGCGGGTCGCCATGCACGGTCAGAAAGTCGAGGTCATATTGCGCGATGCCGCGCACCGCAGCCTCAACCGTGGCGCCGATGTCAAAGAATTTCATGTCCAGAAAGATGCGCTTGCCGCGTTCCTGCTTCAGCTCATTCGCCAGCGCGAGACCGCCGCCCGTCAGCATGCCAAGGCCGATCTTGTAAAAGCTGGCCGCGTCACCGATGCGGTCGGCGAGTTGCAGCCCCTGCACCACATTCGGCACGTCGAGGGCGACGATCAGGCGGTCATCGGACATGGGGGCCTCTGGCTTTGGGTCTGGCGCGTCATAGGGGTTTCACGCCCAAGGCGCAACGGTCGCGGCTTGGGCAAAGTCTGGCGGGGCGACACCACTTCCTGCCCCCCATCCGGCCATGCTAGACTGGCCCCATGCCCACGCTTTGCCGCGATTGTCTGGCCTTTGATGACGGCCCCGGACCTGCACCCCGGCGCTGCCCAGAATGCCATTCGCCACGCCTTTTGTCGCATCCCGAACTGTTCGATCTGTCCATAGCGCATATGGATTGCGATGCCTTCTACGCATCGGTCGAAAAGCGTGACGATCCCACCTTGGCCGACAAGGCGCTGATCGTCGGCGGCGGCACGCGGGGGGTGGTCTCTACCTGCTGCTACATCGCCCGCATATCCGGCGTGCGCTCGGCCATGCCGATGTTTCAGGCGCTGAAGCTGTGCCCGGACGCGGTGGTGGTGAAGCCGCGCATGTCCGCCTATGTGACTGAGAGCCGCAAGATCCGCGCGATGATGGAGGAGATGACCCCGGCCATCGAGCCCCTGTCATTGGATGAGGCGTTCATCGACCTGACCGGCACCGCCCGCCTGCATGGCGCGCCCCCTGCCGTGATGATGGCGCGTCTTGTGCGGCGGATGGAAACCGAACTGGGGCTGTCAGGGTCGGTCGGGCTGAGCCACAACAAGTTTCTGGCCAAGATCGCCTCTGACCTCGACAAGCCCAAGGGGTTTGCCGTGATCGGGCGGGCCGAGACCGACGCCTTTTTGCGGCCAAGGTCGGTCAGGATCATCTGGGGGGTCGGCACCGCCACCCAGACCGCGCTGGAACAGGCGGGCATCCGCACCATCGCGGACCTGCTGCGTTGGGACCGCGCAGACCTGACCGCACGCTTCGGGTCGATGGGGGATCGGCTGTGGCATCTGGCGCGCGGGATTGATCTGCGCCGGGTCAGCCGGGATGAACGGCCGAAGTCGATCTCAAAGGAAACCACCTTCAACGACGATACAGAGGATGCCGACATCCTTGACGGGCACCTGTGGCGGCTGTCCGAACAGGTCAGCGACCGTGCAAAGGCCAAGGGACTGGCAGGGCGCTGCGTGGTCCTAAAGCTGAAAAAGGGTGATTTCCAGACCGTCACCCGCCGCCATGCCTTGGGCGACGCGACCCAGATCGCCGACCGTATCTATCGCGCAGTGCGAGAGCTTTATGACCATTCCGGCACCCCCGGTCCGTTCCGCCTGATCGGGGTTGGCATCACAGACCTTGTGACCGAAGATCAGGCGGACAGGTCCGGTGACCTTTTGGACCCCGATGCCGCCAAACGCGCCCGCGCCGAACGTGCCGCAGACAGCATCCGCGCAAGGTTCGGGGCCGAGGCGATCATCAAGGGCCGTGCCCTGCGCTGACGGGTCATTCCGCTGCCAGCGCCGCGCCCCCGGCGAAACCTGCGGTGACCTCTTCGATGACCCCCGCCACCAACGCGCGGAAGGCGTCGAAATCGGCCCGCTTTTCCACCCGCGCCTCATCCATGTACAGCGCGCGGTCAATCTCGACCTGCACGACGTGAAAGCCGCGCGACGGGCGGCCATAGGCTTGCGCGATATAGGCCCCGGCAAAGGGGGAATTGCGCACAACCCGCAGGCCTGCGGCAGCAAAAGCCGCCTCAAGCCGTTCTACCACGTCACGGCCTGCCGCTGCACCAAACCGGTCGCCCAGCACCACATCGGGGCGGGGATGGCCGGGGCGGGCATGCGCCTCGATCGCCTCATGCGGCATGGAATGGCAGTCGATCAGCACGGCGCGGCCAAAACGGCTGTGGCTTTCCTCCATCAACTGGCGCAGGGCGCGGTGGTAGGGGTGCCACAGGCGGGTGATCCGGGCCTCAGCCTCGATCAACGACAGCTTTCCGCGATAGATGTTGCGCCCGCCTGCCACGACGCGCGGAATCACCCCAAGACCCGAGGTGACGCGCGGATTGTGCGGCGCACGTTCAATCCCTTCGATCACGGCGGGGTCCAATTCATCCGCCGCGCGGTTCAGGTCGATGTAGGCGCGCGGCGCACGCGCGGCGATCAGCGGTGCCCCACAGGTCACGGCATGCAGAAACAGATCATCGACAAAGGCATCCTCCGACGACCGCAAGGCAAGCGCATCCAACGGACTGGCGCGCATGAAATCCACCGGATACTCCCGCCCGCTGTGCGGTGAAGAGAAGACCACGGGGGTCAAAGGCCGCAACGGCCGGTGCAGCGTGAAAGCGGTGTTGTCCATGAACCAGATATAGCGGCGTTTTTTCCTTTGCCAAAACCCCTTGAACCCCCGCGCGACTCCTTTTATAGACCCCGAACCGAAGTGACGGCTGTGCTTCCCGGTGGGGCGCGTGGATGTCATCAGGCAGCGTGGGCGGTTAGCTCAGCGGTAGAGCACTACGTTGACATCGTAGTGGCCACTGGTTCGATCCCAGTACCGCCCACCATTTCACCGTCTCTGACCGGGTAACCGTGTAGAGACAAACGAATTTCAAGGCGCACGCAGACCGCGTCTGTGCCGCGAATGGGAGAAGAACGATGAAGGTTGCGAACTCGCTCCGCTCGCTCAAGACGCGTCATCGCGATTGCCAAGTCGTGCGCCGCAAGGGCCGCGTCTATGTGATCAACAAGACGCAGAAGCGCTACAAAGCCCGTCAGGGCTAAGTTTCGCGCAGGCGACAGGTTTGACGGGCCGTCCTTCGGGGCGGCCTTTGTCATTTCCGGGTCATGTTTGCGGTGCGGTTCGCTGCCGTTGTGCGAATCATTCGACGCACGGATGCGGCGTGACATCACCGCTTGCCGCCCCTAGCATCGGCCCAAGATCCACCAAGAGGGGGCCACGATGCGCCTGTTTTACTCTCCCACATCACCCTATGTCCGCAAGGTCATGGTGCTGTTGCACGAAACCGGCCTGCTGGATCAGGTGGAACTGGTGACAGGATCAGGCACACCGCTTGATCCGGGGGCCGCCCCGCTGGACGCCAACCCTTTGGGCAAGGTTCCTGCGCTGGAACGGGACGAAGGGCCTGCGCTGTATGACAGCCGGGTGATCTGCCGCTATCTGGATGACCACGCCAAGGCCGGGCTTTATCCGGCTGGGCCAGAACTTTGGGAAACGATGGTGCTGGAGGCGACGGCGGATGGCATCCTCGATGCTGCGCTGCTGATGGTTTACGAATGGCGGTTGCGCCCCGAAGAGATGCGCTTTGCGCCATGGGTCGAAGGGCAATGGTCCAAGATCGACCGCGCCCTGACGATGATCGAATCGCGCGGGATGCCACAGTTGCAGGGACCGCCGGACATGGGACAGATCGCGCTGGCCTGTGCGCTTGGCTATCTGGACTTCCGCCATGCAGAGCGCAGTTGGCGGACAGACCGCCCCCATCTGACGGCATGGGAGGCCGGCTTTGCGCAGCGCCCATCCATGCAGGCGACACGTCCCGTCGCGTAATCCATGCCAAAGTTTTTTCGGCGAAAAATCCGGGTCGGCTTGGAGTTTTGCAGAAAAGTCGCGGGCCTGCGGCCGTCAGCTTCCCGGTTTGGCCTTTGCCATCACGCGCAGCGCGATTTGCCGCAGCGTCGTCAGCGGCCGCCCAAGCGGGGCAAGCCAGCCTGCCAGCTTGCGACGGGCGTGGCTGTCGCGGCGCAAGGCGCGGTCGCAGCCCCAGCCCAACAGCGCACCGGCCAGCACCTGCCAGATGTCGTGACGATCCGAATCGATGCGCGAGCCGCCGACGAAACCGGCAGAGATCACGATCAGCGCCTTTGCGACCGGGTTGGCGGTAAAGCATTCATACACAATCGAGGACGCGCCGATCACCGCAGCCGATGTATGCGCCGATGGAAACCCAAGATCACCGCCATCTGGCCGGATGTTGATCGGGGCTTGGCCCAAGGCATGCTTGCTGCCATGCGCGACAATCATCATCGTGGCAAAGCGCAGCGCATACTCCCCGCCCGATCCGTTCAGCACCGAACAGGCAAAGGCAATCGAGGGCAGCGCGATTTGCAGACGATCGCCGATCTGGCGCGGGTTGCCGGGCCCGTTCAGCACCGCAAACACAAGTACCGCAAGCACCACATGGGCCTTTCCGATCCGGCCCAGCCAACGCAAAAACATCTGCACCTTACGTCCCCCAGCAGGAACCGCGCCGCGGCTTCCCAGTCCGCGTGCCTTAGCAGGATTGTCCCGTGGTGGTCCATCGCCCACGGCAATCAGACGGGCTGCCAGACGCAGTAACAGACGGGCCGCTTGGCACTTTGGACCCGTTGCGGACCATGACCGGGGAAAGAACCAGAGAAATCCATAAATTCCACATCAGTGAGTCAGACTGCGCGCCTTTGTCCGCTGGACGACTAGGCCCATGTTGTCTAAAAGCCGCCCGATAAGGCTGCGGCGCGTTCGCGGCCGTTCTGGCATATGGGTCGCGGATCGCGCCGCGTCCTTGAAAGGGAGAAGTTCTCGTGTCCCACGCAGAAGACAACGCAGGCACCCGGCGGGATTTCCTGTATTACGCCACGGCGGGTGCCGGGGCGGTTGCCACTGGCGCCGCCGTCTGGCCCTTGGTCAATCAGATGAACCCCTCGGCGGACGTTCAGGCACTGTCGTCGATCTTCGTCGATGTTTCGGCAGTTGAGGTCGGCACACAGTTGACGGTGAAGTGGCTGGGCAAGCCGGTCTTCATCCGCCGCCGCACCCCCGAAGAGATCGAGGCCGCCCGCGCCACCGCGCTGACCGATCTGGTCGACGTAAAGGGTGAGAACGCGAACAAGCCCGACGCGGACGCCGCGGACCAGAACCGCACGCTGGACGAAGCGGGCGAATGGCTGGTGATGATGGGCGTATGCACCCACCTTGGCTGCGTGCCGCTGGGTGACGGGTCGGGCGACTTTGGCGGCTGGTTCTGCCCCTGCCACGGCTCGCACTATGACACCGCTGGCCGCATCCGCAAAGGGCCCGCCCCGCGCAACCTGCCGGTGCCGGTGGCTGCCTTCGAAAACGAAACCACGATCAAGCTCGGGTAAGGAACACAAAAATGGGCGGAATTCCTCACGACCATTACGAGCCCAAGACGGGCGGCGAACAGTGGCTGCACAAGCGCCTGCCGATTGTCGGGCTGCTGTATGACACCATCATGATCCCCACTCCGAAAAACCTGAACTGGATGTGGATCTGGGGCATCATCCTGACCTTCTGCCTTGCTTTGCAGATCATCACCGGCATCGTCCTTGTGATGCATTACACGCCGCATGTGGACTATGCCTTTGCGTCGGTCGAACACATCATGCGCAACGTGAACGGCGGGTACATGATCCGCTACATGCATGCCAACGGTGCATCACTGTTCTTTGTGGCCGTCTATCTGCACATCTTCCGCGGTCTTTACTACGGGTCGTACAAGGCCCCGCGTGAGGTGACGTGGATCATCGGCATGCTGATCTATCTGATGATGATGGGCACTGCCTTCATGGGCTATGTGCTGCCATGGGGTCAGATGTCGTTCTGGGGAGCCACGGTGATCACCGGCCTGTTCGGCGCGATCCCCGGCATCGGCCCCGACATCCAGACCTGGCTTTTGGGCGGGCCTGCCGTGGACAATGCCACGCTGAACCGCTTCTTCTCGCTGCACTATCTGCTGCCGTTCATCATCGCGGGTCTGGTTGCCGTTCACATCTGGGCGTTCCACACCACCGGCAACAACAACCCGACCGGTGTTGAAGTGCGCCGCGGTTCAAAGGAAGAGGCTGCGCGCGACACCGTGCCGTTCTGGCCCTACTATGTGATCAAGGACCTGTTCGCGCTGGCCATCATCCTGCTGGTGTTCTTTGCGGTTATCGGTTTCATGCCCAACTACCTGGGCCACCCCGACAACTACATCGAGGCGAACCCGCTTTCGACACCCGCACACATCGTGCCGGAATGGTACTTCCTGCCGTTCTACGCGATTCTGCGCGCCTTTACCGCCGACGTCTGGGTGGTGATCGCGGCGGAATGGCTGTCCTTCGGCATCATCGACGCCAAGTTCTTCGGCGTTCTGGCGATGTTCGGCGCGATTGCCGTGATGGCTCTGGCCCCGTGGCTGGACACATCCTCGGTGCGGTCGGGTCGGTATCGCCCGATGTTCAAATGGTGGTTCGCGCTGCTGTGCCTTGATTTCATGGTGCTGATGTGGGTCGGGTCGATGCCCGCCGAAGAACCCTATGCGACGATCTCCTTGATCGCGTCGGCCTATTGGTTCGCCTATTTCCTCGTGATCCTTCCGCTGCTTGGCGTGATCGAAAAACCGCTGCCGCAACCGGCAACGATCGAGGATGACTTCAACGCCCACTACGGCTCCAAAGCCCATCCGGCCGAGTGAGAAAAGGACTGTTCCAAATGATCAGGAAAATCGCACTCGCCACCGCTGCAACCCTGGCCCTGTCGGCCGGGGGGGCACTGGCCGCTACCGGGCACTCCGAACTGACCGACTTCGCCTTTGCGCATGAGGGTCCGTTCGGCCGCTTTGACCAGTTCCAGCTTCAGCGCGGCCTTCAGGTCTATACCGAGGTTTGCTCTGCCTGCCACGGGCTGAAATTTGTCCCCATCCGCACCCTGGCGGATGAGGGCGGGCCGGGCCTGCCGGAAGATCAGGTCCGCGCCTATGCCAAGCAGTTCACCATTACCGACAAGGAAACCGGTGAAGATCGCGAAGGCATCCCGACCGACAACTTCCCGCATTCGGGCATGGAAGGCGCGCCGGACCTGTCCCTGATGGCCAAAGCCCGCGCCGGGTTCCACGGTCCTTACGGCACCGGCATGAGCCAGTTGTTCAACGGGATGGGCGGGCCGGAATACATCTATTCCATCCTGACGCACTACGAAGAAAACCCGGAATGTGCGCCGGACGGGATTGATGGGTTCTATTACAACACCTCGTTCCCGAATGGCGGCGTGCCGGATACCTGCAAGGATGAACACGGGATTTCCACCGTACCGGGCAGCTGGATCGCCATGCCCCCGCCGCTGTCGGATGATCTGGTGACCTATGCCGATGGTCATGCGGCCACCGCATCGAACATGGCAGAGGATGTGGCGTCCTTCCTGATGTGGACCGCCGAGCCGAAGCTGATGGCGCGGCGTGAAGCTGGCTTTACCGCCGTGGCATTCCTGCTCGTGCTGGCGTCGCTGCTGTATCTGACCAACAAGCGGATTTGGGCGGCGCAAAAAGGCAAGAAAACGGCCTGATCGTCCAACACGGACAGACCGGAAAACCCCGCCCTTTGGCGGGGTTTTTCATTGCAGATAGCCGCGCACCAAAGCGCCAGAGATCAACGTCCAACCATCTGCCACCACAAAGAAAGCCAGCTTGAACGGCAGTGACACGATGGCGGGCGGCACCATCATCATCCCCATCGCCATCAGCACAGCCGCGACCACAAGGTCGATGATCAGAAACGGCAGAAAGATCAAAAACCCGATCTGAAACGCCCGTGCGATTTCCGACAGCACAAAAGCCGGGGTCAAAAGCGAAAACGGTGCGCTGGCCGGAGGGGCGGTTTCGCCGGGGCGCAAATCGCGCAGCGCAGCAAAGGTATCAGGATCAACCCGCGCCGCCATGAATTGCCGGAACGGTTCGGCCATGGCGGGAACGGCGGTGGCAAGGTCCATCTGACCATTGTTCAAAGGCGCTACACCCTCGGCCCAGCTTTGCTGCAACACAGGCTCCATCACGAACCATGTCAGAAACAGCGCCAGACTGACCATCAGCATGTTCGGAGGGGCCTGTTGCAAGCCGATGGCCTGCCGCAGGATCGACAGGACAGTGACGATGAAGGGAAAACACGTCACCGTCACCATCAACCCAGGCACCAGAGACAGCACGGTGACAAGCAGCAACAGTTGCGCGGTCCGCGTGGCCACCGTTGGCCCACCGCCACCAAGGTCAATCGACAGAGATTGCGCCAGGGACGGCCCGGCAAGGCACAAAAGCATCAGCCCTGCCAGCAACGGCAAGCGCATCACAACCCGCCCCGCAGATTGGCAACCTCGGTCAGGCGCACCGCCAGTTGACCAGAGGAGTCGCCGCCCAACTCTTCCAGCTCACCTCGGGCGATCAGGCGGTCCCCGACCCACAGTTCCACCGGGTCTTCGACCCGCCGGTCGAGCGGCAGAACCGCATCCCGCGTCAATCGCAGCAAATCCCGCACCAAGGGACGCGCCCGCCCGACGGAAATCGTGATCTCGATCGGCACCTGTGCAAAGGGGTTGGCATCATCATCCATAGCGTCTCTCCGCTGGCAAAATTTCGTAGAATGCAGCCAAAGCCGCCGCGATTTCCGCAATCGCGCCGTCCATATCCACCCGTGCGCCAGATGGCCCGGCCTGCACCATCACCTGTCCCGGCGTCAGGGTGGAATCTTCAAACAGCGCCAGCGGCAGGCTGGGGGGCGGGGTCAGGAACCCTTCGACCGCCGCGCGCGACAGCGGGTGCAGCCGCAGGGTGACCGGCTGATCGGCGCAATCGGCGGCCAGCGTCATCACCACATCGGCGACCGTTGGGCCAATCGCGTCGGACGCGAGCCGCGGCAGAAGTTGCGCCACCACCGTCTCAAGCAGGGGGCGCAACGATTGCAGGACATGCATCCGCGCCTCATGGTAGGAAAAACCCAGCGTTTGCAGGCCCTGCCCAACCGCATCCCGCATCTTTGCCGCGTCATCGTCCCGCGCGGCAAGCGCATCTTCCCACCCGGCGGCATAGCCATCGTCATAGGCGGAAAACCGTGCCTCTTCGCCCGCTTCGGGCAGGGTGACGGCGGCGGGGGGATCATCGTCGGCGGCAAAGGTTTCAAGGCGCAGCGGCATGTCAGGTGCGCTCCTCTGCTTCCATCCAGCCGCGCAGGATTTCGACGGATTCCGCCTGACGCTCGTTGATCAGGCGGCGCAGACGGGCGACCGGGTCTTCATCAACAGGAAAATCACCGACCAGCGCCATCGGGGGCAACGGGGCGTCATCGTCGATCACCCCGGTCAAGGCATCTGCGCTGCCGATGCCCATGCCGGCCAAGGCCAGCGGCGGCGCAGGCAAAGCGCGGGGAGGCGCCGTCAGAATCGGGCGCAGCACAAACAGCCCCAGCACAAGCGCCACCCCGGCCAACACCGCCATTTGCACCAGTTGCATCAGGTTCAGCGGCCCGGACAGCAACCCCGCCTCAGCCAAAGCACCTTGTTCTGCCGTCGGCAAAAACTCCAGAGACCGCAGGGTCAGCACATCGCCCCGCGCCTCGTCCAACCCAACCGCCGAGGCCACGAGATCGCGCAGCACCGCCATTTCCTCTTCGCTGCGGGGGGTGCGGGCAGGCGTGCCATCTTCGGCCAGACCATCGGCAGCATCGACCAGCACTGCAACCGACAACCGACGGATATCCCCGGGTTCCCGCCGCAGATCCCGCCGGGTTTCGGACAGCTCATAGTTCACCGTTTCCCGCGCCGTTTCATTGCTGCTGCCAGCGCCCTGCCCGGCACCCGCCTGATCCGGCAGGTTCGACGCCACGGTGACCGCGCCGCCCGGTTGGCTTTGACTGCCGGATTGCTGTTCGCTGGCACTGGACACGACCACCCGCCCGTCAGGGTCAATCTTGCGTTCGCTGATGGTTTCCGATTCGGTCACCAGATCGACGGCCACCTCAACCACGGCCCGGCCCGGCCCCACACGCGCGGCCAGCAAGCGTTCGACATTGCCCCGAATCTCTGCCGCGCGGGCAGAGGCTGCAGCGGGCATCGTGGCGTCTTCGGCCTGCACCAGCCCTGTGGTCGTGTCGATCACCTGCACCTGATCCGGCGTCAGCCCGGCCACCGCTGCCGCCACCAGATGCCGGATCGCCTGCGCCTGCGGCCCCGTGACCGGGCCCAGCGACGGCGTCACCGCCACCGATGCCGTGGGACTGTCGGCCTGCGCAAAGGCCCGCGCCGCCCCGCGCGAGATGTGCACCCGCGCAGCCCGTATACCGGGCGATGCCAGCAGCGTGCGCGCCAGTTCCCCTTCGATCGCGCGCCATTGCGCGGCATCGAACATCTGGGCTGTCGTGCCGAATCCGGACAGGGCATCCAAAAGCTCATACCCCTTGCCCGTGGCGGCGGGCAAACCTTCGGCCGCAAGCTCCATCCGCAGGCTGTCACGTCGGTCTGCGGGAACCTGAATCGCATCGGCCTGCACCTGATGTGCGACACCCCGCGCCTCAAGTGCGGCGACGACCGCACCCGCCGCCGCCGGATCGAGGCCGGAATACAACAGCGCCATCTGCGGTGTGGCCGCCATCCGCGACAGGACCAGCACCGCCGCAAACACCGCCACCGTCGCCCCGGCCACGATCATCCGGCGGCGATTGTCCAACGTGTTCCACAGCGTGACGAGGTTCTGCACCCGAATCTCCCTTTGCGGGGCGTCCTGCCCCTTGGCGGTCAATTTGACGGGAGGGCCTTAACAATCGGTTAGTCGGCATGCGGTTATGACTGGGCCATCCAGAAAGGGATGACCGAGATGGCCGAACCAGAACAACCTGATGAAAAAACTGTGAAAAAGCGAAAGCTGCCGCTGATTCTGGGCGTCTTTGGCGCGCTGGTCTTGGGGGGTGGGGGCTTCTTTGCCATCTGGTCAGGTTTGCTGTTCGGACCCACGCCAGAAGACCATGCCACGCTGCCAACAGCCTTGCCGGACATCGGCTTTGTTCCGATTCCGCCTGCAGTGATTTCCTTGCTGCCGGGATCATCCAGCAGCCACCTGCGCTTTGCCGCGCAGTTGGAGGTTGAGGTGAAAGAAACAGACGCCGTGATGCTGATTTTACCGCGCATTCAGGATGTTCTGAACAGCTACTTGCGGGCCGTCACGGTGGCCGAGTTGCAAGACCCGTCAACACTGGTGCGGATTCGCGCCCAGTTGCTGCGCAGGATTCAACTTGTGGCGGGGGACGGACGGGTGCGCGACCTGCTGGTCACCGAATTCGTGCTGAACTGAAAGGGGGTTGGAATGAATTTGATCGCTGATGCATTGCTGGCCGCCGGTGCCTTTGGGGCGGCACTGTATTGCTACATCCTGCAAGGGCGGTTGCGGCGGTTTACCGCGCTGGAATCTGGCATGGGCGGGGCCATTGCCGTTCTTTCCGTGCAGGTCGACGACATGACGCGTGCCCTGCAGGCGGCGCAAGGGACGGCAGGCCAATCCTCTGCCACGCTAGAGGCGCAGGTGGCCCGGGCTGAAGCGGCCGCCGCGCGGCTGGACCTGATGCTGGCGGCGCTTCATGACTTGCCGGAAACAGGTGGCGGCGGACAAATCCGCGTGCTTCGCCGCCGCAACCCAAGGGTTGAGGCCGCGGAATGATCCGGGGGGGACGCAGCGTTCTGGTCATCCTTGCGCTCATGCTCGCCTCGGCTGGGGCGATCCGACTGGGCGCAGGGGTGGGAACGGCGATGGCGGCGGGGGAACCCACGGTAGACGCAGATGCGCCGCTGAACTGCCCTGCGCCCCCGCTTGCCGTGGCGCAGGCGCTGACAGAGCGTGAAACCCGCCTTGCCGCCCGCGAACAGGCGGCAGAGGAACGGTTTGCCGCGTTGGACTTGGCAGAAACCGCGATCACGGCCCGTCTGGCGGAACTGCAACAGGCCGAAGAGTCGTTGTCGCGTCTGGTCACCGTCGCAGATGGCGCGGCAGAGGGCGATCTTGACCGTCTGACGGCTGTGTATGAGGCGATGAAACCCACGGACGCAGCCCGGCTTTTCGCGGCGATGTCATCGGATTTCGCCGCCGGTTTTCTTGGCCGGATGAAACCTGCGTCGGCTGCGGCGATTCTGGCAGGCATGCCGCCGGATGCGGCCTTTGCCGTCAGCGCGCTGATCGCGGGGCGCAATGCCCGCGCCCCCACGGAATGAGGCGATTCGTTAACCCGTCCCCCGTCAAAATCTGACCTCAGGTAACAAAGGATACAGCCCCATGTTCGGCATGATCGGGATCGCCGTGCTTCTGGTGATGGTCTTTGGCGGCTACGTGCTGGCCGGGGGCCATCTTGGCATCATCCTGAAGGCATTGCCGTTTGAAATGATCATGATCGGCGGGGCCGCTGTCGGGTCTTTCCTGATCTCAAACGATGTAAGCACGGTCAAACACACCTTGGCCGACATCAAGAAGGTGTTCAAAGGCCCGCACTGGCAAACCGCCGATTACCGTGACCTGCTGTGCCTCTTGTTCGAACTGATCCGCGTGGCGCGTGGCAATCCCGTCGCGCTAGAGGAACATATCGAAAACCCACAGGACAGCGCGATCTTCACCCGCTATCCGCGCATCTTGTCCGACCATGAGGCCGTCGATCTGATCTGTGACACGTTCCGCGCCGCCGGAATGAATTACGACGATCCACATCAGGTTGAAGAGGTGCTCGACAAGCGGATGGAGGCATCGGCCCAGCATGCGCAGCACTCTACCCATGCCTTGCAGGCCATGGCGGATGCACTGCCCGCCCTGGGGATCGTCGCTGCCGTTCTGGGGGTGATCAAGACCATGGGCTCTATCGATCAGCCACCTGAAATCCTTGGGAAAATGATTGGCGGCGCACTGGTGGGCACCTTTCTTGGCGTATTTCTGGCCTATGGTCTGATCGGCCCCTTTGCGGCGCGCCTGAAAACCGTGCTGGAAGAAGAGGCCCAGTTCTACCGCCTGATCCGTGAGGTTCTGGTTGCCAATCTGCACAACCATCCCGCCAATATCTGCATCGAGGTCGGGCGGCAGAACACGCCCCATCAGGTCCGCCCCAGCTTTGCCGATCTGGAACAGGCGCTGCGCGGCCTGCGGCAAGAGGCGGCGTGATGCGGTGGCTTTTGGCGCTGGTCCTGACACTCATGGCGCTGGAGGCACAGGCGCAACAAGTGTCTGTCACGACGGGCGATCACCCCGGCTTTACCCGCGTGGTGCTAGAGGCGCAGGGGCTGAACGGCTGGCGGCTGGAGCGTCTGTCCGATGGATATGCCCTGCGCCTGCGTCGGCCAGCCGGGTTCAATCTGGACAACGCCTTTCGTGTGATCACACGGGACCGCTTGACTGGCCTTGCCCCGCTGGACGATGGGCGCGGGCTGCAACTGTCCGTGGGCTGCGCCTGTCATGCCGTAGGGTTCGACTACCGCCCCGGCATCGTGGTCATCGACCTGCGTGATGGGCCGCCGCCACAAGGATCGTCTTTTGAACTGACGCAAAGCGGCGACATTGCACCCCCTTTGGCAGCGACGGACCCCACCCCACGGCCAATGGCCCGGACCACCGCAACATGGGAGTGGACCGATCAGGCCCTGACCGCCGAGCAAACCCCGGCCGCACCCATCGCAGCGCCGCCTGTCCCCGATACGCAGAAGCTGGCCTTGCGCGATGCGTTGCTGATGGGGCTTTCTGACGGGGCCGCGCGCGGTCTGGTTGATCCGGTCGTCCGCCTGCCCCCGGCCCCCCGGACCGTCGACACCACGCCAGGCACGGCCCGCGTCGGGTTGCTGGCTCTGCCCGGGGTGGTGGGTTTGTCCCCTCAGGGCAATCGCCCAAGCCTGACCGCAACCGGGGCAGAATGTATCGAACCGGCGCGGATCGATGTGCCCGCTTGGGGAAATCCCGACCTGCCCGCCACCGCGCAACTGACAGGGATTGCCGCCTTCCTGGGGGAGTTTGACCGCCCCGATCCCGATGCTTTGACGATGGCGGTGCGCCGTCATCTCTGGCTTGGGTTCGGCGTCGAAGCGGCGGCTCTGGTGGATGCTTTTGCGGCCGATTCGGCAGACGCCGACCTTTGGCGCGGGATGGCGCGGGCCGTGGATGGCGGCACAGACCCGGGCGGTCCTTTTGCCGGCATGACGATCTGTGACGGACCGGCCGCGCTGTGGGCGGCTTTGGCCGAACCAGAATTGTCACCGCCAGCCGTGAATACCCAAGCCGTCTTGCGCAGCTTTTCCGCCCTGCCACCGCATCTGCGCCGTAGCCTTGGCCCCCCTTTGACAGAAAAATTCCTGCAATCGGGCGATCAGGCCACCGCCCAATCGCTGCGCGACGCCATGCTGCGCGGCGATCCGGGGGCCGGGGCGCTGGTCGATGCCCGGATCGCCCTGCGCAGCGACAACCCTGAACAGGCCGAGGCCGAGGCGCGCGCCGCCTTGGCCGAAGGCGGACCAGACAGTGCGGCGGCGCTGGTTACCCTGATCGAGGCGCAATTTCAGGCGCGCAAACCCGTTGCACCCGCAGATGTGACCGCAGTGGCCGCGCTGCGTCAGGAACAGCCCGACGATATCGCCCTGACCCGTGCGACAATCCTCGCGCTGGCGCTGTCCGGGGCGTTTGACGAAGCGTTTGGCGCCGTGGAGACAGCGCCACAGAGTGTGGCAAGCAGCACGACAGCGGATCTTTGGGCCTTGCTGGCCGAAACGGGGCCGGACTCGGCGCTGTTGACACATGGAATTCTGGCCGCCGCGCCGCCGCCGACATCTGTGGAAACACGGCTGCAACTGGCGACCCGTCTGACGGGCTTGGGTTTCGGTTCCGCAGCGCAGGTTTGGCTGGGTCCAGACGGCGACCCGGTGGCTTTGGCCGCAGCCGAGTTGGCCGCAGGCGATGCACGGGCGGCGTTGACTCGTCTGGCCGCGCGTCCGGGATCAGAGGCGGCGACAATCCGGGCGCGCGCGCTTTTGGCCCTTGGGGATCCGACAACCGCCGCTGACCTGCTGGCGGGAGAGGCTGCCGCACAATCGGGCGACATTCTCTATGCCCGCATTCAAGCGCGCGACTGGGATTTTCTGCGTCAGAACGGACCCGCGCCCTGGCAAAGCGCGGCGGCGGAGGTGCGGCCCGCCCCGCTATCGGGCGCGCCTCTATCGGATGGCCGCGCAATCCTGACCCAAAGCGCAGCAACCCGCGCGGCCATCACGGCACTGCTGGAAGCCGCACCACAGCAGACCCTGCCATAATCCACGCCGCTTACCGAATCGAAAGACTCTTCTGTCTAGCCTGATCGCTGACTCCAGAAGGATTGCGCGATGACACGTTACCTTGGCCTTGTGCTGCTTTTGTCCCCCCTGCCAGCCTTCGCCGCACCCGCCGATCTCTGTGATGCGGCTGCCGAACAGGCTGCAGCGGAAAGCGGGGTGCCGTTGGCCCTGATGCGCGCCGTCACGCGTGTCGAAACCGGTCGCAACAACGCGCCTTGGCCTTGGACGCTGAACGTGGACGGACAGGGCTACTGGTTTGACAGCGCAGAGGATGCGGTGGCGGCAGCAGAAAAGGCCGTCGCACAGGGGACGGAACAGGTCGATGTCGGGTGCTTCCAGTTGAACCTGCGCTGGCATGGTGCACGGTTTGCGGATTTGTCTGACATGATCGATCCGATGGCCAACGCCCGGCATGCCGCGCGGTTCTTGACAGAGTTGCATGTCGAAACCGGCGATTGGCGGGATGCCGCCGCAGCCTATCATTCACGCACGCCCGAACTGGGCGAGGCCTATCTTACCCGCCTTGAGGCCGCGCATACTGCCGATCCCTTGACCCTGCCGGACCCCCCCGCCGCCCCGCGTGACAATGGCTATCCGCTTTTGCTGGCAGGACAAGCCGGAGCGGCGGGGTCGATCGTGCCGCAGGGTCGGGCGATGACGCCGCTGATCGGGGCACCGTGATGCTGGCGGAACTGGGCGGCACGCTGCGCAAGAACCTGTTCCAACCGACGGTGCTGCTGGCGCTGGCTTTGATGGCAGTCATTGTCATGATGATATTGCCGGTTCCTGCCGTCGTGCTGGATGTCGGGCTGGCCGTGTCCTTTGCGCTGGCGATCCTGATGCTGACGGTGACGCTGTTCATCGAACGTCCGCTGGATTTTTCCGCCTTTCCGACCATCCTTCTCGCCTCGCTGCTGCTGCGGCTGTCGTTGAACGTCTCCTCGACCAAGTTGATCATCGGGCAGGGTCACACCGGCACCGATGCGGCAGGTCATGTGATTGAAGGTTTTGCCAATTTCATCATGGGGGGAAGTGTCCTTCTTGGTCTGGTGATTTTTGTTGTGCTTTTGATCGTCAATTTCATGGTGATTACCAAAGGCGCGGGCCGGATGGCCGAGGTTGGTGCCCGTTTCGCTCTGGATGGGATGCCGGGGCGGCAATTGGCGATTGATGCCGACATGGCCGCAGGGGCCATCACCCATGCCGAAGCACGGAGCCGGCGCGAGACGGAACTGGCGGAGACCACCTTTTTCGGTTCGCTCGACGGGGTGTCGAAATTCGTCAAGGGCGATGCTGTGGCGGGCCTCTTGATCACGGCAATCAACCTGATCGTCGGTCTGATCATGGGCACGGTCGTGCACGGCATGCCTTTTGCCCAAGCGTTTGAGAGCTATTCGATTCTGACCGTGGGGGATGGTCTGGTCAGTCAAATTCCCGCCGTGATAATTTCCGTAGCAGCAGCACTCTTGCTGGCGCGGGGCGGTGCAACGGGGGCGGCAGATGTCTCTTTCTTTGGGCAATTGTCGGGGTTTCCGGCGGCTCTTGGCACGGTGGCGGCGCTCATGGCGCTGTTCGCGCTGGTGCCCGGCATGCCCGCGCCGCCCTTTCTTGCAGCGGCGGCGGGGTTGGGCTGGTTGGCCTGGCGCGGACGGGCACGGGCGGGCCCAGCCCCCGTCCCGGCACTTGAACCGGCCCGCGCGCGGACAAGACCAATCGCTGATGTGCTTGATTTTGATGAGATTCACATCGAATTCGCGCCCGACTTGGTGGCGATGGTGCTGGACCCCGCCACGGGACTGGATGCCCGCATCGGCAACATGCGCGCCCATGTCGCAGCGGTTTACGGCCTGATCCTGCCCGAAATCCGCCTGACGGATGAGGCGTCCCTGCCACCCGGCGGTTACCGTATCCGCCTGCAAGGGGTGGAACGCGTGCGTGACCGGCTGCGACCGGACCGTGTTCTGGCGCTTTTGGTCGACGACCAGCCCGCACCCGAGGGTGAGGATGTTCGCGAACCTGTCTACGGCGCACCTGCGCGCTGGCTGCGGCCTGACCAACAGGAAACGGCAGCTTTGGCGGGATTGACCGTCGTGCAACCGGCAGAGGTCCTGGCCACCCATCTGCTTGAGGTGTTGCGCGGAAACCTTGCGCGCCTGCTGACGTTGCGGGGTTTGCGGCGGTTGCTGGACGAATTTACCGCCGTCAGCGACCCCACCCGCGCGGCGCAAAACAAACGCCTGATCGACGAGTTGATCCCCGACCGCGTGCCGACAGACCTGCTCCTGTCTGTTTTGCGACTTCTGCTGGACGAGCGTGTATCAATCCGCAACCTGCCCTTGATCCTTGAATCCATTGCCGAAGGCCGAAGTCTGGGCGCGGCCGAGGCGGTTGCTGATCACGTGCGCCAGCGCCTTGGATTCCAGATCGTGGCCGAGCTGAAGCGCGATGATGGCACCGTGCCGCTGATCCAGCTTGCGCCGGAATGGGAAAAGACCTTTGCCGCGCATCAGACTGACCAACGCGAGATTGCCCTTCCGCCCGACACCTTTCAGCGGCTGGCCAGCAATGTTGCCGACCGTTTGGCCCGTGCGGCCGAAGGCGGGGTGCAGCCCGCGCTTGTCACGACAGCGCTGCGTCGGCGCTTTTTGCGGACGGTTCTGGCGGCGCGTGGGCTTTCTGCGCCGGTGCTGGCCTATGAAGAGATTGGTCTGGATGTGCGGCCCGCCATGCTGGGTCAGGTTCCCACATGACGCTGTGGGATGAGGCGGTTGCCCTTGCAGACTATGCGCGCAACGGGCTGGACCCGGCGGCGCTGGTGTTCCTGCGGGTGGGCGCGCTGCTGGCGCTGCTGCCTGCGTTTGGGGAGCAAATGGTGCCCGCACGGGTGCGTCTGGTCTTGGCGCTGGCTTTCACTGCCGTGGTGTTTCCCGCCGTGGCCCCGCTGGTGCCGCCCGACTTGACCCTGACCGCCGCCGGGATTGAGGTGGCCGTCGGTCTGACATTGGGGATCGGTCTGCGCCTTCTGGTGCTGGCGCTGCAATTCGCGGGGTCCATCGCGGCGCAATCCGCGTCACTTTCGCAGCTTTTTGCCAGCGCCGGGGCGGAACCGCAGCCAGCGGTTTCAACGCTGTTCACGGTTTCGGCGCTGGCCTTGGCGGTGCAAAGCGGGCTGCATGTCCGCGCGGCCGAATTGATGATCCTGTCCTATGACTTTTTCCCCATCGGCGACTGGCCGCAGGCAGAGGGCGCGGCGACTTGGGGGGTGGCACAGGTGGCGCGGGCGACGGCGCTGGCCTTTACCCTTGCCGCGCCCTTTGTGTTGGCGGCGCTGGTGTGGAACCTCGCGCTGGGGGTGATGAACCGCGCGATGCCGATGCTGCCAGTGTCTTTCCTTGGCGCGCCAGCCCTGTCGCTGGGGGCCTTGGCGGTGACGGCGGTAACGGCGGTGGCGGCACTGACCATTTGGCAGGGCGTGCTTGACCGGTTTCTGGCCGCGCCGATGGCCCTGCCATGATCGAAGACGACGCCGAACGCCCGCATGACCCCACGCAAAAGCGCCTGCAGGATGCACGGGACAAGGGCGATGTACCGCGCTCGCCTGATCTTTTGGCGGCGGCGGCCTATGGTGGGATGCTTCTGGCGGCACTTATGGGGGCCGGGCCCTTGCTTGAGGTGGCCGAAGGGGGAACAGCCTTGCTTTCGCAAGCCGACCCATTGGCCGGGGCAGCGTTGACTGCCGGGCAGCCCTTTGTGGTCGGGGTTGCCGGGTCGATGCTCTTGCCGCTTTGGCCGTTTTTTGTCCTGCCGGGTCTGGTGGTGCTGGCCTTGCTGCTTGGCCTGCGCGGACTGATCTTCAGCCCAGAGAAACTGGCACCCACGCTGTCGCGCATCAATCCCATCGCCAATGCCAAGCAGAAATTCGGTCCCGAAGGTTTGGTCGATTTTGCCAAATCGCTGGTCAAACTGGTTCTGACCGGGGGGGTGCTGGCGTGGCTGGTCCAATCAGAAGGCGACCGCATCATTGCGACGATGGCGCGCGATCCGGCGGGGGTGATGCTGGAAATGGCGCGCGTGACGGTGCTGTTCCTGTCGCTGGTCTTTGTGCTGCAAATGGCGCTGGGGCTGTTTGACGCGCTGTGGCAATGGCATCGGTTCCGCCTGCGCAATCGGATGTCAGACTAGGATTTGC
>NKIT01000236.1 GCA_002256185.1 Rhodobacteraceae bacterium PARR1 | reverse complement strand
CTGATCATCTATGATGACCTGTCCAAGCAGGCCGTTGCTTATCGTCAGATGTCGCTTTTGCTGCGCCGTCCGCCGGGCCGCGAAGCCTATCCGGGCGACGTGTTCTATCTGCACTCGCGTCTGCTGGAACGTTCGGCCAAGCTGAACGAAGATTTCGGCGCAGGTTCGCTGACCGCTCTGCCGATCATCGAAACCCAAGGCGGCGACGTGTCGGCCTTTATTCCGACGAACGTGATCTCGATCACCGACGGCCAGATCTTCCTTGAAACCGAACTGTTCTATCAGGGCATCCGCCCGGCCGTGAACACCGGTCTGTCGGTGTCGCGCGTCGGTTCGTCCGCCCAGACCAACGCGATGAAAACCGTCGCTGGTCCAGTGAAACTTTCGCTCGCGCAGTACCGCGAAATGGCGGCCTTTGCGCAGTTCGGTTCCGACCTTGATGCCTCGACCCAAGCGCTGCTGAACCGTGGTGCGCGCCTGACCGAGTTGATGAAGCAAAACCAGTACTCGCCCCTGACCAACGCAGAAATCGTCTGCGTGATCTATGCGGGCACCTCTGGGTTCCTCGACAAGGTCGCGGTCAAGGACGTGGGCCGGTTCGAAGCCGGGCTGCTGTCCTATCTGCGCAACCAGCGCAAGGACATCCTTGACTGGCTGACCACCGCCGACCCGAAGATCAAGGGCGCCGACGAAGCGAAGCTGAAGGAAGCCATCGCCGATTTCGCCAAGACCTTCGCTTGATCGCCGGTTTGAGAGGACAGGGACATGCCCAGCCTTAAGGACCTGAAAAATCGGATCGGCAGCGTCAAGAACACGCGCAAGATCACGAAGGCGATGCAAATGGTCGCGGCCGCAAAACTGCGCCGCGCCCAAGATGCCGCCGTTGCAGCCCGTCCCTATGCGGAACGGATGAACGCCGTTATAGCGGGACTTGCCGCGTCGGTGGGTGGATCAGCCAGCGCGCCCCGGCTTTTGGCCGGGACGGGCAAGGATCAGGTGCATCTGTTGGTCGTCATGACCGCAGAGCGTGGCCTGTGCGGCGGCTTCAACTCGACCATCGCCCGTCTGGCACGCCTGCGTGCCAACGAGCTGATCGCAGCGGGCAAGACGGTCAAAATTCTGACCGTCGGCAAAAAGGGCCGCGAGGCGCTGAAGCGTGATCTGTCCGACAAGTTTGTCGGCCACGTGGACCTGAGCGATGTGCGCCGCGTCGGCTATGACAACGCGCAATCCATCGCGCGGGATGTGCTGGCGCGCTTTGCGGCGGGCGAGTTTGATGTGGCGACGTTGTTCTACAATCGCTTCCAGTCGGTGATCAGCCAGATTCCGACCGCGATGCAGATCATCCCGGCCAAGTTCGAACAGGCCGCAGCCCCCGCGCTGTATGACTATGAGCCGGGCGAAGAGGAGATCCTTGCCGATCTTCTGCCGCGCGGCGTGGCGACGCAGGTCTTTGCGGCGCTGCTTGAAAACGGTGCCTCTGAACAAGGGGCGCGGATGTCAGCGATGGACAATGCCACGCGCAACGCGGGTGACATGATCAACAAGCTGACGACGCAGTATAACCGTTCGCGTCAGGCGGCGATCACCAAAGAGCTTATCGAAATCATTTCGGGCGCTGAGGCGCTCTGAGGAACCGGAGAAACGACAATGGCACAAGGCAAAGTCACGCAGGTGATCGGCGCCGTGGTTGACGTTCAGTTCGAAGGCAGCCTGCCGGCGATCCTGAACGCGCTTGAAACCACCAACAACGGCAAGCGGCTGGTCCTCGAAGTCGCGCAGCATCTGGGCGAAAGCACCGTCCGCACCATCGCCATGGACGCGACCGAAGGTCTGGTTCGCGGCGCCCCGGTGTCTGACCTTGGCGCGCCGATCTCGGTGCCGGTGGGCGACGCAACGCTGGGTCGTATCCTGAACGTCATCGGCGAGCCGATTGACGAAAAGGGCCCGATCGATTCGACCATCCGCCGCTCCATCCACCAGCCTGCCCCGTCTTTTGCGGAACAGGCGACTTCGTCCAACATCCTCGTGACCGGCATCAAGGTCATCGACCTCTTGGCCCCCTATTCCAAGGGCGGCAAGATCGGTCTGTTCGGCGGCGCAGGCGTGGGCAAGACCGTTCTGATCATGGAACTGATCAACAACATCGCCAAGGTGCACTCGGGTTATTCGGTGTTCGCTGGCGTTGGCGAACGGACCCGTGAAGGCAACGACCTCTATCATGAAATGATGGAATCGGGCGTTATCAAGACCGACAATCTGGCCGAATCCAAAGTGGCCCTTGTCTACGGTCAGATGAACGAACCCCCGGGGGCGCGTGCACGCGTGGCACTGACCGGCCTGACCTTGGCTGAACAGTTCCGCGACCAGTCCGGCACTGACGTTCTGTTCTTTGTGGACAACATCTTCCGCTTCACGCAGGCCGGTTCCGAAGTGTCCGCGCTTCTGGGTCGTATCCCGTCCGCCGTGGGTTACCAGCCGACGCTGGCCACCGACATGGGCGCGCTGCAAGAACGCATCACCTCGACCAAGAACGGCTCGATCACCTCGGTGCAGGCGATCTACGTTCCG
>NKIT01000235.1 GCA_002256185.1 Rhodobacteraceae bacterium PARR1 | reverse complement strand
AGACCAGCGCCGAATCCACCCCCCCTGCCCCGCCCCCGCGCAGCAGCAAGGGCGCGATTGGCGCGGTGTCGCGGTCCATCGCAGACCTCAAGTCCCGCTCGGTGATCGAGATTGACCCCTTCCTGATCGAAGCGGGCGGCGTGCAGGACCGTCTGGAATCCGACCCCGATGCCGACGCCGATCTCGCCCGGTCGATTGCGGAATATGGCCAGCAGGTGCCGGTTCTGGTGCGCCCGCACCCGGAAAAGGACGGGCGCTATCAGATCGTCTACGGTCGCCGCCGCGTCATCGCGATGCGTGACCTGAACCAGCCGGTCAAGGCCTTGGTCCGCGATCTCGATGACACCCAGCTTATCATGGCGCAGGGGCAGGAAAACACCGCCCGCCGCGATTTGTCCTTTATCGAAAAGGTCAATTTCGCCCGCCAGATGGATGACGCGGGCTATTCGCGCAAGGTGATCTGCGATGCGCTTTCCATCGACAAGACCCTGATCTCGCGCATGATGTCCGTCGCCGTCCGCATCCCGCCAGAGGTGATCGCCCGCATCGGATCGGCGCATGGCATCGGGCGCGACCGCTGGCTGGAATTCGCCACCCTGATGGAAAAGACCGATGTGGATGAAGACTGGCTGATCGCCATGCTCAACGTCTCGCAGGACATCACGGGCGAAGGCCGCGTTGAATTCCTGATGGACTGGATGACGCGCAAGCTGACAGGCATCAACGCCGCCGAGGCCGCGCCGCCGCCCAAACCGCTGGCTCCCGGTCCGAAACCCGTGTTTCGCAGCGTCAAGGGCGCCGATGGCGAACCGCTGGGCGAGGCGCGCCAACTCCGCAACGCCTTTGTGCTGCGGCTCAGCCTTCAGGCGACGCGGGGCTTTGAGGAATGGCTTCTGGCCGAATTGCCCCATCTGCATGCCACATGGCGTGCCAGTAAAGACGACTGACCGCCCGGACGACTGACTGTCAGGACGACTGACTGTCAGGTCGACTGGCCGCCCGAACGACGAACCACCCCGCAATCAACCACAGGAGGCACGATTAGGACCAAAACGAAAAGACCCCCCGAAACGTCACCGTCCCGAAGGGTCCATCTTCTGATCTAGCAGTCGAAGATTACTCCCTCTCTTGAACGGCTGTCAACCGCCCGATTCGGCGGCTGGGTCTGTTTTTGTCCCGTGAAAACCGATGCAGAGGATTTCCCTGACGCCCTTTGGGCGGCAGCCGGTGACGCATGGCCTTTTGGCCAGCAACGCCCGCCTTGCCGCCATGCCCGATTTGCCCCCGGTGGACAAATGGGCGCTCTTGAACGACCTGCGGGTCGCGCGTGCCGATTTCGGCGTGACCGACCGCGATCTGGTGGTGCTGCATGCGCTCTTGGGTCTGTTGCCGGGCAAGGAACTGGCCGACGGCCCTGCCCTGATCCTGCACCCATCCAACGCCACCCTGTCAGACCGCGCCCATGGCATGCCCGAAAGCACGCTGCGCCGGCATCTGGCGGCGCTGGTGGCCGCAGGTCTGATTGCCCGCCATGACAGCCCCAACGGCAAACGCTACGCCCTGCGTGACCGTGCCGGCGCGGTGATCGAGGCGTTCGGTTTTGACCTGCGCCCCCTGCTGTCGCGCGCGGCCGAGATTGCCGCCGGGGCCGAGGCACAGCGTGCCGCTGACCTCATCCTGCGCCAGCGCCGGACCCATCTGGTCATCCGCCTGCGCGACGCGGCCAAGCTCTGCGATTACGCCGCCGAACAGGGGTTGGTGGTGGATGACCTCTCCCCCCGCATCGCCGCCCTGTCGCGCAGCCTGCGCCGCAAGATGGCCCTGCCCCAGATCGAGGCATGTCTTGACGCCGCCGGTGACATCCTCTTGCGTCTGACCGCCCTTGTTTCCACCGAAACAGAAGAAATGAGCGGCAATGTCAGCCGTTTTGGGCGGCACCAATCTGAATCAAATACAGACTCTCTCGATTCTGAACCTTGCCTAGAAACAGGCAGGGGGGCGACCGGTCTGCCAGACGATCCCACCCCCGCGCCTGCCACTGCTGTTGAAGCCAAAGCCCCCAGCATCCCCTTGGTGCTGGTGCTGAAAGCCTGCCCCGACCTGTCGCTTTACGCCCCTGACCCCATTCGCACATGGCGCGATCTGGTCAACACCGCCCACGCCCTGCGCCCCATGATCGGCATCAGCCCTTCGGCATGGGAAGAAGCCGTTCACCTGATGGGACAGGAAAACGCAGCGCTCGCCCTGTCAGGGATTTTGCAACGATTGGCCAGTATCCGAAACCCCGGCGGATACCTCCGCGCCCTGTCACGCCAAGCCGCCGAAGGCCGCTTCTCCCCCGGCCCCATGCTGATGGCCTTGCTGAACACCGCAGGTCAAAAGGCCGCGTGAAAGTTGACAGCTGTCAACTTTCTGGGGGTGCGCGATGAAAGTTGACAGCTGTCAACTTTCTGGGGGGGCGCGATGAAAGTTGACAGCTGTCAACTTTCACAACCGCTCAATCCCCCGACACCGCCGCGGTTGCTGTGTCGCGATAGTCAGCACGCTGCGCATCACACATCATGCCGGGGATCCGGGGGATCATCCCGC
>NKIT01000234.1 GCA_002256185.1 Rhodobacteraceae bacterium PARR1 | reverse complement strand
GGGCCGCGACTGGGGTCCAAGGTCATCGAATTCGTCAACGTCTCAAAGGCGATGGGCGACAAGCAGTTGATCGAAAACCTGTCCTTCTCCTTGCCGCCGGGCGGGATCGTCGGTGTGATCGGCCCCAACGGCGCAGGTAAATCCACCCTGATGAAGATGATCACCGGCGTGGAACAGCCCGACACCGGCACGATCACCTTGGGTGACACCGTGCAACTGTCCTACGTCGATCAGTCGCGCGATTCGCTCGACCCGAACAAGAACGTGTGGGAGGAAATCTCCGACTCGCTCGACATCGTGGTTCTGGGCGACGCCGAGGTGAACAGCCGCGCCTATTGCTCGTCCTTCAACTTCAAGGGGTCGGACCAGCAGAAAAAGGTCGGCATCCTGTCGGGCGGGGAACGTAACCGCGTCCACATGGCCAAACTGCTGAAATCCGGCGGCAACGTGTTGCTGCTTGACGAACCGACCAACGACCTTGACGTGGAAACGCTTCAAGCGCTGGAAGCCGCGATCGAACAATTCGCGGGCTGCGCTGTCATCATCTCGCACGACCGCTTCTTCCTTGACCGCCTTTGCACGCACATTCTTGCGTTTGAAGGCGATGCCCATGTCGAATGGTTCGAAGGCAACTTCGAGGCCTATGAGCAGGACAAGATCCGCCGCCTTGGCGCGGATTCGGTCGAACCCAAGCGCGTGAAGCACAAGAAGTTCTCGCGCTGATCAACCCGCCGAACAGGCGGCACGACACCCACGCGCGGCGCGGCGGCCACAGTCTGGCCGCGCCGCAGCAACCCGCCTTGCACCGGTACCGCCACGCGGCGTTAATAGCCCAAGGTGGGTCTTGCCCAGCGAATCGCCCTTCTGACAGGTTGCGCCGCCATGAACATCGTCAAATCGCTTGCCCTTTGCACCGCACTGGCCCCTGCACTGGCCCTGCCCGCCGCAGCCCCTGCTGCTGCGCAAACCCTCGTGTTTGAAGGGTTCCAGACGGTGAACCGCTTTGACGTCACCGGGGCCGCAGTGGAATATCGCTTTTCCCCCTTCCGCGAAAAGAACGGCACCGCCTATTCGGTGATCCTGCGCGGAATGTACGACAGCGGCGACAATGGCTGGCTGGGCGCGGGTCTGCACATCCGCCACGATTTCACCAACGACTGGTTCGTCGAAGGCGCGACGATGCCGGGGTATTATGACCATTCAGGCCCGGCCTACTACCTTGGGTCTGAACTCGAATTCTTCAGCTATGTCGGCGTTGGCCGCCGTTTGGGGGATGCGAATTTCATGTCCGTGATGTTCGGCCACCTGTCCAACGCCAACACCGGCGACATCAACCCCGGTCGCAACTCGGTGTCGGTCCGCTTCGGCACCAGTTTCTGACCTCGGAACCTCGCGCGCCCCAGCGGGTTGGCCTTGGGTCCGGGCAAGCGCCCCACCCCAACCAACCGGAGGTTTGACATGCGCGGCATACTTGCGTGGCTGATCGGGATTCCGATCCCGATCATCATCCTGCTTTACTTTCTTGATGTGTTTTGACTTTTGTCGCCTGCACAAAGGCTAAGCACCGCAGCCCCGTCATTGGCGGCATCCTGCAAATCTTACCGTTTTCCCTTGCTTTTGTGGACTGTCGCCCCCATATCTTTCACGCGACGTTATCTCTACTCGACTTCTGTCTTCGGATTTTCCGGCCACAGCATCGACCAGGCTGACGGGGCCAAAGCTGCCGCATGGTGCGGGCGGCACACTGACAGGAGACTTCACGATGGCCAAGGGCACCGTGAAATGGTTCAATGAAACCAAAGGCTACGGCTTCATCGCCCCGGAAGGCGGCAAGAAGGACGTGTTCGTGCACATCACCGCGCTGGAACGCGCTGGTCTGCGCGGTCTGAAGGACGGCCAAGCCGTGACCTTCGACATCGAATCCGGCCGTGACGGTCGCGAATCTGCGACCAATCTGTCGCTGTCCTAAGCCGGGACACCGGGTTGCTGACTGCGCCACACGGGCAGAACCGGCAAACCCAATGGAATTCAGACGGGGCGCACCGGAAACGGCTGCGCCCCGTTGCATATGTCGCCCGCCCCGTTGGACACCAGATAGTCCCGCGTCACCCGCATCGTCAGCCGCGACAGCGGTTTGCGCAGCAAGACAGGATCGACGCGCGGATTGCAGGGAAACACCTGCTCGGTCAGGCCCGCAAGCAGGATGACCATCGGCAGGTGGGGGCCATCGGCCATGATCCGTCGGGCCAGGGCCATCGCCTCGGGCACGCCGCCGCAATGATCCCCGTCCAGCACCAAGGCACCCAGATGGGCCACCTCTGGCCCCTGCAACACCCCGGCCTGCGCCGTCCAGCACCGTGCGGCAGAGCCGTCTTCGGTCAGGCGGCCCAGCAGAGTTTCGGCATCTGCCTCAGCCGTGACGACAAGATAGTCAAAAGAGTGCCGCCCTTGCGGGTGGCCTTCAAGTCCGTCCAACATGTTCCACACCATCACGTCAAAAAGGGACTGAGGCCGGAAAATCCCGACTCAACCTTTGTTAACGACCCACACACCCACTGGTTTAACCACAAGGTGATTGCGGTTCCAGTGAAAGCGCGACAATCTGGGATGATGACGTTGGATCACTACCAAACCCTTATTGACGCCGCGACTTGGGACTTCATC
>NKIT01000019.1 GCA_002256185.1 Rhodobacteraceae bacterium PARR1 | reverse complement strand
GGTTGCGTTCTTCGCGTGCTTGGGTGCGGGCTTCGTCGAAATCGGTGTAGCCCAGATTGCGGAAAAACCGCGCCGTCGTGGCTTTGGACACGCCCGCCAGCGCCGACAACTCGGTCGCGCTATGGGTTTCGATCAGTGCCTGATTCTCAAGCAGCAGCACGGCCAAGTTCTGTTCAGACTTGGTCAGCCGGGAAATCCGTTCCTGAATTCTGAGGGTTAGCCGCGTCGCCATGTGCCTGCAGTTCGCGCATCAGCGCGCTTGATTTAATGAAACTGTCGTTTCACTGTTGTGAAACGCTGAAACGAGACAGGCCGATCATGTCCAAATCCAAGATCATCCGCCAGCAAATTTGGTCAAAGCTGGCCCATGTCGCCAAGCCCGACACCCGCTTTCACCTGAACTTCGCCGAGGTGATCCCCGATTTTGACGGATCGGAAGGCGCGACCGACTATCTGGTGACGATGCCCGCTTATGATCGCACCTCGTTTGCGTTCATCACGCCCGACAACTGCCTTGTCGATCTGCGCCGCCGGATGATCGCGGCAGGCAAGCCGTTTGTGATGTCCACCTATGGCATCTATCGCGGCTTTCTGCTGATCGAACCCGGCATGGTGCCAGCAGGGGCAGAGCTTTACGCCGCTTGGCTGGACGGGATGGAGCATTTCGCCCGCCCCATCACGCTGGAGGAAATCGCCCGTCGCGGGCGGTTTGACTTCATGGTCACCGGGGCCTCTGCCGTGTCGGTGGATGGCGTGCGCTTTGGCAAGGGGCACGGGTTCTTTGACCTTGAATGGGGCATGTTCACCGACCTTGGGCTGGTCGATGAGACCACCCCTGTCGTGGCGGTCGTGCATGACTGCCAGTTGGTGCAGGAAAAGCTGACCCCGTCCGAGACGGATATTCTGGTGGATTGGATCGCCACTCCGTCGGGGCTGCACCGGGTGGAACGCCGCGCCAAGCGCCCCTTTGGCGTGAAGTGGAACCTGCTGGAACCGCAACAAATCGCCGACACCCCGCCGTTGCAGGAATTGCAGCGGATTCAGGGGATTGCCTGAACGCCTCCTCACCCTTCAACCCACAGGACCGCCGCCATGAGAGTTTCGCTGAACCGCCGCTCCTTTTTGACTGCCGCCGCCGCTGCATCGACACTGCCCCTGATGCCGCGCATGGCGCGGGCCGCCACGCCCTTTGCCATGCAGGCCGCGTGGATCAATGATGCCGAATTCGCCGGGTATTTTCTGGCGATGGATCAGGGCTACTACACCGCCGAAGGCTTGGACCTGACCTATCTGCCCGGTGGTCCCGATGTGATCCCCGAGGCTACGATCATCGCAGGCCGCGCCGATCTGGCCCTGACCACGCCCGACACCACGATCAAGGCGATCACCGAACAGGGGGCCAAGTTCAAGATCATCGGCACCCAGTATCAGAAAAACCCCATCGGCATTGTCAGCCTGAAAAAGGCGCCGATCACATCCCCTGCCGAAATGGTGGGCAAGACCATCGCCGTCCCGCCCGTCAACACCATCAGCGTCGAGGCGATGCTGGCCATCAACGGCATCGACAAATCGCAGGTGAAAATCGTTCCCTACGCCTATGACCCGACCCCGCTGATCAAGGGCGAGATTGACGCCTCGCTCGATTTCACGACCAACGTGCCCTACACGATTGCGCAGGCGGGGGAGGAGGCCACGTCCTTCCTGCTCTATGATTTCGGCTATACGCTTTATAACGATACCATCGTGGTGACCGAAGACACTCTCGCCGCCAAGCGCAAGGAGTTGGTCGCGTGGCTGCGTGCCAGCCGCAAGGGGTGGGAGGAAAACAACGTCGATCCCGCCGCGTGGCCGCCGAAATGGGCCGACACCCATTTTGCCGGAACCGGCCGCACGATTGAGAATGAGGTGTTCTTCAACACCGCGCAGAAACCTCTGATCGAGGCGGCGGGCGGCATCTTCTCGATGACCGAAGAGGGCATCGCCGCCAACCTTGAAGCACTGTCCAAGGTCGGCATCATCGGCACACGCGACATGTTCGACACCACGCTTTTGGACGAAATCTGATGACTGCACCCGCAGGGATCACATTGTCCGGCCTGAGCAAGACCTTCCACGGTCGGGGTCAGGTCGTGCAGGCCCTGCGGGATGTGACGCTGTCCTGTCCTCCGGGCAGCTTTACCGCGCTGATCGGGCCGTCAGGCTGCGGCAAATCCACGGTTCTGCGTGCCGCGCTGGGGTTGGAGCCGCTGGACGCAGGCACGGTGGAAATCGGCGGCCAAACCCCGGCGCAGGCGACAAAGGCCGGAGTGACGGGCGTGGCGTTTCAGGATGCAGGTCTGCTGCCGTGGCGCAGCGTGGCCCGCAACATCGCCCTGCCGTTGGAGGTGTTGGGGCGCGACCTCGCCCCCGCTTCAGGGCGTATCCGCGATCTCATCGCCTTGGTGGGGTTGTCGGGCTATGAAAACGCCCTGCCCGGAGAGCTGTCTGGCGGCATGCGCCAGCGTGTCGCCATCGCCCGCGCCTTGGTGAGCGAACCGCAGGTGCTGTTTCTGGACGAACCCTTTGGCGCGCTGGATCAGATTTTGCGCCGTCAGATGAACATCGAGTTGCAACGCATCTGGGCCGAAACCGGGGTGACGACGCTTCTGGTGACGCATGGCATTGATGAGGCGGTGTTTCTGGCCGACCGAGTGGCCGTGATGCAGGCCGCACCGGGGCGCATCGTCGATATCCTGTCCATCGACCTGCCGCGCCCGCGCGATGCCGCGCTGTTTGCCGCGCCGCATTTCCACGACCTGTGTGACCGCATCGCCAAGGTGCTGCATGGCGCGTGATGCCCGCAAGGCGCTGCCGCCGATCCTGCTTTTGTTGGCATGGGAGGTGGTGGGGCGGCTGGACCTTGTCGCCTCGGGTGCCTTGCCCGCGCCGTCGGAAATCCTGCTGCGGCTTTGGGTGGACCGCGCCGATTATCCTGCCCATGTAGCAGCCACCCTGACCGCATCGGGCGCGGGCTTTGTCATCGGCAATCTGGTGGCGGTGCTGGCGGGGCTTTTGTTCGTGCTGTCGCCTGTGGCCGAGCGCATGGCGCGCGGGGTGAATATCGCCATCTTCACCCTGCCACCCATCGCCATCGCCCCCATCCTGACCCTGACGCTTGAGGGCATGACCCCGCGCATCGTGCTGGCGGCCTTGGGCGTTTACTTCGTCACCATGCAGGCCACGGTCACGGGATTGCGGCACTTTGACAGCCGCGCCGCCGATGTGGTGCGCGCCTATGGCGGCGGGCCCGGGGCGGTGCTGTGGCGGGTGCAGGCGCGCGGCGCAGTCCCGGCCCTCCTGTCGGGCTTTCGCGTGGCCGCCCCCAATGCCGTGCTTGGCGCGATTTTGGCCGAATTCGGCGGCGGCGGGCGCTTTGGGCTAGGCAGTTACCTGCTGGGATCGCTGGGCCGGGCAGAGCCGGATCGGCTGTGGTCCATCGGTCTGGTCGCCACTGCGATTGCGGGGCTGTCTTATGCGGTCTTTGCCCTGATCTCGGCCCGGATGCTGGGGGCGTCACGCGCGCTCAGCCTGAACCCCGCCGCGCCGCCGCAGATGGTGGGCGGGCGTGATCCGCTTTGGCTGTCGCTGGCGGCCTTGGTCCTGCCATTTGCGCTGTGGTGGGCGTTTCTTTGGGCGCTTTCCGTGCCAGAGATGCTGGGCAAGACGCCGTTTGGCGTGGTGGATTACCTGTTCCTGTCTGACAGCGCCCCCAAGGCGCAGGAACGGTTGCTGGCCGCCTTGGCCGAAACCCTGCCGATTACACTTGCCGGCATGGCCGCGGGGATGGCCTTTGCCTTTGCGCTGGCGGTGGCGGGGCGGTTGACCCCGGCCTTTGCCCGCGCCTTCCTGCCCGTGGCGCTGGTCAGCCAGACCATGCCGCTGGTTGCGCTGACGCCGCTTTTGGTGCTGATCCTTGGGCGCGGAACGGCGGTGACGCTTTGGATCACCATCTCGGTCACCTTCTTTCCGGCCTATGTCATGATCGCCCAAGGCATCGCGCAGGTGCCGCGTGCCGCGCTGGAATTGCCGCGCGCCTATGGGGCCTCGGCATGGCGGGAGTTGCGGCTTGTGACCCTTACCGCCGCGATGCCGTGGCTGTTTGCCGCCATTCGCCTGACCGCGCCACGCGCCCTGTTGGGGGTGATGATCGCGGAATGGCTGGCCACGGGGCGGGGGCTTGGCAATCTGCTGAACCAATCGCGCGGCTACCTCGATTTCGGGATGATCTGGACGGTGGCCGTGGTCAGCGTGCTGTTGTCGGTGGGGTTCTACCTGCTGGCGGGCGCAGTGGAAAAACGAGTCCTGCGCCGCATGGGCATGACCGGCGGCGGGTGATTCGGCGCAAGGTTTGACCGGATTTCATGCGCCGCCCCTGAATTCTGACGCTTTTTGCAGCAAAGCCAGCGCCGCCCCTGAATGCCATGCGGCAGCGGATTGAACCCCGCCCGACTCGCGGCAGACTGAACCCCATGAGTTGGCGGCTAGGGTTCCGGCACCACGCGGTGCGTCTGGTCCGAGAGTCGTCACCGGCGGGGCCGTATCACCCGCTTGGCGCACGGCGGGACAAAAGCCCGGGAGACCTCGTACAGCCAAGGGATTGGCGGCACGATGGTCCGTTGATCCCAGAAACCTTGAAAGGGAATTGGGATGACGATGTTGCGCCTGCTTGCTGACCGCCTTTCTCGCCGCGCTTTCCTGACCGCCGCTACCGCCTTGGCGCTGCTGGCCCCTGCCGCGCAGGCGCAGGAAAAGACCGATTTCAAGGTGGCATGGTCGATCTATGTCGGCTGGATGCCGTGGGGCTATGCCAATGATGCGGGCATCGTCCAGAAATGGGCCGACAAATACGGCATCACCATCGAGGTGACGCAGTTCAACGATTACGTTGAATCAATGAATCAATACACCGCAGGCGCCTATGACGCGGTGACGCTGACCAATATGGACGGGCTGTCGATCCCGGCGGCGGGCGGGGTGGATACGACGGCGGTGATCGTCGGCGACTTTTCAGCAGGCAATGACGCGGTGATCCTGAAGGACGGTGCCACGCTGGCCGACATCAAGGGGCGCGTGGTCAATCTGGTGGAGTTTTCCGTCTCGCACTACCTGCTCGCCCGTGCGCTCGAGTCGGTGGGGATGACCGAACAGGATGTGTCGGTGCTGAACACGGCTGATCCCGACATGGTCGGCGCGTTCCAGACGCCGGATGTTACCGCGATGGTGACATGGAACCCGATGGTGGCGGAGATTGCCGCCTTGCCGGGGGCAACCAAGGTGTTTGATTCCTCACAAATCCCCGGTGAGATCATCGACCTGATGGTCGCCAATACGGACGTTCTGGCCGCCAATCCCGATTTCGGCAAGGCGCTGGCGGGCATCTGGTATGAAACCGCCGCGCTGATGGTGTCGGATACGCCCGAAGGTGCCGCTGCACGGGCGGCCATGGGCGCGGCATCGGGCACCGATCAGGCGGGGTTTGAGGCGCAGATGGCCGCAACCAAGCTCTTTCCTGTGCCCGCCGACGCGGTGGCCTTTGTCACCTCGCCCGATCTGGGGGCGACGATGGACAAGGTGCGCGGCTTCCTTTTTGACAAGGGCCTGCTTGGCCCGACGGCGGCCTCTGCCGATGCGGTGGGGATCGAATTGCCGGGGGGCACCGTGCTGGGCGATCCGGCCAATGTGAAGCTGCGCTTTACCGACACCTATATGAAACTGGCCGCAGACGGCGCGTTGTAAGCGCCGGACCCCACCCATGCGGGCCATCAACATCAGACCCAGTCGCGGTGCGGCGCTGATGCTGGGCTGTCTGCCCTTTGCGCTGCTGATCTTGGCCTATCTGGTCGGATCGGCGCTGCGACTGGCTGACAACCCGGCGGATAAGCTGTTGCCATCGCTGACCACCTTGGCGACAAGCATCGACATGCTGGCCTTCAGCGTGGATCGCCGCACCGGGGATGTGCTGCTTTGGGCGGATACCCTCGCCAGCCTGTCACGCTTGGGTCTGGCCTTGGCCATCTCAACCGCGCTGGCCTTGGTGATCGGCATGGCGGCGGCGCTGCTGCCGATCATGCGCGCGCTGCTGTCGCCCTTTGTCGATTTCGTGTCGATGGTGCCGCCGCTTGCGCTGCTGCCGGTGCTTTTCATCGTGATGGGGCTGGGCGAGGTGTCAAAGGTCGCGCTGATCGTTATCGGCATCGCGCCCATCCTGATCCGTGACCTGACCCTGACCGCCACTGCCCTGCCGCGTGAGATCATCGTCAAGGCAGAAACCCTGTCCGCCTCAACCTGGCTCATCGGGCTTCGTGTCGTCTTGCCGCAGGTGCTGCCGCGCCTGATTGACAGTCTGCGGCTGCAACTGGGGCCGGCCTTCCTGTTCCTGATCGCGGCTGAGGCGATTTCGGCGGATGCGGGGCTTGGCTACCGCATCTTCCTTGTGCGGCGTTATCTGTCGATGGATGTGATCTTTCCCTATGTGGCGTGGATCACCCTGCTGGCCGTGCTGATGGACATTGGCCTGTCCCTGATCAGGCGGCGGCTATTCCCATGGGCCGAGGGTGCGCGATGACCGGCATCACCGTGGACCGCGTCTGGAAGGAATATGGCGACCAGATCGTTCTGGAAAACCTGAGCTTTGAGATCGCCCCCCGCGCTTTCGTGGCGTTGGTCGGCGCGTCAGGCTGCGGCAAGACCACCTTTCTGCGGATGCTGCTGGGGCAAGAGGTGCCCTCGCGCGGGCGCATCCTGCTGGACGGCGTGCCCTTGCCGCCCGAACCGGGGCCGGATCGCGGCGTGGTGTTCCAACGCTATTCGGTGTTCCCGCATCTGACGGTGCTGGGCAATGTCCTTCTGGGGCCGGAACTGCGCGCCAACCGTCTGACGGGGCGCAGCTTTGGCGCGGCGCGGCGGGTGTTGGTGGAACAGGCGATGCAAATGCTGGCCGAGGTGGGGCTGGCGGGGGCTGAGGCCAAGTATCCCGCGCAACTGTCGGGCGGCATGCAGCAACGGCTGGCCTTGGCGCAGGCGCTGATGATGCGGCCACGTGTGCTGCTGCTGGATGAACCCTTTGGCGCCTTGGACCCCGGCATAAGGGCCGAGATTCACGCGTTGATGAAGCGTCTGTGGCATGAGGTGCCGATGACCGTGGTGATGGTCACCCATGACCTGCGAGAGGCCTTTGGTCTGGCCAGCCGCGTCATCGCCTTTGAACGCCCGCGCGACCGGCCAGAGGAACGCCAGCGCTACGGCGCGACCCTGACCAAGGACATCGCCATCTGGCCACCGCGCGTGGCCGGGGGGCAGACGATGTACGACACCGATACCTTAGCCCGTCAGGACGACCTGACCTTTGCGCGGGCAGCAGCCGGGACGACCCGGTAGCGAAAGGGACCATCCCATGCACATCCACCGCACCCCCGACCAGATCGCCGCTGACCGCGCCCGGTATGAGGATCACCAGCGCCGGGGCCTGACCTTTGCCCCCAAGGCGCTGCCCGACCCCAGCCCCTTGCCCGCGCCGCCGCCTGATCCCGCCCGCGTCTTGGGGACTGAGGTGATCGCAGGCGGTTGGTATTGGACCTGCACCTTGACCGCCGGTCAGGTGATCCGGGTCGAAGGTGCTGCGGGCACCTCTGTCAGCTTGGCCGTTTGGGCGGCGCGCGATGCGTCCGAGCGGTTGAACCTGCCCGACACGGTCAAAGTGCAATGGACGACCGAACTGCGCAAAGGCCGGGTGCTGTTGTCGGATATGGGGCGCGTGTTGTTATCGATAACAGAGGACAGCTCCGGCGCGCATGATGCGTTGACGGGGGGATCGTCTGCCGCCGATGTGGGGCAGGGCGTGCGCAACTGCCGGGACAATATGGTGCTGGCGGCGGGCAAACTCGGCCTAGATCGCCGCGATATCCCGGCGGTGCTGACGCTGTTCGCCCCGGTCCGCGTCGATGCGGGCGGCCATTTCGGCTGGCGCGGATCGCTGCTGTCGGGCCGCGCTTGACCCCGCCACCGGGCCGGAACCCGCTGTCACCGTCACCCACCTTGCCGCCGTGCCGATCCCGCCAGATGACCTCTGCCGCACCGCAAGTGCCGAGGCTGTGCGCGCCTTTGAAAACAACGCCCGCGCCGCAGGGGGGAAATGATGGACCAGATTTTCGACATCCCCGCCGAACGCCCGTGGTCCGGCATCGTCCGCCAGGGCCAGACCATCCGCATTGAGGACAGCTTTGGCCAGCAGGCCATCGATACGATCTTTTACGCCGCCCACGACTTTGGTGAGCGGTATTCCAGCCAAGAAACCCTAAAGGCCAATGGCCGCGCCTATATTGAAACCGGGGCCAAGGTGATGTCGTCCGAAGGGCGGTTGATGCTGACAGTGACCGCCGACACATCTGGCCGGCATGATACCTGCGCCGGGTGTTGTTCCTGCGAAAGCAACACCGTCCGTTTTGGCCACGACACCCGCTATCTGCATGCCTGCCGCGAGAATTTCATTCTGGAACTCTCGCGTCACGGCATGGGCAAGCGCGACATCGTGCCCAACATCAACTTCTTCATGAACGTCCCGATCAGCCCGAATGGCGCGATGACGATTGACGATGGCATCTCTGCGCCGGGGGATCATGTGGAACTCTTGGCGGCGATGGATGTGCTCTGTGTCATCTCGAACTGCCCGCAGATCAACAACCCCTGCAACGGCTTTGATCCCACACCGATCCGCGTTGTGATCCGCGACGGTATCGGGGGGTAAAGCGCCATGTTCAAACAGGTTCTTGTGGCGAACCGGGGCGAGATTGCGCTTCGGGTCATCCGCACATTGCGCAAGATAGGGGTGGGGTCGGTCGCGGTCTATTCCGACGCGGATCGCTTTGCCCCCCATGTCAGCGCCGCCGATCGGGCGGTGCGCTTGGGACCAGCCCCCGCCATTGACAGCTATCTGAACGTCGCCGCCGTCATCGCCGCCGCCCGCGAAACGGGGGCAGATGCGTTGCATCCCGGTTATGGCTTCCTGTCCGAAAATGTCGGCTTTGCCGAGGCGTTAGAGGGCGCAGGCATCGCCTTTATCGGCCCGCGCCCCGACCATCTGCGCGCCTTTGGCCTGAAGCACACCGCCCGCGAACTCGCGGCGGCGGCGGGTGTGCCGCTGCTTCCCGGTTCGGGGCTGCTGGAGGCCGAGGATCAGGCGGCCACGGCGGCGGCAGAGATCGGCTATCCCGTGATGCTGAAAAGCACGGCGGGGGGCGGCGGTATCGGCATGCAGCTTTGCGCCGATGAATCCAGCCTGCGCGCGGCCTTTGCCACCGTGCAGCGCATGGCGCGGGCCAGTTTCGGCGATGCGCGGGTCTATCTGGAACGCTTCGTCGCCGATGCCCGGCATGTTGAGGTGCAGGTGTTCGGCGACGGGCAGGGCAGGGTGGTCGCCTTGGGGGAACGCGACTGTTCGCTGCAACGCCGCAATCAAAAGGTGATCGAGGAAACCCCCGCCCCCGGCCTGTCCGATACAGTCCGCGCCAATCTGCACCGCGCCGCGACGGACCTTTGCGCGTCGGTCCAGTATCTGTCGGCGGGGACGGTGGAATTCATCTACGACCCGACGCGACAGGCCGCCTATTTCCTTGAGGTGAACACCCGCCTGCAAGTCGAACATCCGGTGACAGAGGCGGTTTTGGGCATCGACCTTGTCGAATGGATGATCCGTCAGGCGGCGGGCGAGTCGGTGATCCCCGCCACGCAGCCCACCCCGAAAGGGGCTGCGATTGAGGCGCGGCTTTACGCCGAAGCGCCGCATGCGGGGTTCCGCCCCTCGGCGGGCTTGCTGACGCATGTGGCCTTTCCGGGCGGGGTGCGGGTGGATGGCTGGATCGCGACGGGGACAGAGGTGACGGCGCATTACGACCCGATGCTGGCCAAGATCATCGTCCACGGCGCGGACCGCCCGGCGGCGCTGGCCGCCCTGCGCGCGGCATTGGCTGAAACGCGGGTGGATGGCATCGCCACCAACCTTGAATATCTGCGTGCCATTGCGGGATCGGATGTGCTGGCCTCTGGCCACGTCTCGACCACCGCGCTGGCCAGTTTGGATTTCGCGCCGCAGGGGGTGGAGGTTCTCTCCCCCGGCCCGCAAACCACCCTGCAAGAGCTGCCGGGGCGCTTGGGGCTGTGGCATGTCGGCGTGCCGCCCTCTGGCCCGATGGATGCGCGGTCCTTTCGGAATGCCAACCGGCTTTTGGGCAATCCGCCCGACACGGCGGCGCTGGAGATGACGGTGTCTGGCCCAACCCTGCGGTTCCTTACCCCCGCCCGTGTGGCCGTGGCCGGGGCGGCGATGCGGCTGACGTTAGACGGGGTGACGGTGCCGGGTCCGGTGGTGGATGTCCCCGCAGGTGGCGTGCTGGCGATTGGCGCGATCACGGGGGCGGGGCAGCGGGCATACCTTGCCCTTTCAGGCGGTTGGGCGGCACCGCAGGTGCTGGGATCGCGTGCGGCCTTTGCCCTTGGGCAGTTTGGCGGGGCCGGGGCCGGGGCAGTCAAGACGGGCGATCTGATGATGGCCGCAGGCGGGGCGGTGGGCGAACCGCAGCCGCCAGACCCCGCGCCCTTGACGCAAGAGTGGGAGCTGTCGGTGCTTTACGGCCCCCACGGCGCGCCGGATTTCTTTGCACCGTCAGACATTGAGACGCTGTTTTCGCATCCCTATGAGGTGCATTTCAACTCCGCCCGCACTGGCGTTCGCCTGATCGGTCCTGCGCCAGCATGGGCACGGGCGGATGGCGGTGAGGCGGGCTTGCATCCGTCAAACCTGCACGACAATGCCTATGCCATCGGGGCCATCGACTTTACCGGCGATATGCCGATCATCCTTGGCCCGGATGGTCCCAGCCTTGGCGGGTTTGTCTGTCCCGCCGTGGTGGCGGCGGATGATCTGTGGAAGCTCGGCCAGCTTCGCCCCGGTGACCGGGTGCGCTTTGTCCCCGTGACCCGCCCCGCTGATCCGGTGACCGGGCCTGCTGTGGCGCGGGCGGGGTCGGCGATCCTGTGGCAAGACCCCGATGCCGCGATGCCGGTGACCTATCGGCGGCAGGGGGATGCCAACCTCTTGGTCGAATATGGCGCGATGACGCTGGACATCGGCGCGCGGCTGCGGGTGCATCTCTTGATGCAGGCGGTCACGGCGGCGGGATTGCCGGTGATCGACCTGACACCGGGGATACGGTCCTTGCAGGTGCATTACGACCCGGACCTAATCACGCGCCCCGACCTGATCCGCGAACTGGCAAGGATCGAGGGCGCTTTGCCCGATGCCGCCGGGGTCTCAGTCCCAAGCCGCACCGTGCATTTGCCGCTGTCATGGAACGATCCCCAAGCCGCGCTGGCGATGGAGAAGTATCAGCAACTCGTCCGTCCCGATGCGCCGTGGTGTCCGTCCAATATCGAGTTCATCCGCCGCATCAACGGCTTGCCGGATGAAGCCGCGGTGCAGCGGATCGTGTTTGATGCCAGCTACCTTGTGATGGGATTGGGCGATGTCTATCTGGGCGCGCCTGTCGCCACGCCCGTCGATCCGCGCCACCGACTTGTGACGACCAAGTATAATCCTGCCCGCACATGGACGCCGGAAAACGCCGTGGGCATCGGTGGGGCCTATATGTGCATCTACGGGATGGAGGGGCCGGGGGGATACCAGCTTTTCGGTCGCACGATTCAGGTCTGGAACACATGGCGGCGGGTGGGGCCTTTTTCTGAGGCACCGTGGCTGTTGCGCTTCTTTGACCGTATCCGGTTCTACCCCGTCGATGCGCAGGACCTGGCCGAGGCGCGGGCGGCCTTTCCCCACGGTGCCTATCCCGTGCGGATCGAGGAGGGCAGCTTTTGCTGGGCCGATGAACAGCGGGCACTGGCTGCGGACACCCCGTCGATCACCCGCTTCAAGACGCAGCAACAAGCCGCGTTTGAGGCCGAGCGTGCCCGTTGGCGCGCGCTCGGCCTCGACACCTTCGCCCCGGATGAAGGCGTGCCGATGCCGGAATCCGAGGTGCCCGATGGCCTGACCGGGGTACACAGCCCGGTGCCGGGGAACCTGTGGAAATACCTGTGTGCGCCGGGGGACCGTGTGGCAGCAGGGACCACAATCGCGATCGTTGAGTCGATGAAGATGGAAATCGCCGTGCAGGCCCCGGTCGCCGGACGGCTGGCCCAGATGCACGCAACCCCCGGACGCACCCTGCGGGCGGGTGACCTTTTGGCCGTGATGGAGGCAGACTGATGCACACCCTTCCCCCCATGCTGACCTTGCCCGCCCTGCGCGCCGCCTATGCCGCCGGGATGACCCCGGTTGAGGTGGTTGAGGTCGTGATCACCCGCCGCAAGGCGCTGGCCGCGCGCGATCCGGCGGTGTTCATCACGCCAACGCCCGATGACGACCTGCGCGCCCAAGCGCTGGCCTTGATGGCGGGGCCGCGCGACCTGCCGCTTTATGGCATCCCCTTTGCGGTCAAGGACAATATCGATGTCGCGGGTCTGCCCACGACGGCCGCCTGTCCCGCCTTTGACTATGCGCCCGCACAGGACGCCACAGTGATTGCCCGCCTGCGGGCGGCGGGGGCCTTGGTCATCGGCAAGACCAATCTGGACCAGTTTGCCACCGGGTTGAACGGCACACGGTCGCCGCATGGGGCACCACGGTCTGTGTTCAGCGCGGATCATGTGTCGGGCGGGTCATCCTCCGGGTCAGCGGTGGCGGTGGCGTCAGGCCTGTGCGTGTTCGCTCTGGGCACGGATACGGCGGGGTCCGGGCGGGTGCCTGCGGCATTCAACAACCTTGTCGGGGTCAAGCCAACGCCGGGCCTGGTGCCGAATACCGGGGTGGTTCCGGCCTGCCGGTCCGTCGATGTGGTCACGGTCTTTGCGGGATCGGTCCCCGATGCGGTGGCCGTGCGGCGGGTGATGGATGGGCTGGACCGCGCCGATCCATTCTCGCGCTTGGCCACGCCGGTTGGTTTGCCGCCCCGCCCGCGTCTTGGCGTGCTGACCGGGGCAGAGCGGGAGTTTTTCGGCAATTCCGAGGTTGAGGCGCTTTATGACGCCGCCCTTGACCGGGCAAAGGCGCTTGGTGCGACGCTGGTGCCCTTTGATTACGCCCCGTTCCGAGAGGCGGCGGCGCTGCTCTACGACGGCCCTTGGGTGGCCGAGCGTTTGGCGGCCGTTGAAGGGTTCCTCGCCAGCAACCCCGACGACTTTGACCCCACAGTGCGAAAGATCATCGAAGGCGCGCGCGGGCGGACAGCGGTGGAAACCTTCCGCGGGATCTACCGGCTTGAGGAGTTGCGCCACGCCGTCGCCCCGGTCTGGCAGGCGGTGGATATGCTGCTCTTGCCGACATCGCCCACCACCTGCACCGTGGCCGAGATGCTGGCCGATCCGATTGCACGCAACAGCCAATTCGGGCGCTACACCAATTTCGCCAACCTGATGGGCTATGCCGCGATTGCGGTGCCTGCGGGCTTTGGTCCGTCGGGACTGCCTGCCGGGGTGACGCTGGTGGGGCCGGGGTTCAGTGATGATGCGCTGGCCACCTTCGCCACCGCGATGCACCACGCGGCGGGCTGCGGCATGGGGCATGACCGCCAAGCCGCCTTGCCGATGGCTGGGGCAGCGGACATCCCCGCCGGGATGATCCCCATCGCCGTGGTGGGCGCGCATCTGACCGGGATGCCGCTGAACCGGGAGTTGACCGAACCGGGGGGTGTGCTGCTGGGCGAGGCACGGACCGCCCCCGGTTACCGTCTTTATGCGCTGGCAGGCACCGTGCCGCCGAAACCCGGCATGGTGTTTGATCCCTCAGGCGACGGCCCCGGCATCGCGGTTGAGGTCTGGGCCCTTCCCGCTGCCGCCTTTGGCCACTTCGTTGCCCGCATCCCCGCGCCTTTGGGCATCGGCAAGGTCGCCTTGGCCGATGGGCGGCAGGTGTCGGGGTTTCTATGCGAAACCCATGCGATTGCAGGGTCAGAAGAGATCACCCGGTTCGGCGGCTGGCGGGCCTATCGCGCCGCCGTCACCGGATAAGGGACACAGCGGAAAGGGGGGAATCGTTCGGGCGGATGCCTTGCGTTCAATCTGGGCTGTGCGGGTATGGACGCCCGCAAAACCTGCCCGGTCCCGTGTTTGGCACGCCTTGTGCGGCTGCGGTTGGCGCTTTGGTCAGGGCGTGGAAGTCCCGAGGCGCGATTTGATCGCCGCCCCGCTGTCGCGTGCCCCCGCGCGGAAGATCGACACGGTTGCGCTTTTCACCGCAGCCTCGCCTTCGGACTGGTCCAGATAATGGCGGTAAAGCGACGCCACCCGTTCCGCCAGATCGGCAAGGCGGGTGGTGCGCAGGCCCAACTGTTCAAGGTCTGCGTCCAGCGCCTCTTCGGTATCCTCGGCCACGCTGCCAAGCCATGCCTCCAGCCGCCGCTGTGCGGTGGCGGGGTCGATGTCGAGGATGTCGTTTGACAGGGCCAGACCTGTCGCAGCCTCGGCCCAAGCGATGTCGTCGCGGTCCACACCCGCCGCAGCAAGGTCGGGCGGCAGGGCGAACCGCCCCGGAAAACGGCGGGCCAGATGCCGGATCGTTGCCGACCGCGCTGCCAGCCGCGCAGCAGAGCCCGTGGTCACAGGGCCGGTGCGGTTCAGCAGCCAGATCAGCCGCAAGGCCGTGTCGGAAAGACTGACATTGTCGCGCCGGTCCTGCACGGATTGCGGTGGGATGCCCAACAGGTCGCAGAAGTCGGTCACGGTGGAACTGCCCTCTTGGTACAGCCGATAGGTCATCGCCCCGACCCCATACCGCTGCGCAAACATGGCAAAGCGCGCGCGATAGCATGGGCGGGGCAACAGCGCCGTCGCCTGACCGGCCCGGATCATCTGTTGCAGCGCGGACCCGATGTAACCCACCGCCGGGCGCAGCCATGCCAGCACCGAAACGTCCCGCGCATGGGGGGCAAGGAAATCGGCCATCTCAAGCACCGACGGCGGGTGCATCAGCGACATCTCCTCACCCGAGATCACCAATTGCCGCCGGGGCAGAGCCAATTCGTCCAGCAATTCCCGCCGCATCGCCGCGCGGATGCGCAAGACCCGCTCCGGTTCGATCCCCTGCCGCACCCAGACATGGTATTTCGTCGGGTCTTGCGCGAAACAGGTCAGCATCTGGATCGAGTGGTTGGGATGGCGCAACCGGGCGACGCGGGTGTCGCCATCGTCATAACCCGCCAGCGCCTCTTGCACGGCGGTGGTGCCGGTCTTGTGCATGCCGACATGCAGGATCAACCGGTCAGGCATGACACAGGCCACGCAAAGCCGCGCCTGTCGGCAAATCGCCAGACATCACAGAGGAATGATTGCAAAACATAGCGTTACCAATACCGGCCCGACACATTCCGCATCGGGCATGTTTTACCATAGCCGCCCCTTGGACCAGACGCCAGTGGCTTGGCGTCGCGGTCTGCATCGCTGTCGCTTGACGCAGCGCCCGTCATGGTCAAGCCTGCAGACATGTTTCCGTTGCGCGATCACAATCCATCCGGGCGGCGTCCCATCATCGTCCATCTGTTGATCGGGGCGAATGTGATGATCTTTCTGCTCTATTGGCTGGGCCTTGGGTCTGACCGCGCCATCGGGCAGTTCTTCATGACATGGGGCCTTGTCCCCGCCCGCATCAGCTTTGGCGAGGGCTACGCGACCTTTGTCACCTCGATGTTCCTGCATGGCGGATGGATGCATCTGCTGGGCAATATGCTGTTTTTGTGGATTTTCGGCGATAATCTTGAGGACCGCTTGGGTCATGGCCGCTTTGCCGCCTTTTACCTTGCCAGCGGTCTGGCGGCGGCGGGGCTGCAATACTTGGCCGATCCGCAATCCATGGTGCCGATGGTGGGGGCATCTGGGGCGATTGCCGGGGTGATGGGGGGCTATCTGCTGCTTTACCCGCGGGCACGCGTTGACGTGCTGTTCATCTTCATCATCTTTTTCCGCATTTTCCCAATCCCGGCATGGATCGTGCTGGGCCTGTGGTTCGGGATGCAGATCTTTGGCGGGCTATCAACACCGACCGCAGGCGGCGGGGTGGCCTACCTTGCCCACATCGGCGGCTTTGTCGCGGGTCTGGCACTGACCGTGCCGCTGTGGCTGCGGGTGGGTGGTCCCGCCTTTTGGCAGCGCACCCACGGCACGCCGCCAAACCCGGTTGCCACTTACGCCATTCAGCGCAGTTCTATCCCGCGCGTGATCAAGCGCGGGCCAAAGGGGCCTTGGGGCTAAACGCCTTACGCGCCGAGGATGGTTTTCTTCAGCGGCTCAAACAGCGCCTCATTGGCACAGAGCAGGCCTTTGCCCTCAAGCGGGCCATGACCGTCGCGCAGGCCGCCGATGAAACCACCGGCTTCGCGCACCAACAGGCTACCGGCGGCGATGTCCCACAGGTTCACCTCACGCTCCCAATAGCCGTCAAATCGGCCCGCCGCGACCCAAGCAAGGTCCAAGGAGGCCGCACCAAGGCGGCGCAAACCGGCACAGGCGGGCATCAGTCGGGCAAGGTCTTGCATCGTGGCGGGCAGCGTTTTCTGCGCGCCGAACGGGATGCCCGAGGCAAAGACCGCCTCTGACATCTGACGCCGGCCCGACACGCGGATGCGCATGTCATTCATCCAAGCGCCTGCGCCCTTTTCGGCGAAGTAAAGCTCATCCTTTGCAGCGTCGAACACCACGGCGGACACGATATCGCCCTTGTGCTCCAGCGCGATGGACACGGCCCAATGCGGCATGCCGTGCAGGAAGTTGGTGGTTCCGTCCAAGGGATCGACGATCCAGCGACGGGTCGGGTCTTCGCCATCGGTGGCCCCGGTTTCCTCGCCCAGCCAGCCATAGCTGGGACGGCCGTTCATCAATTCTTCCTTGATGATCCGCTCCGCCTCGCGGTCCGCCTTTGAGACGAAATCGCCCGGACCCTTGGCCGAGACCTGAAGGTTCTCAACCTCGCGGAAGTCCTTGACCAGTGCCCGGCCCGCCTTGCGCGCGGCCTTGATCATCAGGTTGAGGTTCGCGCTGCCTTGCATGGCTGGCTCCGGTATCGGGAAGGATCAAGTGGCGGGCATTACACGGGGAACGCCGGGAAGGAAAGGGGGGCCGACACTGCGGCGGCCCGTCCGGGATAAAACGCACGCTCTGGGGGATTTGGCCCTGAAACTTGCGACGGGTGATATTGACTGAGTATTTTTGTCGGAATAAGGATGGCACCTGTGCCGTCGTGACGTGACCCGGCGCAAAGGTAACAAGGCCGCGCGACCATGACCCCCGATTTCGTCACCTCTCTGTCCCGTCATGGCGACCGTCCTGCCCTGATCCTGACGGGCCGTCCCGCGGTCAGCTATGCCGATCTGGCCGACCGCGCTGCGCGTTTCGCCGCCCGTCTGGGGCCGGTGGGGCGCAAACTGGTGGCGATTGAGGCGGCGGCGTCGGTCGAGATGGTTGCGGCCTATCTGGGGGCGCTGTCGGGCGGGCATGCCGTGGCCCTGCTGCCTGCTGGGGATCGCGCGGCGATGGACCGGTTCCGCCGCGATTTCGCGCCCGATGCCGTCTGGTCGCGGCAGGCGGGGCGCTGGCGGTTGATGCTGGACCCCCGGCCAACCGAAGATTTGCATCCTGATCTGGCGCTGGTCCTGATGACATCGGGCAGCACGGGGCATGGCAAAGGGGTTCGGCTGGCGGGGCAGGCCCTTTCCGCCAATGCGGCGGCGATTGTGGATTATCTTGCACTGACGGCGGATGACAGGGCGGCCTTGGTGCTGCCCTTGCACTATTCTTACGGACTGTCGGTGCTGAATTCGCATCTGGCGGTGGGCGCATCGGTCTGGCTGGCCGAGGGGTCGATGCTGGATGGCGGCTTTGCCGCGCGCCTGGCGGACAGCGGGGCCACCAACCTGTCCACTGTGCCGCATGGCTTTGACCTGATCGCGCAAACCGGCCTGTCCGACGCATTGCCGCCCGCCCTGCGCCTGCTGACGGTGGCGGGCGGGGCGCTGCGGCCCGTGGTGCAGCGCGACTTTGCCCGTCGCATGGCGCGGCGCGGCGGGCGGTTCGTCGCGATGTATGGCCAGACCGAGGCTGCGGCCCGCATCGCCTATCTGCCGCCCGAACTGGCCGACAGCCACGCCGGGATGATCGGTCAGGCCATCCCCGGCGGGTCGTTGTCCCTGCGCGATGAATTGGGGCGCGACGTGACAGGAGAAGGGGCAGAGGGCGAACTGTGTTACACCGGCCCCAATGTGATGATGGGCTATGCCACAGCCCGCGCCGATCTTGCGCGCGGGGCTGAGGTGTCAGTTCTGCCGACTGGAGATATCGCGCGGTATGAGGGCGGGTTTTACCGCCTGATTGGCCGCAAGCGTCGCATGTCCAAGATTGCCGGTCTGCGTATCGGCCATGACGCGGTTGAGGCGGCACTGGCCGAGGCGGGCGTGACTGCCGCCGTCTGGGGCGATGATGCCGCGCTGCATGTGGCGGTTGAGGGGGCTGTGGACGCGGATGACCTGCTGTCGCGTGTGGCCAGCTTGACAGGTCTGACGGCAGCGCATCTGCGGCTGACCGCCTTGCCCCGCCTGCCGCGTCTGCCCAATGGCAAGCCTGATTATCCCGCGCTGCACCGCCTGCCGCCGCCGCGCCCGCAAGGCGCGGACGTGGCCGAGGCGTTTCGTCTGGCCTTTCACCCCCGCCCCGTGCGCGCGCAGGACAGCTTTGCCAGTCTTGGCGGCGACTCCCTGCGCCATGTCGAGCTTTCCTTGGCGCTGGAGCGTCACCTTGGCCACCTGCCAACAGGGTGGGAGCGGATGGCGCTGTCAGATTTGCGCGCGTTGACCTGCCGACCTGCGCGGTCACGCGTGACGCTGGGGGTGGAACATCCCCTGCGCGCGGCGGCGATTCTGGCGGTGGTCGTGGCGCATGAGACGGCTTGGCCGGTCTATGGTGGTGCCGCGATCATGGTCGTCCTGATCGGGCTGATGTTGGCGCGGTTCCGGCGCGACGCCTTGGCAGGGGGCGATGTGGCGGCGATCCTGCACCCCTTGGGTCGGGTGCTTGTGCCCTATTACCTGATCCTGTTCGGCTATGCGCTGGCATGGGACCGCTTTCCCATCGGATCGGCGCTGCTGGTGTCAAACTTCGGCATCGGTGCGCCCGCCACATTCGACCGCCTGCCGTTCCTTTATTGGTTCGTTGAGGCTTATGCCCAGATGCTGGTCCTTCTGGTCGCGCTGGTGATGGTGCCACAAGTGCGCCGTTTGGTGGCCGACCGCCCGATGACATTTGGTGCGGGGCTGCTGGCGGGGGCGATGGTGCTGCGGCGGGGGGCACCGTCCCTGATGGGGATTGGCGGGCAGGTGCAGTTCACCGTGCCTTGGGTGCTGTATCTGCTGGCCTTGGGCTGGATGGCAGGGGTGGCGCAAGGGCGGCAGCGCTGGTTGGTGCTGGGGCTTGCCGCGCTGGTGCTGCCGATGGTCGCGTGGCTGGGGGGCAATTGGCACGGGGCATGGATCAAATATGGCATGGTTTTTGCCGCCATCGCCCTGCTGCTGTTCCGCCCGCAGGTCAGCCTGCCGCGCGCTTTGGCACGCGGAGTGCTGACGCTCGCCTCGGCGGCGTTCATGGTCTATCTGACGCACCGCCTTGTGCCGAATGTGCTGTTGCAGCCATGGCTTGGCATCTTGCCGGGGTGGCTGTTTGCCACGCTCTCCATCGCCGGGGGGGTGGGTTTGGGCATTGCCGCCCATCACCTGTCGCGCGGCCTGTCGCGTCTGGGGGCCGCGCAGCGGTTGTGGCCGCGCCCGCAGGCGTGACCACGCCCCAACGCCCCACCGGGGCGCTGGGGAAAGCGGTCAGACCAACCTGCTCACCTCAATCGCCGCACGGACGAAGTCGGCGAAGAGGGGATGCGGGGCGAAGGGTTTGGATTTCAGTTCCGGGTGGAACTGTACGCCGATGAACCACGGGTGGTCCTTGACCTCGACAATCTCGGGCAGGCGACCGTCGGGCGACATGCCGGAAAACACCAACCCACAGCTTTCCAGCTTTTCGCGATAGTCGATGTCCACCTCATAGCGGTGGCGGTGGCGTTCTTCGATCACGGTGGCCCCGTAAACCTGGGCCACGTGCGAGCCTTCTTTCAGGTTCGCGGTATAGGCGCCCAGACGCATCGTGCCGCCCTTGGCATCGGTGGATTTGCGGCGGACGGTGTGGTTGCCCTGCACCCATTCCTTGAGGTGATAGACCACCGGGGTAAAGCGTTTCTCGCCCGCCTCATGGTCGAATTCCTCAGACCCCGCATCGGCCATGCCCGCCACGTTGCGCGCGCTTTCGATCACCGCCATCTGCATACCCAAGCAGATGCCCAGATAGGGGATCTTCTTTTCGCGGGCGAATTGCGCGGCCTTGATCTTGCCTTCGGTCCCGCGCTCTCCGAACCCGCCGGGCACAAGGATGGCGTGGAAATTCTCAAGATAGGGCGCCGGGTCTTCGCGTTCGAAAATCTCGGCGTCGATCCATTCGGCACGCACGCGGGTGCGATTGGCCATTCCGCCATGGGTCAGCGCCTCGGCGATCGACTTATAGGCATCCTCAAGCTGGGTATACTTACCCACGATGGCCACGCGCACTTCGCCTTCGGCATGGGTCAGACGGTCCATCACATCGACCCAACGCGCAAGGTTGGGTTTCGGTGCAGGGGTGATGCCGAAGGCATCCAGCACCGCCTGATCCAGACCCGCCTGATGATAGGCCAGCGGGGCCTGATAGATGGTTTTCAGGTCATAGGCCGGGATCACCGCATCTTTGCGGACATTGCAGAAAAGAGCGATCTTTTCGCGTTCCCGGTCCGGGATCGGGTGTTCTGACCGGCAGACCAGCACATCGGGGGCAAGACCGATGGATTGCAATTCCTTGACGCTGTGCTGGGTCGGTTTGGTCTTCAATTCGCCGCTCGCCGCCAGATAGGGCAGCAGGGTCAGGTGCATCAGGATCGACTGGCCGCGCGGGCGTTCGTGGATGAACTGGCGGATCGCCTCAAAGAACGGCAAGCCTTCGATGTCGCCCACCGTGCCGCCGATTTCGCACAGCATGAAGTCCACTTCTTCATCGCCGATGCGCAGGAAGTCTTTGATCTCATTGGTCACATGCGGGATGACTTGGATCGTCTTGCCAAGGTAATCGCCCCGGCGTTCCTTTTCCAAGACGTTGGAGTAGATGCGCCCCGAACTGATGCTGTCGGTCGTGCGTGCATGCACCCCGGTGAAGCGTTCGTAATGGCCAAGGTCCAGGTCGGTTTCCGCGCCATCGTCGGTCACGAACACTTCGCCATGTTCAAAGGGCGACATCGTGCCCGGATCGACGTTCAGGTAGGGGTCCAGTTTGCGCAGCCGCACCGTATAACCGCGCGCCTGCAACAGCGCCCCGAGTGCCGCCGAGGCAAGCCCCTTGCCCAGAGAGGAGACCACCCCGCCCGTGATGAAGATGTAGCGTGCCATAGGTGGATCACTCCCGTGAAAAGCGTCGTTTTGACGGCACGATCCGCAAAAGGGAATCGCAGCATCACGGGGGTTGATGCGTAACGCAATTCCTGCGCATGCGCAACAAGACCGCTAGATGCTGTCGTCCTGCGAAAAGGCCGCTCTAAGGCTAGTGGATCAGTCGTTGGTCGCCGGTGCGGGTGCCGTGTCGGACGGGGCTGCAGGCGCCGCGCCGTCTGTAGCCGGTGCCGCCGGGGCGGGCGCAGTGGCCGAGGGCAGTTCCGGCAACAGATTGCCGCCCGGCGCTGGCAGCGACGTGCCTTCGCCATCGGCAGGGGTCTCCGGGGTGGCCAGCGTGTCGATCACCGAACCCGAATTCGCCCGGACCGCCGCCATCCAAGTCAACGACACCGAGGTGATGATGAAGCAGACCGCAAAGAACCACGTCACCTTGGACAGCGCCGTCGCCGTGCCGCGCCCGGACATCACCGAGTTGCCGCCCCCGACACCCAGACCGCCCCCTTCGGAGCGCTGCAAGAGCACCACGCCCACCAAAAGCAGGGCGAGGATCAAGTGGATCGTAAGGACGACATTTTCCATGTGCAGGCTTTCCGCAAACTGACGCGCCTATCTAGGCGCAAGCCGGATAGGGCGCAAGTGGCTGCGTCACGCTGGCGGGGGCGGAGTTTGACGCAAACTCCGCTTCGAAGTTTGTATCCAGACTTCGGAGGCGATTTCTGACGCAGAAATCCCCTCCATGCCCATCGGGACCGCGCCGCGGAGTTTGCGTCAAACTCCGCCCCGAAGTCCGTCTTCGGACTTTGCCGCGATTTCTGCGCCGGAAATCGCCAAAGACGGTCTGGTCGGTTGTGGCTTTTGCTGTTCCCCTTGAACGCGTGCATCGCTATAGGACAGGCGGTTTCAGCAGACCGGGAAAGGACTCCTCTCATGGCCAACGTGGTTGTCGTGGGCGCCCAATGGGGCGACGAGGGCAAAGGCAAGATCGTCGATTGGCTGAGCGAGCGTGCCGATGTCATCGCGCGCTTTCAGGGCGGTCACAACGCCGGTCATACGCTGGTGATCGATGGCAATGTCTATAAACTGTCGCTCTTGCCCTCGGGCATTGTGCGCGGCGGCAAGCTGTCGGTGATCGGGAATGGCGTCGTGCTGGACCCTTGGGCGCTGCTGTCCGAGATTGAAAAGCTGCGCGGTCAGGGCGTGGAGGTGAACCCCGAAAACCTGATGGTCGCGGAAAACACCCCGCTGATCCTGCCGGTGCATGGCGAGTTGGACCGTGCGCGCGAAGGTCAGAATGCGGTCGCCAAGATCGGCACCACTGGGCGCGGCATCGGTCCGGCCTATGAGGATAAGGTGGGACGCCGCGCTGTGCGCGTGGCCGACCTTGCCGATGAGGCGACGCTGGACCTGCGCATCGGTCGGCTCTTGACCCATCACAACGCTTTGCGGGCGGGTCTGGGTCTTGACGCCATCGACCCCGCCGCGCTGAAGGCGCAACTGCTTGAAGTCGCGCCGAAAATCCTGCCCTACGCCAAGCCCGTCTGGAAGGTGATGCACGACGCCCGTCGCGCCGGAAAGCGCATCTTGTTTGAGGGCGCGCAGGGCTCGCTGCTCGACGTCGACTTCGGAACCTATCCCTATGTGACTTCGTCCAACACCTTGGCAGGCATGGCGGCCACCGGCACCGGGCTTGGCCCGACGGCGGTGGATTTCGTGCTGGGCATCGTCAAGGCCTATACCACCCGCGTGGGTGAAGGCCCGTTCCCGACCGAACTTTTTGATCCCGATGGCGAACGTTTGGGCGAGCGCGGGCATGAATTCGGCACTGTCACCGGGCGCAAACGCCGCTGCGGCTGGTTTGATGCGGTTCTGGTGCGCCAGACCTGCGCGACCTCGGGCGTTTCGGGTATCGCCTTGACCAAGCTGGACGTTCTGGACGGCTTCAAGACGCTGAAAATCTGCGTGGGCTATGATCTGGACGGTCAGCGCATGGATTACCTGCCCACGGCTGCCAACCTGCAGACCCGCGTGACGCCAATCTATGAGGAAATGGAAGGCTGGAGCGAATCTACCGCAGGCGCGCGCTCTTGGGCGGACCTGCCGGGGGCGGCGATCAAATATGTTCGCCGGATCGAGGAATTGATCCAGTGCCCGGTCGCGCTACTTTCCACTTCACCCGAACGGGATGACACGATCCTCGTGACCGATCCCTTCGCTGATTGAGGAGAGCCCCTTGGCGCTGACCTACAAGACCCGCCGCCGCCTGTCGCTGCTGATCCTGCTGGTGGGATTGCCGGTCTATATCGCGGTGGCGCTGTACGTGGTCAGCCTGTTTGACCGCCCGTCGATCTGGGTCGAGTTCGCGGTCTATGTCGGTTTGGGGATCCTGTGGGCGTTGCCCTTCAAGGCTGTGTTCAAGGGCGTGGGGCAACCTGACCCTGAGTCGCCATCACAGGACGACTGAAAAAGGGAAAGGCGAAGGAACCCCCGTTCCTCCGCCTTTCGGTGCGGGACTGCTGGCAGCGTCAGCCCGCGATTCTTTTGCCTTCGGTCAGGTAGTTCGACTGCTGGCTCAGGACGAATTGCCCCCGGCGCAGTTTGCTTAGGCGGCCAGAGCGCAGAAGTGCGCCAAAGCTGCGCAAACCATCTTCGCGGGGCAGGGCTTCGGGCATTGCCGCTTCGACATTGGCCATCAGTTGCGGGCGCGAAAAGGCATCGCGCTTTTGCACCACCGCCAGATAGGCGGCTGAGGCTTCGATCAATTCCGGCAGGGTGCGCGCACCCAGACGATCCGCGAATTCGCTGAACCCACGGGCATCGACAAGTGCGGTGTCAACGGTTTCTTCGGTTTGATCCTCTTCGGCGGACACAGTGGCCAAAGCCGCCGGAACGATCCGGCGCGGACGGATGGGGCCTGCGGGTTCTGTCGCCGCTGCCACAGTCTGCGCAGCCACGGCCTGCGGAGCCGGTTCAGCGACAGGGGCCGGGGTAGAGGCAGCCATTGTGGCAGCCACAGGGGCAGGTGCAGGGGCAGATGCAGGCTGTGGCGACGGTTGCGCAGCAGGCGTGGCGGGCCGGTCGATGCGCTGTTCGGACACCAGAACCAACGGCGCGGGGCGTTCGCCAGTGGCCGGACCAACGCCCAGTTTCGCCCGCACCACCATCGCCAGATCGTCACGGTAGCGCGCAAGGCGGGACGGTTGGGCCGCAGGCAATTCTGCCCCGGCGTTGCGGTCTGCAACGGTTGCTGCCACCGCGGCCTTGAGATGGGCAATCGCAGAGAGGCGACGTTTGTTTTCAGGGCCTTCCATCACCTCATCCGCCTGCGCCATCAGCCGCGTCACGGCGGCGTCTGACGCTTCGTCCGCAAAGGCGCGGCGCAGGGCGGGTTGTTCCACAAGTGCCGCGACGGGTGCCGCGACGGGCGCCGCGACGGTCACGGCCGAAGTTACCGCTGCCACTGTTTCCGTTTGCACAGCTTCCGCCGCAGGGCGGGACGCGGGGGTGATTTCGGCGCGCAAAGCGGCGAGTTCGGCTTCAAGGTCGGTTTCATCCTGCGGAGACAGGATCGGCGCTTCGACGGGGGCGGGGTTTGCATCAGGGGTCGGCGTTTCGGCAACAGGGGCCGAAGCGGCTGCGGCGTCGCGGCCACGAATGCGGATCACCCGCGCCCGTGCCCGTTGCAGTTTTTCGGCGGCCTCGGCCCTTACACCCGGCAAGTCGGGGGCGGCATCAAGTGCGGGCTCGGCCGCCATCACGGGGGCAGGTGCGGGATCGACCATGGCCTGAACGGGCGCATCGAAGGTTTCAGCGCTGGACAGGATCGCGGGCAGCGGGTCTTGGTCCGTCTCATCGTCGGTATCGGCAAAGATCGATTCTACCGGGTCGGCCAATGCGGCATCGGACAGGTCGTCCTGCACCTGCGGGGCAAGATCGGCAGACCCCAGCGCGGCGGCAAGATCGGCCTCAAACTGGTCATCGGCAGAGAGTGTGTCGGGCAGCAGGTTTGCCTCTGCTTCGGGGAAGGCGGGCAGGTCATCCGACATGCGCGCCGTCAGCGCCGCCATGTCGAAAGCATCGGCCTCTTGGGTCGAGTCGTCCTGGCTGACGGTCGGTGCAGTCTCAGCGGCGACGGGTTCGGATGCAACCGCCGCCTCTGGTTCAAACGCAGATTCGACGTCTTGCAGATCGGGCACCCCCATATCGGGCACCCCCATATCGGCAACCACTTGCGCTGCATCCGCGATTTCCGTGTCGGCCTCAAAGACCCATGCATCTGGTGTGTCAGCTTGGACGTCAGCCTCTGCCTCGGGTTGCCAATCGGCGACGCCGTCCAGCATGGCAGCGTCAGAGTAGTCGGCGTCCGTCAGTTCTGCCGCGATTTGGGCATCGGCAACCTGTTCTGCATCATCCGGCAAGGGTTTCGGCATCGCATCGGTCAGCGTCGCAGGACCGACTGCGTCCTCAAGGGCGGCGGGCCCTGCGACAGGGCTTTCGACTTCGGCGGCAATCGCCACAAACGCGGGCGTTTCGCCGTCCTCCGCTGCCGAGTATTCCGAGGCCGGGACAGCCATCGGGACAGGCTCAGCGCCACCCAGATCGGCCATCAGATCAGCCAATAACGCGTCGGTCGGATCATCGGCCAGTGGGGCGGTTTCGCTGTCAGCCTCAACCGGTTGCGCCAAGGGCAGGGACACGGTCAGGGACTGTGCTGCTGTTTGCGCCGCAGCTTCGGCCCGCAGGCGAGACAGCTTTTCGGCAACGGATTCATGGGTGTTGGAGGATGCGGCCTGACCGACAGCCACCAGCGGCGCGGCATCCTCTGCCTCATCCAGCGCTGCATCCTGTGCCGGGGCCAGAGCAGGCGCCTCAAGCGTCGGCCGGACCCGTGCAGGGGCAGGGGAGGCGGGCATCGTCACCGTCGCGTTCAGGTTTTCACCCGCACCTTCGGCGGCCCGCAGCACCACGCCGTTTTCCTGTATCTTCGCCTCAACCCGGCGCTGAATCTCACGCTCGGCGATGCGGTGCAGCATGGCGGCATCCGGGGTGGGCGGTTCGGCCCCGAAGTAACGATCATCGGCGGCAAGGTCGCGGAAATACTCCGCAATCGCCTTCATCGTGTTGAAAGGATCGTCAAAACCTTCCAGCGTGCAGCTGAAGGTTCCGTAAGAGACTGTCAAAATCTTACTTGCACCAGTCATGGGATGCTCGCTTTCGTCAAAATCCGTTGACCCACATTCGGTTCAGCGCTGTTCCTTTTGATGGACAGATAGAGGTGATTTGATGGATTGATTATGGCTGAGGAACACTGTCTTTGCCGCAATTGAAGCAACAGTGAACACATGAATCATCCGATTGTCGAATCCTCAGAGGGCGTCACGCTGGTTGGCGGAGGCCCGGTTTCCGCCGGGCTGATGCGGCTTGCCTTGGCGCGCGCCCCAAGAATCGTTGGGGCGGACGGGGGGGCGGACCGTGTTCTGGCGCTGGGGCACATGCCTGAGGCGGTGGTGGGTGACCTCGATTCCATCAGCCCTTTGGCGCAGGCGCGGCTGGCGGGGCGGTTGTTTCCGCTGACCGAACAAATGACGACAGATTTTGACAAGGCGCTGCGATCCATCGCCGCGCCTTTCGTGCTGGCAGTGGGATTCGCAGGGGCGCGGATGGATCACGGGCTGGCGGTGCTGACGTCTTTGACAGCGCATCCCGACCGAATCTGTCTGCTGCTGGGGCCGCAGGACGTGGTGTTTCTGGCCCCGCCGCGCATGGCGCTGACCCTGCGCGTCGGTGACCGTCTGTCGCTTTACCCGATGGCGCGGGTGACAGGGCGCAGTCAGGGGCTGGAATGGCCCATCGACGGGCTGGAGTTTGCGCCCGACGGGATGATCGGCACCTCAAACCGCGTCACCGCGCCTGAGCTAGTGGTCGAGATGGACGCGCCATCCATGCTGGCGATCCTGCCGCGCAACCGGCTGGATGCCGCGATCAGGGCGCTTGCGTCAGCGCCGCGCTGGCCTGCGCGCCCGTTTGCAAATCCGCCCGGCGCTTGATCCGCGCCGACATCCGCTCGCGGTGGATGACGTAAAGGCCCGAGGAGACGATGATCAGGATCCCGGCCCAGGTCATCGCATTCGGGAAGTCCGAAAAGATCAGATAGCCCAAGGCGACGGCGGCGACGATTTCGGAATAATGCAGCGGGGCGAGCGTGGCCGAAGGCGCGAATTTCAGCGCATAGGTCATGCACATGTGGCTGACCGCCGCCCAGAAGCCGACGCCAAACAGCCAAAGCCAATTCACCCCCTGCGGCATCACCGGGTCCAACTCGGCAAAACCGCTGCCGTCAAAGGCGACCATGATCGGCACGGCAATGACGATCCCGGCAAGCGAGGTGTGAAGCTGCATCGTCACCGGGTGGATCTGCGTGGACATTGCCCGTGTGACCAGCATGTAAAAGGCAAAGAAGAACGCTGTTCCCAGCGGCCAAAGCGCCACCAGACCAAAGGCCGCGACCGACGGCTGGATCACCAGAAGCGCCCCGCCAAAGCCCACGGCGCTGGCAGCGATACGCCGTGGCCCGACCTCATCCCCGAAGATGAGCGAGCCGAGGATCAGCACCACGAACGGTTCGACAAAGGCGATGGCCAGCGCGTCGGCGACGGGCATGACGGCAATGCCCGACACAAAGCTGTAGGTGGACAACATCAGGAAAATCGCCCGCAGGAAGGTCAGGCCGAGGACTCGCGGGCTGACCCGCCACGGCAGGCGCATCACCAGCACCACGGGCAGCATCAAGGCCCCCTGCACCACGAAGCGCGCGGTGGTGATCTGCCCCACGGGCACGCCCCCTTGCGCCGCGAGTTTCGAGGCGACGTCCAGCAACGGGGCCAGCATGCAAAAGGCCAGCATCAGGGCGACACCCGGCAAGATGCGGTCCGTTGCGGCGGAAGGGGGGGATGTAACGCTCATGTCTTTGGCCTAACCGCGCCGCAGCGGGGCCGTCCATCCTGAAAACGACCATTTCCGCGCCTTGCGCCCTTTTGCGGGCTGGGGTTAGCCTTGCGGCGGTTCCGGTGCTGCGGGGCCGGTCATCAAGGTGTCGCGCGTCGTGTTATTGTTGCCGCAGTCCCGTCTGGTCTATCTGGCCAATCCCAAGACCGCCACGCAGTCCATCCGGGTGCTGCGGCCTTTGTCGCTGCAAAGCCCGCCGTTTGGCGAGTTGCACAGCCGCCACATGCCCTATCCCGGCTTTGACAAGAACTGGCGCGCGCGGGTCGAGGCGGCGGCAGGCGGCCCGGTTGAGGTCTTCGCCGTGGTGCGCGAGCCCTTCGCGCGGCTGGAAAGCTGGTTTCGCTATCGCCACAAGAACCCGGAAGGCGCGGCCAACAGCACGCGCGGGATCAGTTTTGACCGTTTCGCGCAGGAGGCCGTGGCGCTGGACGAGGCCCCCGATTACGCCCGCGTCGGCGATCAGGCACGGTTCTGTGGCTGGGATGGCGCACGGGCCGGGATCACCCATCTGTTCGACTATGACCGGATGGACCTGTTGCTTGGGTTTCTGGAACAGCGCTTGGGGCGGCGGTTCGACCTGCCGCAACACAATGTCTCCCCCACCCGCGCGGCCTTGGCGGTCAGCGGGTTGTCGGAAAAGGCCGAGGCCGCCTATCGCGCGTCCCGCCCCGGCGAGTTTGCGCTGTGGGAGGCCGTGTCGCCAAGGCCGCATCCGGGGCGCGCGGGGGGCTTTCCGCCCCCCAAAAGGCGCGTGCCGCGCCTTTCCCCCCGAGGATATTTGTCCAAAGGAGACGGGGGGGTCAGCAGTTCGGGACGTTGACGGCGAGGCCGCCGAGCGAGGTTTCCTTGTATTTTTCGTGCATGTCACGGCCGGTTTGGCGCATGGTTTCGATGCAGACGTCAAGGCTGACAAGATGGATGCCATCGCCGCGCATGGCCAGCGAGGCGGCAGAGACGGCCTTGATCGCGCCAAGGCCATTGCGTTCGATGCAGGGCACCTGCACCAGTCCTTTTACCGGATCGCAGGTCATGCCAAGGTGATGCTCCAGCGCGATTTCGGCGGCGTTTTCCACCTGTTCCGGCGTGCCGCCCAAGACAGCGGCCAAGCCAGCAGCGGCCATCGCGGCGGCAGAGCCGACCTCGGCCTGACAGCCGCATTCGGCACCGGAAATGGAGGCGTTGTGTTTGACAAGGCCCCCGATGGCCGCGGCGGTCAGCATGAAGTCATCGATGCGCGAGGGCGAGGCACCGGGGACATGGTCCAGCCAGTAGCGGATCACCGCAGGCACCACGCCCGCCGCGCCATTGGTGGGGGCGGTGACGACCTGGCCGCCGGCGGCGTTTTCTTCGTTCACCGACATGGCATAAAGCGACATCCAGTCGTTGATCGTGTGCGGCGCGGTCATGTTCAGCCCGCGTTCGGCCAAGAGCGCATCATGGATGCCCTTGGCACGGCGGCGCACTTTCAGGCCACCGGGAAGGATGCCTTCGCCCTTCATGCCGCGGTCGATGCAATCGTTCATCACCTGCCAGACGCGGTTTATGCCTTGGTCAAGCTCGGGCTTGCTGCGGAACTTCAGCTCATTGGCGCGTTTCATCTGCGCGATGGAGAGGCCAGAGGCCTTGGCCATCGCCAGCATTTCATCTGCCGTATCAAACGGATAAGGCACATCGGCGCGGGCCTTGGCTTTGCCGCCGCCAGCCTCGGCCATCTCGCCTGCCGTCAGAACAAAGCCGCCGCCGATGGAGTAATAGGTTTCCTGCAAGATCACGTCGCCCTGCGCGTCGGTGGCCTTCAGGATCATGCCATTGGCATGGCCGGACAGGGCGGGGCCGTAGTCAAACAACAGGTCAGCACCGGGATCAAAACCCAGCGCAGGCAGGCCGGGCGGTGTGATGGTCTTGGTGGTGCGGATCGCGGTCAGGGTCGCTTCGGCCTTTTCGGCGTCATAGGTTGCGGGTTCAAAGCCTGCCAGACCAAGGATCGTGGCGCGGTCTGTGGCATGGCCGACCCCGGTAAAGGCCAGCGAGCCGTGCAGCGATGCCCTCACCCCGTGGAAGTGAAAGGGCGAGGCGCGCAAAAGGTCCAGAAACCGCGCCCCCGCCACCATTGGCCCCATGGTGTGGCTGGAGGAGGGGCCGACGCCCACCTTGAACATGTCAAAGACAGAGAGGAACATCGTTTATCCTTCGGGTTCGGTCAGGAAGCGCCCGGTCAGCCCATGCAGGGCCGCGACGCGTTGTGCGGTGGGGCGGGTCTCAAGCGCGGCGGTGCGGGCGTGCAGGGCGGGGAAGTCGGACAGGTTGATCGCCAGGTCGGGATAGGCCGGAAAGGCACGGGTCCAGCGGGTCAGCAAGGCAAGGTAGATGGTCAGGATCGTCGGTCGGTCTGACGGCCACCATGCGGGGTTCCCTGCGGCGATCCGGTCGAGCACGGCCAACCTGGACATCAGCCGATCATGCGCGCCGGATGCCACATCGCGCGCCGGGCCGTCGCCTGCGGGGCGATAGGGGTGCAGAAGGTCCAGTGCGGCGATGTGGATATTGCTGCTGGTGAAGAAAAAAGCCGACAGGAAAGCGGCGCGATCGGGATGATTCGGGGTCGGGGCAAGGCTGCCGTGGCGGTCGGCCAGCCATAGAAGGATTGCCGCTGTCTCGATCATCGTGCCGTCGGGTGTTTCCAGCGCGGGCACCATGCCCAAGGGATGGCGCGCCAGATGGTCGGGCGTTTTCAGATCGCCCGCGTCTGAGCCGAGAAAGACCGCCTCATAGGGCGCAGCGGTTTCTTCCAGCGCCAGATGCACGGCAAGGTTGGCAAAATCCGGCACGCCATAAAGCCTGTAGGTCAACTTCTTCCCCCCTTTGTTGTCTTTTTCAGTGTCCGCTGGCGCTGATGTTATCCCCGCAGGATGCGTTTTGTCGCAGGCGGGCGTCAGCCGGAAAGCGACATTGCCGACCGATTTGCGGCAGGGCGGTCGTTTGCCAAGGGCAAAGGCATTGCGATTTGATTCCGAATGCTGTCGTGCCCTTGCAGCCCTTTGCCTTGGGGCGTTCATCGCTTGTTAACCCAGAGCGCAGAGGGTGACCCGGTAGAACGCAGCTTTGGGGCGGAATCATGCATTTTCGGAACAGAGTGAAGGGGGTCGCGCTGGTTGGGCTGTGGCTGGTGGCATGGGTCCTTGCCGGGCCTGCAACGGCGCAGACCCGCAGCGTGACAGAGGCGATGGCGGCGCTGCCCCCCGATGTGGCGGAACGGATCGCGGCACGTCCGGACCGATGGCGCGATATGGCGCTGGGGATGGTGCATGGACACGGTCGGGATGGGGCCTTGGTACAGGCCGATCTGGACCGGGCGGCGGCCTTGGACCGGGCCTATTTCCGCGCCCGTGCCTTGCAGCCGCTGATTGAGGCGGATCTGGACAATGACGGCGCGGTCACACAGGCAGAGGCGGCGGCACGCGGGGGCGTTCTGGGCCTGACGGCGCGCGCACGGTTGATGCTGACGCAGGCGGCGGCGGATGGCGATGCTGATGGGACGGCCACGGCGGCAGAGTTGCGCGCCCATGCCGAGGCGGCGGCGCTGCAAGCGGGGCAAGGGGCTGAGGCGGCGCTTGCCGCAGCACTGATGGGGCTGGACCTTGACGGCGACGGGCGCCTGACGCTGGCCGAGGTGGGGCAGGTTGCCGACAGCCTTGCGACCGCAACGGCACAGGCGGGCTGACATATGGCGCGGGCAGGGATGGCATCAGGGGCCGTGACGCCGCCGCGCCAAACCGATCTGCGCAGGTGGGACTTGTCCGTCACCACGCGTGGCATCTGGGGCGGTGAGGTGGCGGGCGGCCCTGTCGTTTTGGCGGCACCTTGCGGCGGCCCAGTCTCTTTCGGGCCAACTGACAGGGCCGAGGGACATTTGCCCCCTCGCGTGCAGGGCGGGCATTGCCTATAAGCAGCGAAAGGATGCCACGAAGGAGGGCTGCCGATGGCCGCAGAGTTGAACCCGATCGACAAGGCTAAGTTCGTCGCCGCCAAGCGGGCCACCGAATATGTGCAAGATGGCATGAAGGTCGGTCTTGGCACCGGATCAACGGCCGCATGGATGGTGCGCTGCCTTGCCGAACGCATCCGCGAAGAGGGGTTGCGGGTTATTGGTGTTCCGACGTCCACACGGACGGCAGAATTGGCGCGGTCCTTGGGCGTGCCGATTGCCTCGCTCGATGACGCCAAATGGCTGGACTTGACGATTGACGGCGCGGATGAGTTTGACCCCAACCTTGCATTGATCAAGGGCGGCGGCGCGGCACTGTTGCAGGAAAAGATCGTGGCCACCGCGTCGGATCAGATGATCGTGATCGCCGATGCCGCCAAGGAAGTCAGCACCTTGGGTGCATTCCCTTTGCCGGTTGAGGTCATCCCTTTTGGCTGGCAGACCACCAAGGCCTTGATCGAAGAAACGCTGGTCAGCCTTGATGTGCTGAACCGCGACTGTTCGCTGCGGATGAACGGGGCCAAGCCCCTGATCACGGATGAGGCGAATTACATCATCGACCTGCATCTGAAGCGCATCGGCAATCCGCGCCAAGTGGCGATGGTGCTGAACCAGATTCCGGGCGTGGTGGAAAATGGTCTCTTCATCGACATCTGTGACATCGTGGTGATCGGCCATGGCGACGGGCGCGTGACGGTGCGCGACATCAACGAAGGCACCGAAGCCGATGATTTCATCGAATTCGCGCCGACAGACAACATCTTCGCGGATATGGAATGACGGCCTTCGATTACGATCTTTTCGTCATCGGCGGCGGCTCTGGCGGGGTGCGTGCAGCGCGGATCGCGGCGGCAGAAGGCGGGGCAAAGGTCGGTCTGGCCGAAGAATCGCGGATGGGCGGCACCTGTGTCATCCGTGGCTGTGTGCCAAAGAAGCTGATGGTATACGCCAGCGGCTTCCCTGAGGCCGTCGAAGATGCCCGTGCTTATGGCTGGGATGCCTCGCTTGGCATGTTCGACTGGACGCGGTTTCGCACCGCGTTGGAAAACGAACTGAACCGGCTGGAAAACGCCTATCGGGGCACGCTGAAAAACGCGGGTGTCACCATCCATGACGCCCGCGCGGTGGTGGTCGACCCGCATACGGTGGCCCTGTCGGATGGCACGCGATTGACCGCCAAGCATATCCTGATCGCCACCGGCGGATGGCCATTCGTGCCGGACATTCCGGGGCGGGAGCTGGCCATCACCTCGAATGAGATGTTCCACCTGCCGACCCTGCCCAAGCGGGCCTTGGTGGTGGGCGGGGGCTATATCGCCAGCGAATTTGCCTGCATCCTGCATGGCTTGGGGGTAGAGGTCGCGCAGTATTATCGCGGCGCGCAAATCCTGCGGGGCTTTGATGACGAGGCGCGGGGCCATGTCGCCAACGCCATGGCGGCGCGCGGGATCGACATTCACTGCGGCACCGATGTTCTGCGGTTGGAAAAGACGGCGACCGGCATCCGCGCCGTTGCCACCAACGGGACGGAGCGGGAGTTTGACCTTGTGCTCTACGCCACGGGGCGCAAGCCCAATGCCAAGGGGCTGGGGCTGGAAGGTCTGGGCGTGGAATTCGGCCGCAACGGGCAGATCGTGGTGGACGAATGGTCGCAGACCGCCGTGCCGTCGATCTTTGCCGTGGGCGATGTGACCGACCGCGTCAACCTGACCCCGGTTGCCATCCGCGAAGGTCACGCCTTTGCCGATACGGTGTTCCGTGGCGTGCCGACGCGGTTTGACCATGGGCTGATCCCCTCGGCCGTGTTCACCCAGCCGGAACTTGGCAGCGTGGGCCTGTCCGAAGAAGCCGCCCGCGCGCAAGAAGAGATTGAGGTGTATGCCGCCACCTTCCGCCCGATGAAAACGCTGTTTGCGGGGCGGCAGGGCCGGGTCTTGATGAAACTGATCGTCAGCGTGGCGACACGGCGGGTTTTGGGCTGCCATATCGTCGGCCCTGATGCCGGAGAGATGATCCAGTTGGCCGCCATTCCCATCGGCATGGGGGCCACGAAAGAGGACTTCGACCGCACTCTCGCCGTGCATCCAACGATGGCCGAAGAGTTGGTCACGATGCGAAAGCCGGTGCGGCGCGGCTGAAGCCTGATCATAGGCGCTTGAATTCCGGCCCAGACTCACCAGTTTAAGCCGGACAGACAGAAAAAGGGTTTTTTCGATGGCAGGTAGCGGGGGTCCGTGGGGCGGCGGCAGCGGTCCGGGGGATGATGACCGGAACGGAGGGCGCGATCAGGGCCGTGAAAACGGTCGGGGTGGGCGTCGTCCAAGCGAAGGCGGGCCGCAAATCCCGGAAATCGACGAAATCGTGAAAAAGGGGCAAGAGCAGCTGCGCGTCCTGATGGGCGGGCGTGGTCGTCCGAACCTGAACGGTGGCGGCGGTGGCGGGCGTGATCCGAACGGACCACTGATCAACAAACAGGGGGCCGCCATTGGCGCGCTGGCCTTGGTGGCGCTGTGGGGCTGGATGTCGTTTTACCAAGTTCAGCAAAACGAACGCTCTGTTGAACTCTTCCTTGGCAAGTTTTCCGCCGTCGGCGAACCGGGTCTGAACTTCGCGCCTTGGCCCCTCGTGACGGCTGAGGTCGTGCAGTTCTCTGGTGAACGTCAGACCGACATCGGCGCACAGCGCGGCGAAACTGTAGGCACGGGCCTGATGCTGACGCGCGATCAGAACATCGTCGATATCGGTTTTCAGGTGGTCTGGAACGTGTCCGATCCGTCGGAGTATCTGTTCAACCTTGCCGATCCCGAAGACACGATCCGCGCGGTGGCGGAATCGGCGATGCGCGACATCATCGCGCGGTCGGAACTTGCGCCGATCTTGAACCGCAACCGGGGTGATATCGCGAAATCGCTGGAACAGAACGTGCAAGCCACATTGGACAGCTACAACGCTGGCATCAACGTGGTGCGCGTCAACTTTGAAACCGCCGCCCCCCCGCGTGAGGTGATCGACGCCTTCCGCGAAGTGCAGGCCGCGCAACAGGAACGCGACCGGTTGGAGAAAGAGGCCGACGCGTATGCCAACCGTGTGACCGCCAGCGCGCGCGGTGAAGCCGCCCGCCTGACCGAAGAATCCGAGGCCTATCGCGCGCAGGTGGTCAATGCCGCCTCGGGTGAGGCGTCGCGCTTCCTTGCGGTCTATCAGGAGTATGTCAAAGCACCAGAGGTGACGCGCAAGCGCATGTATCTGGAAACGATGGAAAAGGTTCTGGGCGGTATGAACAAGGTCATCCTTGACGGCGTCTCGACCGGCGAAGGCGGGGGGCAGGGCGTGGTGCCCTTCTTGCCGCTGAACGAGTTGAACCGCCCGGTGGCACCCGCCGCCGCTGCGACTGACGGGGGGAGCAACTGATGAAAGCCGCAATCATTCTTCCCGCACTGGCGGTGGTCGGGGCCTTGGCGCTGTCGTCGGTGTTCATCGTTGACGAACGCGAAACCGTGCTTGTGCTGCAATTCGGTCAGGTCAAGCAGATCAAGGCAACCCCCGGTCTGGGCTTCAAAGTGCCGCTGATTCAGGACGTGGCTCGTTATGATGACCGCATTCTGGCGTTACAGACGCAGCCGTTGGAGGTTACACTCGCCGATGACCGCCGTCTGGTGGTTGACGCTTTTACGCGCTGGCGCATCGTCGATCTGGTCCGCTTCCGCGAGGCTGTGGGTGCCGGTGGCATCGATGCCGCATCGGTCCGGCTGGACCGTTTGGTCAACCCCGCCATCCAAGAGGTACTCGGCTCGGTCGAATCTGGGCGCGTGCTGTCTGAGGATCGGACCGGTCTGATGAACCAGATCCGTGATCTGGCCAAATCGCAAGCCTCGGCTCTTGGCATCGACGTGATTGACGTGCGTCTGACGCGCACCGACCTGCCGGATCAGAACCTTGAGGCGACCTTTGCCCGGATGCGCGCTGAACGCGAACGCGAGGCGGCGGACGAAATCGCGCGCGGTGGCGAAGCCGCGCAACGGGTGCGGGCGACCGCAGACCGGACCGTGGTGGAACTGACGTCCGAGGCACAGCGCCAAGCCGAAGTCATCCGGGGTGAGGCCGACGCCGAACGCAACGCAATCTATGCCGAAGCGTTCGGGCGTGATCCCGAATTCTTCGCCTTCACGCGGTCGCTCACATCCTATGAACGCGCCTTGCAGCCGGGCAATTCGTCCATAGTGATGGCCCCGGACAGCGAGTTCTTTGACTACCTGCGGTCTGACCTTGGCCGCCCGGCCACGGGTGCCGCGCAAGAGTGATGGGCGCCAAGTTTTTTGGCTTAGCCAGATAAAACATCCCACCAAAGGGCCGGCGCAAGCGTCGGCCCTTTCTCTTTGCCAGCTTCGTTTCCGGTGTCGTCGCGAGGTCAGCGGTTGCAGCTTTTGAAACAACCCTCACACTGACTTGAGACAGCGCGACGGAGATTGCATTGCAATCCGGCCCCATCTGACCAACATCGCATCTGTGCTCCGCCGCCAGGGGTTGGGTCATCCCGACGGCGCCGATTGAACGAAAGGAGTTCGGAGTGCAACTCAAGCTGCTCTCATCCCCCGCCAAGGCATCCCGCCCGGCGATGGTGATGCCCGCCTTCCAACCCGGACGCGCCCTTACGGCTGCGGTTCTGGGATTGTCGCTGGCCCTCTCGGCCCCGATCATGTCCGAGGCGCGTGGCGCGCCCGAAAGTTTTGCTGATCTGGCGGAACAGATCAGCCCTTCGGTGGTGAACATCACCACCTCTTCCGTCGTCGCCGCCTCGACCGAGGATGGGCCGATGGTTCCCGAAGGCAGCCCGTTCGAGGATTTCTTCAAGGAATTCCAAGACCGCAACGGTGCTCCGCAAGAACCGCGCCGGTCCGAGGCGCTGGGGTCGGGTTTCGTCATCTCAGCCGACGGTTATATCGTCACCAACAACCACGTCATCGACGGCGCGGATGAGATCAAGATCGAGTTCTTCTCGGGCAAGACGCTGGACGCCAAACTGGTGGGCACTGATCCCAAGACGGACATCGCACTGTTGAAGGTCGAAAGCGAAGAGGCCTTGCCCTTTGTCCAGTTCGGCAATTCCGACATGATGCGCGTGGGCGATTGGGTCATGGCGATGGGCAACCCGCTGGGCCAGGGCTTTTCGGTCAGCGCGGGCATTGTGTCCGCCCGTGGGCGCGAATTGCAGGGCACCTATGACGACTTCATCCAGACCGATGCTGCGATCAATCGGGGCAACTCGGGCGGGCCGCTGTTCAATATGGAGGGTCAGGTCATCGGCGTGAACACCGCGATCCTGTCGCCCAATGGCGGGTCGATCGGCATCGGGTTCTCGATGGCGTCGAATGTCGTGTCAAAGGTTGTGGATCAGTTGAAAGAGTTCGGCCAGACCCGTCGCGGCTGGTTGGGCGTCAAGATCCAAGACGTGACCCCCGACGTGGCCGAGGCGATGGGCTTGGTTGAGGCAAAGGGCGCTTTGGTCACCGATGTTCCCGATGGTCCGGCCAAGGATGCCGGGATGGCATCGGGCGATGTGATCACCACCTTCAATGGCACGGCGATTGACGATGCACGCGCCTTGACCCGCACGGTGGGTGACAGTCCGATTGGTGCGGCTGTACCGGTTTTGGTGATGCGTGACGGCAAAGAGGTGGAACTGCAAGTGACGCTGGGCCGCCGTGAGGATGCCGAAGCTGCCGATGTGCTGCCCGCCGCCGCAAACCCTGCCGTGCCGGAAGAAAAGCAGATGATGGGCCTGACCCTTCAGCCGCTGACCACGGAAAATGCCGAACAACTCGGCATGCCCGCAGGCAGCGAAGGTCTGGTCGTGACAGCGGTGGATGAGGCATCGGATGCCTTTGAAAAGGGTCTGCGCGCCGGGGATGTGATCACCGAAGCCGGTCAGCAGGCCGTGGTCAGCCTGAAAGACCTTGAAGATCGTGTGGCCGAGGCCAAGGACGGCGGGCGCAAATCGATCCTGCTCTTGGTGCGGCGCGAGGGCAATCCGCGTTTCGTGGCGCTGCCGCTGGATCAGTGATCCGCGATCATCGGTGACCGGGGCGGCAGGGGAAACCTTGCCGCCCTTTGTCTTTGCGCCCTCGCATTTTCAGGCCCCGATTTCGGACAACAACCGGGTGCGGAAACTGGCCATCCAATCGGCCCGTTCCGCCGCAATGGCGCGACCTGTGGCGGTGTTCATCGTCTCCACCAGACCGAACAGCTTTACCTCCAGATGGTCCAGCGCATAGGCGCGGTCGTCCAGAGGGCGGTTCATGGCCATGGGATCAGTGGCATCAAACCCCGCCCCGCCCAAAGCGCCTGACACAAGGAACATCCGCACAAGGCCGATGGCCCCCAAAGCCTCAAGCCGGTCGGCGTCTTGCAGGATGCGCGCCTCAACCGTTTCGCAAGGGATGCGGGCGGAAAAGCTGTGCGCGGCGACGGCGTGGTGCAGGGCGGGCAGTTTGGCGGTGGGGACGCCAAGTTCGTGCAGCACCTTGACCGCCAGCTCGGCGGACAGGGGTGAGGCA
>NKIT01000018.1:18268-39234 GCA_002256185.1 Rhodobacteraceae bacterium PARR1 | reverse complement strand
GCGCATCACATCCAAGGCCACCGCATCCTTGCGCCGCGCCATGGAGTTCAGCTTGGACAGGCCCACGCCATGCTCTGCGGAAAATGAGCCGCGCAGTTCCTGCACCACATCCTCAACCACGCTGACCACACGGTCATACAGCGCCTTGGACGGATCGCCGGGGTAGACGCTGAAATGCAGGTTCCCGTCGCCCAGATGCGCGACCGTCACGGTTTCCGCCCCTTCGGGCAGGAAATCCAGCCGACGATGCACCTCGGTCAGGAAGGTATCGGCCTTGTCCAGCGGCACGGCAATATCGGTGTCGATCATCGGCTTTACCGCTGCGCCAATCTCTGCCGCCGCCTCGCGCCGCGCCCACATCGCGCTGCGCTGACGGTCAGATTGCGCGACGGTGGCATCGAGGATCAAGCCTTCCTCCATAAGCCCCGCCAGCGTGGTTTCCAAAAGCGTTCCCAAGGGCACCGTGCCATCCGGCCCCGGATCACACAGCGCGGGCGAGGTTGCGCCGAGTTCCACAAGGATCGTCACCTCATGCACGCGGTCAAAGGGCAGGCCAAGGTCTGGCCGCACCGCCTGCAAGCGCCGCTGATAACTCGCGGGCATGAATTCAAACGCCTCAACCAAGCCGCCGCTTGCCGCCTGCAAGCGGTTCAGCAGCACCAAGGCATCAGGCAAGGATCGCGCGGCCAGAACGGCGGTGGCATGGGCGCGGGGGGCGGGAACCAGTTTCATCACGGCGGCGGTGATGACGCCCAAAGTGCCCTCGGCACCGATGAACAAATCCTTAAGATCATAGCCGGAATTGTCCTTGTGCAGTTCCGACATCAGATTCAACACCCGGCCATCGGCCAAGACCACCTCAAGCCCCAGACACAAGGCGCGGGTAGAGCCGTAGCGCAGCACGTTCGACCCGCCCGCATTGGTGGACAAGACGCCGCCGATCATCGCCGACCCGCGCGCACCGAACCACAGCGGGAAATACAGGCCATGCTCTGCCGCCGCCTCATGCAGACGGGACAGGATCACACCGGATTCCACCACGGCAACGCGGGCATCGGGCCGAATCTCGCGGATGCGGTTCAGCCGTTCGACCGACAGCATCAAGCCGCCATCAGTCCATGTGGCCCCCGTCAGGCCGGTATTACCCGCCACGGGCACCACGGGCAGGCCGTGCTTAGCGGCGATGCGCAGTACCTCTGCCACCTCGGCGGTTGATCCGGGGCGGGCGACGGCGATGGGCGATCCTTCATAGGTGCCCATCCAGTCGCGGGCATGGCGGGCAGTCTCTGGGCCGGTCAGCACATGGACGGGACCAAGGGCGGCGATAAGATCGGCGATCAGGGACATGGGGGCAACCTTCGGGCGTGACTCTCGATTGATCATCCTGTCGGGCTAGGGCTTCAAGGCCGAAAGCGACCTGCCGCTGTCTCTTGCGGCGTAAATCTGCGTGGGGTCGCTTTGCCTTCGCCGTGCTTTGCGCTTAGGGTCCGGCGCAAGACGGGGGTGACGGATGGACGTGCGGCAGATTTTGGATCAGTTGATCGGCTTTGACACGGTCAGCGCCAAGCCGAACATGGCGCTGATGGGCTATGTGCAGGGGGTGCTGGCAGAGGCCGGGATTGACGCCGTGCTGATCCCCGATGCCAGCGGGCACAAGGCCAATCTTTACGCCACGGTGGGACCACAGGACCGGGGCGGGGTGATGCTGTCGGGCCATACCGATGTCGTCCCGGTAGAGGGGCAGGCATGGACCCATCCGCCCTTTGCCCTGACGGAATCCGGGGGGCGCTACTACGGGCGCGGCACGGCGGATATGAAGGGCTTTGTTGCCTGCGCGATTGCCGCGATGGTTTCGGCGGCGCAGCGTCCGCTGCAAACGCCGCTGCATCTGGCGCTGAGCTATGACGAAGAGATCGGCTGTATGGGCGTGCGGTCCTTGATCGACATGCTGGCGGGCGCACCGTTCCGCCCCGCGATGTGCATCGTGGGCGAACCCACGGGGATGCAGGTCGCCACCGGCCACAAGGGCAAGATCGCCCTGCGGACCACGGCCGTGGGCCGAGAGGGTCATTCGGCACTCGCCCCCCTTGCCTTGAACGCGCTGCATCTGGCGGCGGATTTCATCACCGCGCTGCGGGGCGTGCAGGCGCGGGTGGCAAGTTCCGGCCCGCGCGACGGGGATTATGACGTGCCTTATACCACGCTGCACGCAGGCAAGATGCAGGGCGGGGTGCAGGTCAACATCGTGCCGAACCATGCGACGGTGGATTGGGAAATCCGCTCGCTTGCCGCAGATGACCCAGAGGCGCTGATTGCCGAGGTTCGCGCCGCTTGTGACGCCATCATCGCGCCGTTGCGGGCCGAGTTCCCCGAGGCCGCGTTGCGGGTGGAACGGCTGTGGGATTATCCGGGCCTTCGCACGCCCTCGGATGCCGGGGTGGTGAATTTCGTCAAATCGCTGACCGGGGCGAATGGCACGATGAAGGTCGCCTTTGGCACTGAAGGCGGACTTTTTGATGCGCGGTTGGGGATTCCCACGGTGATCTGCGGCCCCGGCAGCATGGCGCAAGGGCACAAGCCGGATGAGTTTGTCAGCGTCGAACAGATGGCGCGGTGCCAGTCCATGCTGACGGCCTTGGTCGCGCGGCTGGAAGGGGGCCTCTGATGGCGATCAAGCTGGAGTCACTGGCGGCCATCGCGGGTCTGGGGTTCGACACCATCATCGATGTCCGCGCCCCGGCGGAATATGCCGAAGATCACATCCCCGGTGCGATCAACCTGCCCGTGCTGGATGACGAAGAACGGGCACGGGTGGGGACGATCTACAAACAGGTCAGCCCCTTTGACGCGCGCAAGATCGGCGCGGCGCTGGTGGCCAAGAATGCCTCACTCCACCTGCAAGGGCCATTGGCGGACAAGCCGGGGGGATGGCAGCCCTTGGTCTATTGCTGGCGCGGGGGGCAAAGGTCAGGGTCTTTCGCGGTGATCCTGCAACAGATCGGCTGGCGGGTTGAAACCGTGCAGGGCGGCTACAAATCGTGGCGGCATCTGGTGGTCGATGCGCTGTATGACGCGGCCTTTCCCTGCCCGCTGGTGGTGTTGGACGGCAATACCGGATCGGCCAAGACCGATGTGCTGAAGCTGTTGCCGGATCGGGGCGTGCAGGTGCTGGATTTGGAAGGTCTGGCCAATCATCGCGGGTCGCTGTTCGGCGGCATGGGGGATCAGCCCAGCCAGAAGGCGTTTGAGGGGCGGCTCGCGCTGGCCATCGCCCGGCTGGACCCATCGCGTCCCGTGGTGGTAGAGGCGGAAAGCGCCAAGGTCGGCAATTGCCGCCTGCCGCCCAAGCTGTGGCGGGCAATGGTGGCGGCCCCGCGGATCGCCATTTCCGCACCACGCGCCGCGCGGGCCGAATACCTGACCCGTGCCTATGCCGATCTGACGGCGGATCGTGACCGGCTGGATGGCATCGTGGCCTCGCTGCGGCCCGCCCATGCCGCAGAGGTGATCGCGGGCTGGCGTGCGCTGGTGGCTGCGGGTGGGTTTGCCGCATTGGCCGATGGGTTGATGGAACACCATTACGATCCGCGCTACGGCAAGCACCGCGCCCGGATGGAGGTGCCCCTGACCGAAATCGCAGCAGAGTCGCTGGGTGAGGCGGACCTGCCCGCTCTGGCGGACCTTGTGGCGGCCGCCGTAGGCCAGTTCGTCTGATCGCCGTCTTGGGTTGGATGTCGCGCGTGCCGCGCTCACCCGCCTGAGAATGTTTTTGCAGAGAAAATGGGGTCAGATCAGGGTGATCCTTGGGCTGCCCGCAACCAGATGGCCGATGATCGCGGCGGTCTCACCTATGGCCGACAGGTCCGCGAGGATCGCCGCGGCCCGGTCGGCGGGAACGGCGGCCAGCAGGGGGCCGCCGGTCTGCGGGTCATCCAGCAGCGCACGACGGGGGGTGTCGGGACCGATGTGGCGCAGGCCGGTGCCGCTGTGATCGGACACCTTCCAATCCGTCATCGCGCGGTTTTGCGGCGCAAGCGATGAGGCGTAGCCCGCCGCCGCCAAAGCCGCAGCCCCAGGCAACAGGGGGATGGCGTCCAGCGCCAGTTCCGCACCGCAGCCCGAGGCGTCGAGCAGTTCCAGCAGATGCCCCGCCAGACCAAAGCCGGTGACATCGGTCATCGCATGGGCCACCGGCGACAGGATCGCGGCGGCAGGACCAAGCGGGCGGCGCATCGCGGCGTGGCAACTGACCACCGCTTCGCCAAGGATCAGGCCGGGCAGGCGGGCGCGGGCCATTTCGGCGGCAAGGATGGTGCCGGTCCCCAGCGCCTTGGTCAGGATCAGCGCATCACCCGGTTGGCCGCCGCCCTTGGTCAGCGGGGTCTGGACCAAACCCGTCACTGTAAAGCCAAGGGTCAATTCCGCGCCGATGGTGGTGTGGCCGCCAACGATGGACGCCCCCGCATCGGCAAAGACCTGTGCGGCGGCCTGCATGATGTCGGCCAGCATGTCCTGTTGCAATTCGGGCGACAGCGGCGGCAGGATGATCTGCGCCAGTGCCGCCTGCGGGGCCGCCCCCATCGCCCAGACATCGCCAAGCGCATGGACCGCCGCCACCTCTGCCAGCAGGCGGGGGTCTTGGGTGAAGCTGCGCAGATGATCGGTGGTCAGCACCTGCCGCTGTGTGCCGAAATCAAGGATCGCCGCATCATCGCCGGGACCGTTGACCAGATCGGCACGGTCGCTGCCCGGCAGGCCGGTCAGCGCCTGACCCAGCGCCCAAGGCCCGACCTTGGACCCGCAGCCCGCGCAGGTCGGCTGTTCGGCCAGCATCTGCGCCAGACCCTTGACCGATTGCGCCGGGGCTTTGGGGCGGGGCATCGCGGGGTAATCGGCGAATTTCGCCATGAAGCGACGGTCGATGTCATCCTTCAGCCGCCACAGCCACGCGCCCCCGCTGCGCAAGCCGAATTTGTCGGCCACCGCGCGTTTGTCGCCCAGCGACACCAGCTTGAGGTAATCGCGCTGCGGACGGAAGCGGCGCATCCGGCCACCCGCCAGCGCCGCGCGCAGGTTGTGCAACAGGATCGGGGCCGCGCGCACGGCATAGACCCCGGCCTTGGGGCGCGGCGCAAAGGGCATATGCATGCAATCCCCCGCCGCAAAGATCATGGGGTCAGAGGTTTGCAAGGTGGGCGAGACGGTCACAAAGCCATCCTGCAACACCAGCCCGGTCTCAGCCAGCCAGTCCTGCGGACGACTGCCTGCGGCGGACAGGGTGAAATCCGACCCCAGACCCCGCCCGTCCTGCAATTGCACCGCGCCATCCTCGATCCGGGCGGGCTCGGCCCCGGTCAGGATCAGCACGCCCGCGCGGGCAAGTTCGGTCAGCAGGCTGAGACGGGCGGCCTCTCCGATATGGGGCAGGGCGCGGGGGCCGCGTTCCAGCAACGTGATGGCGGGGGTGGCCCCGGTCTGGCGCAGGCGATGCGCGCAGGCGAGTGCCAGTTCCACCCCGCCCAATCCAGCCCCGATGATGACAACGCGCGGGGCAGGCAAGGCGCGGGTGACGAATTCCCCCCACCGCTGGGCAAAATCGCCAAGCGGTTTGGCCGCAACGCCGTGCTCGGCATAGCCCGGCACCTGTGGCAGGCCCGATCCGATGCCGATGTCGATGCTGGCCACGTCATAGCGCAGGGGCGGGCGGTCTTGCAGATGAATCACCCGCGCCGCGCGGTCGATGCCCACGGCACGGTCAAGGATCACCCGCGCACCCGCAAAGCCGCCCAGACGGATCAGGTCGATCATGATCTCATCGCGCGCATAATGCCCGGCGATCAGACCGGGCAGCATGCCGGTATAGGGCGCGGCGGGGGCAGGGTTAAGGATGGTCAGCCGCGCGCCGGGCAGCGGCTCCATCCCCCACATCCGCGCCACCAGCGCATGGGCATGTCCACCGCCGATCAGCACGACATCGCGCAGTTGGGGGGGGCCGCCCTGAATCATCATTCCTTGGCCTTTCAATTCCTTGCCGAGTTTATGCGCAGGGGCGGGGAAAGATAAGGGGGGCCGGTTGCCACAGGCCGCGCCGCCGCTTAGCCTGCCCGGCATGAAGTCTCCGGGCATCAAGGTCACGCAAAGCCAGCGTTTGCAGTTGAACACCTCGCTGCAAGCGTCGATCCGCCTGTTGCGCGCCGATGCCTCTGGTCTGACACTCTATCTTGAAGAACAGGCGGCGGAAAACCCGGCCATTCGGCTGGAAACGCCCGCCCCTGCCCCCGGCGAATGGCTGCCGCGCTGGCAGGGGGCGTGGTCGTCTGGCCTCGGCGGCGATGCCATGGACCGGGTGGCCAGCGCCGCGCCCAGCCTTGTCAGCCATGTGGTGCAGGAAATCACCCGTCTGGATTTGCCCCCCCCCGACCGCCGCATCGCGCTGGCCCTGGTCGAGGCGCTGGAGCCTTCGGGTTGGCTGGGGGTGCCCTTGTCCACCATCGCAGCGGCGGCGCGGGTGCCGGTTCCCGCGGTGGAGTCGGTGCTGGACCGCGTGCAGCGCATTGATCCGCCGGGGCTTTTTGCCCGCAACCTGCGGGAATGCCTGTTTCTGCAAGCCCGCGACGAAGGCTTTGCCGATACCGTGCTGACCACGGTGCTGGCGCATCTTGATCTGTTGGCCAAGGGCGAACTGGCCCGCATCGCGCGGCTTGGGGGGATCACCGAGGCCGAGGTTGAAGGCTGTTTTCGCCGCATCCGCAGGCTGGACCCGAAACCCGGCGCGCGCTTTGCCGCCCATGCCGCGCCGGTGCGCGAGCCGGATTTGCTGGTGCGGCAGGGGGAAACGGGGTGGGAGGTGTCGCTGAATCGATCCGCCCTGCCCACGATCACGGTCGAGGTTGGGCGCGGGCCGGGGCGGGCGGCGGCGCGCACGCTGGCGCGGTTGGTCGACAGCCGCAACGCCACGCTGCTACGGGTAGGGCAAGAGATTTCGCGCCGGCAAGTCGCGGCGCTGGACCGGGGGCTGACGGCGCTTTCTCCGATGACGATGGCGGATGTCGCGCGCGCGCTGGACCTGCACGAAAGCACCATCAGCCGGATCGTGGCGGGCGTGGCGATGGATACGCCGCTTGGCACATGGTGGCTGCGGGCGTTGTTTGGTGGCGCGCGCGGCGGCGACACCGAGGCTGCGGGCGGGGTCGAAGCGGTTGGCCTGTCGGTCGCCGCGCTGCGTGCCCGTCTGGCACAGGCTGTGGCGGCGGAAGACCCCGCGCATCCGCTGTCTGACGCGGCGTTGACAGCGCATCTGACCGCAGCGGGCGCCAACGTCGCCCGTCGAACGGTGGCCGATTACCGCAAGGCGCTTGGCATTCCGCCCGCCCATCGCCGGCGCAGAACGCCAGTTGCGGGCTGATCGGGGGGCTGATCGGGGCTGATCCGTCCGCTTGGCGACAGAAAACGTCGCATCAGGGGATGATCTTTGCCGCCCCGCAGGCTAGGTCCGGGCGGACAGCAACGCGGGACGTGACAGATGGCCTATTTCCTTGGCGTGGATACCGGCGGCACCTACACCGATGCCGTGATCGTGGACGAAGCCGCGACGCAGGTGATCGGGTCGGCGAAATCGCTGACAACGCGGGGCGATCTGGCGCAAGGCATCGGCCGCGCAGTGGATGCCGCCTTGGCCCAAGCCGGGGTCGCGCCGTCGCAGGTGGCGCTGGTGTCGCTGTCCACCACACTCGCCACCAACGCGCTGGTCGAAGGTCAGGGGGGCCGCGTTGCCCTGATCTTCATCGGCTTTGACGACGATGATCTGGACCGGGGCGGGTTGGTTGAGGCGTTGAAGGGTGATCCCGTCATCCGCCTAGCCGGGGGTCACACCCATGCCGGGACCGAATTCGCGCCCTTGGACATGGCGGCGCTTGAGGCGCAGGTGGCGGCACTTGGCGATCAGGTGATGGGCTTTGCCGTCGCCGCCCGCTTCGCCACCCGCAACCCCGCGCATGAGGTGGCGGCGCGTGAGGTGGTGCGCCGGGTGACAGGACGTCCCGTCACCTGCTCGCACGAGTTGTCGGCGCAGTTGAACGGGCCAAAGCGCGCGCTGACGGCGGTGCTGAATGCCCGTCTGATCGGGATGATCGACCGTCTGGTTGCGGCCTGTGAACGGCACTTGGCGCAGATCGGCATTTCCGCCCCCCTGATGGTGGTGCGCGGCGACGGGGCGCTGATTTCTGCCGCGATGGTGCGGGAGCGTCCGATCGAAACCATCCTCTCCGGCCCCGCCGCCAGCATCGTTGGCGCGCGCTGGCTAACGGGGGAAAAGGATGCGCTGGTCAGCGACATCGGCGGCACCACCACCGACGTTGCCCTGCTGCGCGACGGGTTGCCAGAGATTGACCCCCAAGGCGCCCGCGTCGGCGGTTTCCGCACGATGGTTGAGGCCGTGGCGATGCGCACGACCGGCCTTGGCGGCGATTCCGAGGTGCATCTGGTGACCGAAGGGCTGGACGGCGGGTTGCGCCTTGGTCCCCGTCGGTTGGTTCCGGTGTCGCTGCTGGCATCGACCCATGGCGCGATGGTGCATGCCGCGCTTGACCGCTGGCTGTCGTCGGAAACGGCAGGCGAAACCGATGGCCGTTTTGCCATCCCGATGGGCGGCAATGCCGGGGGCCTTGGCCCGCGTGAGGTGGCGGTGCTGTCCCGCCTGACCGAACCCATGCCCGTGGCGCAGGCGCTGACTTCCCGCCTAGAGGCGGCGGCGCTGGACCGACTGGTCGCGCGGGGCTTGGTGATGCTGTCGGGTGTCACGCCATCCGATGCCAGCCATGTGCTGGGTCGGCTGTCGGTCTGGGATGGGGCGGCAGCGGAAAAGGCGGTCCGCCTGCTGGGCCGCCGCCGCAACGGGCAGGGCGAACGCTTTGCCAGCGATCCCGCCGTGTTCGCGCAATCCATCGTGGATCAGTTGACGCAACAGACCGTGGATTGCCTGCTGGAAGCCGCCTTTGACGAAGACCCCGCCTTTGTGGGTGAGGCGTCCGAAGTGCTGGCGCGTCACCGCCTGACCGTGGCAGGCCTGCGCGGTCATCGCGGTGTGGTGGAAATCACTGCCCGTCTGGGCGTGCCGGTGATCGGTCTGGGCGCTTCGGCCCCCAGCTATTACGGCGCGGTGGGCGAACGTCTTGGCTGCCGGATGATCCTGCCGGAACATGCCGGTGTGGCCAATGCCATCGGCGCGGTGGTGGGCCAGATCAGCCAACGCGCAACGGGTCTGGTCACCAGCCCCGGCGAAGGCCGCTTTACCATCCACCTGCCCGACGGTCTGACCAGCTACAACGACCGCGACTCCGCGCTGACCGCCCTTGAGGCCGCGCTGACGACCGAGGCCACCACCCGCGCCCGCGCCGCCGGGGCCGAAGACCTGCGCCTGTCCGCCACCCGCGACATCCGCGAGGCCGAGGTTGAAGGCCGGTCGATGTTCATCGAGGCGACTGTGACCGTCACCGCCTCTGGCCGCCCGCGCGTGGCGCATGACCGTCCCGCGCCAGAGTGACAATCCGGGCTGACGATTACCGCTTGACGCCCCCCGCGCCTTCGCCTAGTCAGCGCCGCAGTGGCTAGGTAGCTCAGTTGGTTAGAGCATGCGACTCATAATCGCAGGGTCGGGGGTTCGAGTCCCCCCCTCGCCACCAAATTCCCCTTGTGTCCGGAAGACAGCGCAATCTTGGCGCGTTACTGCGTGGCGATGACGCGGCACGGCTTCGGCCTGATACTTGCGCGCGAGTCCGGTCACGACTACCCTCTGCCCCAAGCGAAAAGATGAGCGGAGAGGGAGACAGACGCGATGACGATGCGCCCATGCGCCATAGACTTGTTCGCAGGCGCGGGCGGAATGTCCCTTGGGTTTGAACAGGCAGGCTTTGACGTTGTCGCCGCCGTAGAGATCGACCCGATTCACGCGGCGGTTCACAAATTCAACTTCCCGGACTGCACCGTGCTGCCCGAAAGCGTCAGTGGCCTGACAGGTGCGGATATTCGCAACCGGGCAGGTCTGGGCAGTCGGAGCATTGATCTGGTCTGCGGTGGCGCGCCCTGTCAGGGCTTTTCCATGATCGGCAAACGCGCCATTGATGATCCCCGCAACGCCCTTGTGAAAGACTTTCTGCGCATTGTCCGGGAACTGGACGCCCGCGCTTTTGTCTTTGAGAACGTAAAGGGCCTGACCGTCGGCAAGCATCGTCGCTTACTGCACGAACTGATCGCAGAATTCGAGGCGGCGGGATATGACGTGGTGGCCCCGCCCCGCGTGCTGAACGCAAGGAATTTCGGCGTACCGCAAAGCCGGGAACGCCTGTTTCTTCTGGGGGTCAAAAAGGGCGAACAACGGCCATCCTATCCCGCGCCGCTGCCCGCCGGGCCGACCTGCCATGACGCGCTGGCAGACCTTCCCGAAGCCGAAGATTACCCGGAACTTTTGCAGTCCGACGCGGCAGGCAACGTGGCCTGGGGAACGCCCGGCGCCTATGCCCGCGACATGCGGTGCCTTTCGAATGCGGCTTGGCATTTCGGCTATATGCGGGACTGGGACAGGTCGCTGCTGACCTCCAGCATCAGGACGGATCACACGGCCATCACGCGCCGCCGGTTCGCCGAAACCGCACCGGGCAAGGTCGAACCCATCTCTCGCCTGTTCAGACTGGCGGCAGACGGCCTGTCGAACACGCTCAGGGCGGGAACAGACGCGGCACGCGGGGCCTTTACCAGCCCGCGACCCATCCATTATGACCGCAACCGCTGTGTGACGGTGCGTGAAATGGCCCGCCTGCACGGGTTTCCGGACTGGTTCCGCTTTCACCAGACCAAATGGCATGGCGCGCGTCAGATCGGCAACGCCGTGCCGCCGCCTTTGGCCCGCGCTGTGGCATCGGCGATGATGAACGCCTTGGGGCGGGTGCCTGTCCGGCCTGCGGCATCAGTGGCGCTTGGCGACCCGGCCTTGCTGCGGATGGACATGGGCGAAGCTGCGGCGTTCTGGCGGGTAGAACGGCCCGCCGGAAAGCGCGACCGCAAAAGCGGCGACGTGAAACGCAGACAGACCGACATTGAAGCGCTGCGCCTTGCCGCATTGGCGGCCGAGTAGCATGGCAACACCACCGCTGAACGTGTACCGGCAACTGGTCGAGCGGATTTTCTTCGACACCTACAAAGCGGGCCTGACCGAAATCCCGTGGGAACGGTCAGACCTTGAACGGGCGGCACAGGAACTTGGCGTTCCGTTGCCGAAAAACCTTGGCGATGTGGTCTATTCGATCAGGTATCGCACGGCCATGCCGGCCAGCATCCTTCAGACCCAGCCCGACGGGCAGGAATGGATCATCAGCGGCATGGGCCGGGCACGCTATGCGTTCCGCTTGGTGCCGATCAACCGCATCCGGCCCCGTGAAGAGCTGGTCGCCATCAAGATACCGGACGCCACACCGGAAATCATCGCCGCCTACGCGGTGTCGGATGAACAGGCGCTGCTGGCCAAGGTCCGCTACAACCGGCTGATCGACCTGTTTCTGGAACTTGTGACCTATTCATTGCAAAACCACTTGCGGACGACGGTAAAGGGCATCGGCCAGATAGAGATTGACGAGATTTATGTCGGACTGGACAAGCGGGGACGGCAATTCATTGTGCCCGTTCAGGCCAAGGGCGGCAGTGATCAGCTCAGCACCGTGCAGACGGAACAGGATCTGAAATGCTGTGCGGAAAAGTATCCGGCGCTGATCCCGCGTGCCGTGTCGGCCCAGTTCATCGAGGATGACCTGATCGCCTTGTTCGAACTGACCGTCGAAGCGGGGGCGGTGCGCGTGGTGGATGAGCGGCACTACCGCCTTGTCCCGTCCAGCCAGATCACGGCGGATGACCTGCGGCTTTATGGATTGCGAAGCTGACAGCCGTTGTGGCGCGGATTTCTGGCGTGTCTTGCCGCAGGCGCGCCGCCTGAACCGCAGGTTCACCCCAATTGCGCACAGTGACCCTGCTACCTGCGCACTGGACTACGGGCTTGGTGCGTCGCATCCTTGCGGCATGTGACCATATGATCCGTTGCCGTCCGACCTGTCGGCCCGGCCCGAAGGGAGCGACCCGTTGACCCAGACCGCGCTTGACGCTTTTGCCATCACCCGCCGTTGGCCCGCCACCCGGCCCGAGGTGATCCAGCTTTACACCCTAGGCACGCCGAACGGCACCAAGGTTTCCATCGCGCTGGAAGAAATGGGCCTGCCCTATGAGGCGCACAAGGTCAATTTCGCCACCAATGACCAGATGACGCCGGAATTCCTGTCACTGAACCCCAACAACAAGATCCCGGCGATGATCGACCCGAACGGCCCGGAAGGCGCGCCTTTGGCGCTGTTCGAATCCGGCGCGATCCTGATCTGGCTGGCGGATAAAACCGGTCAGTTGGTGCCTGCGGGCAAGCGCTATGAAACGCTGCAATGGCTGATGTGGCAGATGGGGGGGCTGGGGCCGATGTTCGGGCAGTTGGGATTCTTCCACACCTTCGCCGGGAAAGAGATCGAAGACCCCCGCCCCAAGGAACGCTACCGCGCCGAGGTGGAGCGTCTGCTGAAAGTCCTCGACGGCGCTTTAGAGGGGAAAGACTGGATCGTGGGCGACTACTCCATCGCCGATATCGCGATTGCCCCTTGGCTGCGCACGCTGCGTGATTTCTACAAGGCGGACGATCTGGTGGGCTATGCCAGCCTGAAAAACGTGCCGGATTATCTGGAGCGTTTCCTTGCCCGCCCCGCCGTGCAGCGTGGGCTGGCGGTTCCGGCTTAACGGCTCACAACCGCCGCACCATCACATGCGCGGCGGCAAAGCCGAACACATGGCGCAGCGCCCCGATGCGGGCGGTGCGGTCCAGCACAAAGCCCGCGCGTTCATAGAGCGCGCGGGCGCGGTCATTGCCTTCGATCACGTCCAGACGCACGGCGGTGTAGCCCCGGTTGCGCGCCTCATCACAAATGGCGGTCAACAGCGCCGTTCCCACCCCCTGCCCGCGCGCGCCATCGGCAACACACAGACCGTCCAGCAGAAACATCTCTGCATCCGTCTCATCGCTGAGGCCCCGCAGCAGCATGCCGCGCCACAGGCTGCCGGTCTGGCCGTAAATGTCCGACAGGTCGGTCATGGTGCCGCCCGCAAAGCTGCCCTGTTCGGTCTTGAACCCGGCCAGACCCAGCAATTGCCCCTGCCCGTCCACCGCGCCGATACAATTTTCCAGCCGCATCACGCGGGACAGGTAGCGCAGGGCCTTGGCCTCGGGGCCCATGACGCGGCCCAGTTTCGGGCCGAAGGCCTGCCAGTAAAGCGCCACCGCCTGTTCGCGCAAGGGGGCGGGCAGGCCGTGGTGCAGGGTAAAGACGCTCATCCCGCGGCCTTTTCCAACACGGTTTCAAAACCCGCGCCCAGAACCCAGCCTTCCTCGGTCGTCACGGGCGCTTGGGGCGTGGTGAACAGGGGGGGAAGTGTCCCCTGTGCCGACAGCCGCCACAATGCACGGGCAAGAAGGCGCACCTGCGCCTGATCCTTGATCCCCCCTTCGGTTGCAACTCGGGCGGCCAGAAGCGACGGATAAACCTCGGCCAGCACCACGGGCGCGTCGGGGGCGTCAAAGGGCCAGACTGCCACGCCGGGCAGGTTGGACAGGCGGTGGATCATCGGCAGACCCATCAGCGCCTGCCCCCCGACTGATCCCGTCGTGTAAAGTTTCCACACCGGCTGCGCCTTTGGGATGGCTTGGTCGATCAGGCGGCGTTCGTGCAGGCCAAGACGGGCGTAATCCACCGTTTTGGTTTCACTTAGGTGCGGCAGGGGCAGGCTGTTGGGGCGGCCCCAGAACGGCCCGCCGCCGAAACGGGCGTTGATCGTATCGGCGACGGCAAAGCGGTTGTTGGCATTGTCCGGCCCATCGGTGATCCGCGCCGCCAGCCACTGCCAGACCGCACGGGCGTGGGGCGTGCCGGTCAAACGCGCCGCAAAGCCGGCGGGATAACCGAGCGGGAAGTCAAAGCCGATCAGCAGCCGCCGTCCTGCCTGACGCTCAGTTTCAATCAGCGCGCGAAGGGTGGTTTCGGCGTCAGTCCGGGTGCGGTGATAGGTGGCTGTTTCACCTGTCGCCCCGGCCACCCCGATCCAGATCGCATCCGCCGAAGGCTTTGCGGGCGAAGGTGACGCGGATGAGGACCAATCCACCACCGCCACCGTATCAAACATGACCTCACGCAGCGGCAAACCCACCTCGGCCAGCACGAAATCCGCGACCGCCGCCGTGTCGTTCAGGTCCAGCACCTGGACGGGCAACGCGCCCACATCCGCATCGGTCGCCACCGCGCGCACCAAGGGGTCACCCGGTTGGATCATCTGGTGCCCGGTTTCGCGCCGCCACACCTCCAGCTTGGGGTGGCTGTCACGCTTGTAGCCCTCGACCAGCACCAGATCGACCGGGGACAGGCGCGAGAGCACCGCTGTCAGGTCAGGCTCTGGCCCGCGATGTTCGTGCAGGATGGCGTAGCGGTGGGCACCGGCCAGAACCACCTCGACCGCGCCGGCCTGACGGTGGCGAAAGGTGTCCTTGCCGGGGTGGTCAAGGTCGACATCGTGATGCACATGCTTGACGGTGGACACCGAAAACCCGCGCGCCGTCATCTCGGCCACCAGACGTTCCATCAACCCGGTCTTGCCCGAGTTTTTCCAGCCGATGACGCCATAGACCCTCATGCCGCACCCCGGATCAGCGCTTCGGCGCGGGACAGGTCATCGGGCGTGTTCAGGTTCATGAAGGCCCCATCCTCCGGGAAATCCGCCCGCCCCGCCCCGCGTGCATCGGCAAAGGCGCGGACGGATGCCTTGGCCCTGCTGGCAAGAAAGGCGCGCAGGTCGTCCCGCAGACCAACAGGCCAGAGGGCAAAGGTCGGATGGTCATTCCCGCCCGACCGCGCCAGCGCAATCCCCGACGGATCAGAGCCAAGGATCAACCGTGGCACCAGATCGCCCGGAAAGAACGGCGTATCGACCGCCGCCGTCACCACAGCGGTCGCCCCCAAGGGCGCGGCCCAGTCCAGCGCCGACAGCACCCCCGACAGCGGCCCCTGCGATTGCGCATCCGCAAGCACCGGCAAGCCCAGCGCCGAAAGCCGCGCCGGATCGCCATTGGCGCTGATCGCCAAACGCTCCACCTGCGGTTCAAGACGATCCACGGCATGGGCAGCAAGACTGCGTCCGGCAAGGCGCAGCGTGGCCTTGTCGGCCCCGCCCATCCGCCGCCCCGCGCCCCCCGCAAGGATCACACCGAAAATCCGCACCTGTGGTGTCTCCTGACTTGCCCTTCCCTTTGCCTAAGGCCATCAAGGCGGCAGGTAAAGCCACGCCGCGCAGCGGAAAGACAACCCAGCATGACCGAAACTTCCGCCGCCTTCTGGCGAGGCGCACGCCATTCCCTGCCCTTCACCATCGTCGTGATCCCTTTCGCGATTCTGTTCGGCGTTGTGGCGACTGAGGCCGGATTGAACGTGCTGGAAACCATGGTATTCACCGTCACCGTTTTTGCAGGCGCATCGCAATTCGCTGCGCTGCAACTGATGCAGGACAACGCGCCGACGCTGATCGTGCTGGCAACCGCCTTGGCGGTGAACCTGCGGATGGTGATGTATTCGGTCGCCCTCGCGCCGCATCTGGGGCGTGCGCCCTTGGGATGGCGGGCGGTGATGGCCTATTTCCTTGTGGATCAAAGTTTTGCCGTGTCGTCGATCGAATATGAACGGCGGCCCGATATGCCGATCATGGCCAAGGTCGCGTTCTTTTTCGGCGCGCTCTTGCCCGTTGCCCCTGTCTGGTACGCGGCATCCTTGATCGGGGCCTTGGCGGGGCGGGCGATCCCGCCCGAGTTTGCCTTGGATTTCGCGCTGCCGATCACCTTTCTGGCGATGGTGGCCCCCTTGCTGCGCAGCCTGCCGCATATCGTGGCAGCGGGGGTGTCGATCCTGATGTCGCTCTTGTTGGCAGGGTTACCATGGGGGACGGGGGTTCTGGTCGCTGCGGCCTGTGCGATGGCGGCGGGGGCGGCTTTGGATTGGCGGATGGAGCAGGGGCGGAGCAAATGATTGACAAGGCCCAACTCTGGACAGTGATGCCGCTGATGGCGGTGGGCACCTATCTGATCCGGTTTTCGTTTCTGGGGATGCTGGGCAACCGTCCGCTGCCCGCATGGCTGACCCGCGCGCTGCGCTATACCGCCGTGGCGGTACTGCCCGCGCTGGTCGCGCCCGGTGTGCTGTGGCCTGCGGCAACGGGCGGGCAGACGGACCCTGCCCGACTGGCGGCCGCGGTGATGACGCTGCTGGTGGGCGTCATCACCCGCAGCGTGCTGGGCGCGATCATCGGCGGGGCGGTGACGCTTTACGCCTGTCTGGCGTTGGTGGGATAAACCGCCCCGTCAGTTCGGCGCGTTTTCCGCCTGCACCAAAAGCACACCATGGTTCTTGTCGGCATCCTCATCCCGGATCACCCGTTCGGTGACACCGGGCAGTTGGCCAAACTCTTGCATCAGCTTTTTCGGGAACCACGTTGAGGTGACGCCTTCAAACCCCGGCACCCCCGACAGGATCGAGGTGACAGACCGCGCGCATTGCGCCTTTGGCACCGCGCCGTAAGCCTTGGCCTTTGCGGCGACCATTTCGGCCACCTCTGGCGTCACGATGACCGTCTGTTCCACGACGCGGAACGTTTCGCGCGCGTGATAGTCGATGTAGAAGTTCTTGATCTTGTCGGTGATCCCGAAATGCACGTCATTGCGTTCCGGGATGCGCGGGTGCTGCCACGTTCCCGCCGGATCGAACAGGATACGTTCGGAGGCGTTGATCATCAGCCCCGAATGCGCCCCCGCCTGCGAGTTGTTGTTGATCACGGTGTAAAGCGTGATCGACGTCGGCGGTCCCGCCACGAAGCGCGCTGCGGCGACCTGATCATCCGGGGCCCATTTCGGCTCTGCCCCGCCGACACAGGCGGCCAGCGTGAACGCCATCAAAATCAGCGACAGAATGCGGAACATGAAAGAAAAAACCTTGAATACGCAGCAATAAGACACCGACGCCCCATGGGGCGCCGGTGGTCGCAGGATCAAATGCCGGTCAGGGCAAGGAAGATCAGGATCCCGAAGATCACCACAACAGCCCATTTCGTCATCGAAACAAAGCCATTGAAGGTCTGTTCCTGCGTGCGGATGTCCATCTTGCCCGGTTCGTGTTCGGCCATGTCGTGTTCCCTTCGAGTTCGGCGTTTTGCCGCGCTTTACCCGATTCACGCCTCGCTGTCACGCCTTGGCGCGCAGCCTGCGGCATCAGGCCGAGGCATCGCCGCCTTCGCCCCCAGCCCATCCCGACATGAGTTGAAATCCGATGCGGCGCGGCGGGTCGTTCGCCGCTTGTTTCGGCACGGCGCGCAGCAGGACATTCAACTGCGTGACATGCTGGATCAGTTGGGTTTTCATCCCATCCTCATCCCGCCCGTAAAAGGTCACAAGGTCAGGGTCAAAGAACCCCACGCCTTCGATCTGCAACACGCCCGCCTGTCCGCCGGTAAAGCCCATGGCGATTTCCTGCGTGGCATCAAGCTGGGATTCGAAGTTGCGGATATAAAGGATCAGCCGGTCATAGGCCCATTCGGCGGGGCTTTTGTCCTTGATCGGGCGTTGGGACAGCGCCTTGGGCAGCGGTTCGTTTTCCACCGTCGCGGTCGAGGGATCGGCATGGACCGCCTTGGCGTTCGGCGCGGTTGGCAGTTTTGTCTTTCGGGTCAATCTTCCGCCCTCCACAGCCACGCGCCATCGTCGGACAAGGAACGCTGAACCCGTCCTTGCCGCAACAGGCAATTCAGGTGGGCCACGGATTCCACCAGCGCAAAGCCGAATTCCGTCGGGCCGATGTCACGCTTGAACAGCGGGGCAAAGCAATCAATCGCGGTGCGCGGGGTGGCAAGGTGAACCACCAAGCGGTCCAACGCGCCGATATGGTTGTCGATCATCTGCTCCAATCGCAGGGGCAGACCGGTGAAGGGCAGTTTGTGCCCCGGAAGGACGAGGTGATCTTCCCGCGCAAAGGGCTGAAAGGCACGCGCGCTGTCCATCCATTCCGTTACCGGATCGGCGGCAGGTTCGGTCGGATAGACCGCCAGATTGGCCGATATGCCCGGCAACAACTGATCACCGCCAAGAATCAGGTGGTCATCCATGCTCCAGAGCGTGGCATGATCCGGCGCGTGGCCGTGGCCGATACGGACAAGCCATCTTCGCCCGCCTGCCGTCAGGGTGTCGCCTTCCGAAAGCCGGGTGAAACCAAGCGGCAAGGGCGAGACGACATCGGCAAAGTTGAACGGCGTCTCCACCGACTTGGCGGCCAAGGCATCGCCCAGCACCCCGGCGCGGCGGTAGAAATCCAGCGCCTGTGGCGGATGCGCGTCCTGCCGATCCAGAACCAGCATCCGCGCGGTGATCCAACTGGTGCGCGTGGTCAGAAGTTCTGCCCCCTGCGCCTGAAACCAGCCCGCCAGACCGATATGGTCGGGGTGGTAATGCGTGACGATCACCCGGTTGACAGGTTTGCCTGCCAGCGGACCATCCAGCGCCGCTTGCCACGCCGCCCGACTGCGCCGCGTATCCATGCCGGTGTCAACGATGGTCCAGCCATGGCCATCATCCAGCGCAAAGACGTTCACATGATCCAGCGCCATCGGCAAAGGCAGGCGCAGCCACAGGATGCCGGGCGCAACCTCGGTCGCTTGCCCCTCGGGAGGAGGCGTTTCAAAGGGGTGCCGGATACCGTCCATGACGGCGGGTTTATGCCGCCAAATCCTCGGGCGAAAGGGCATAAAGGCTGTCGGCCCCGTCCCGCGCCTCGGCCAAGGCCGCCGCATGGGCGGGAAGGAGGCGTTTGATCGCCACGCGCGCCAGCGCCACGCGCTTTTCCCCGCCTGCCAAGGCCGCGCGCAGGTGGTAATGCCCCCCCAAGACCAGCGCAAAGGCACGCAAGTATGGCACCGCCCCGGCGAAACGGTCGTTCATCTCGGCCTTGACCATCGCCTCTGTCGCATCGCGCAGGGATTCCGCCGCCGCCCAGACGTCCCCCGCCAGATCGTGCATGGCCGCGCGGGCAGCTTCGGCCCCGGCCTGAACCTCATCAATCAGGCGGAACGCAGCCTCTCCGCCGTCCTGCAACTTGCGCCCGACAAGGTCCATCGCCTGAATGCCGTTGGTGCCTTCGTAAATCGCCGTGATCCGCACATCGCGGCTGTATTGCGCAACGCCGGTATCTTCGATGAAGCCCATGCCACCATGCACCTGCACCGCCTGTTGCGTGACCGCCATGCCCGTATCCGTGCCATAAGCCTTGGCGATGGGCGTCAAAAGCGCCGCCCGCGCCGCCCATTCCGCCGATCCGGTGGCATGGGCCATGTCGATGGCGACCGCACAGGACAGGCCAATGGCACGGGCAGAGAACACCTCGGCCCGCATGCAGGCCAGCATCCGGCGCACATCGGCGTGGTCGATGATCGTGCCCGCGCCATCAACCGGGGTGCGGCCCTGTCGGCGGTTCAGCGCGTAGTCCACCGCCTGTTGCAGCGCGGCCTCTGCCACACCCACACCCTGCATCGCCACGCCAAGACGGGCGTTGTTCATCATGGTGAACATTGCGGCAAGGCCCCGGTTCGCCTCACCCACCAGCCAGCCCTTGGCGGCGTCATATTGCATCACGCAGGTCGGGCTGCCGTGCAGACCGAGTTTATGTTCCAGCGACACCACCGACAGGCTGTTGCGCGGACCGGGATTGCCCGCCGCATCGGGCAGGAATTTCGGCACAAGGAAAAGGCTGATCCCGGCCGATCCCTTGGGCGCATCCGGCAAACGTGCCAGCACCAGATGGCAGATGTTGCGCGCAAAATCGGCATCGCCCCATGTGATGTAAATCTTCTGACCCGTCACCGCATATGACCCATCCGCCTGCGGTTCCGCGCGAGTGGTCAGTGCCCCCACATCGCTGCCCGCCTGCGGTTCGGTCAGGTTCATCGTCCCCTGCCATTCGCCGGAAATCAGCTTGGGCAGATACAGCGCCTTGAGGTCGGCGCTGGCGTGATGCTCCAACGCCTCGATCTGCCCGATGGACAGCAAGGGGTTCAGTTGCAGCGCCAGATTGGCGCCGGAAAACATATCCGTCACACAAGTCGCCAGCGTCTGCGGCAGACCCATCCCACCATGGGCAGGATCAGCCGCAAGCCCGATCCAACCGCCCTCGGCCAAGGCACGATAGGCCTCGGCAAAGCCGGGGGTGGTACGAACCACGCCGTTTTCCAGCCGGGCGGGCTGCTTGTCGCCCGCGCGGTTCAGCGGGGCCATCATCCCTTCGGCAAAGCGCCCGGCCTCGGTCAGGATGGCGGTGACGGTGTCGGGGGTGGCATCGGCGAAACGGTCGGTCGCAGCGACCCGATCAAAGCCCGCGACATGATCCAGAATGAAGCGCAGGTCATTGACGGGGGCATGATAGGGCATCGGTTCGTCCTTGGGTCGGAAGGGGGCGGCGGAATGGGTTTGCTTGGCAAAAGACGGGGCACGGGTTATGGCGCTTAGGGTTAGCCCAAGTGCGGTCCCGCTCAACCCCAAACGCTGCGTCATTATGATCCCCACCGAAAGCCTGCTCCCCACGCCCCCGGGCATCATCCGCGCCGCGGATATCCTGCGCGCGGGCGGGCTTGTCGCCTTTCCGACCGAGACGGTCTATGGCCTTGGCGGCGATGCGCGCGATGATCGGGCGGTGGCGCGGATTTATCAGGCCAAGGGGCGGCCCCGGTTCAATCCGCTGATCGTGCATGTCCCTGATGTGGAAACCGCGCGGCGCTATGCAGTGTTTGACGCAAGGGCCGAAGCCTTGGCCGCGCAG
>NKIT01000018.1:0-18258 GCA_002256185.1 Rhodobacteraceae bacterium PARR1 | reverse complement strand
ACCGCGCGGCGCTATGCAGTGGTTGACGCAAGGGCCGAAGCCTTGGCCGCGCAGTTCTGGCCCGGTCCCCTGACGCTGGTGCTGCCCCTGCGCGCCGATGCCGGATTGTCGGCACTGGTGACGGCGGAATTGCCCAGCGTGGCGATCCGGGTGCCGGCCCATCCGGTGGCGCGGGCGCTTTTGGCGGCGTTTGACGGACCTTTGGCGGCACCGTCGGCCAATCCGTCGGGCAAAGTATCCCCGACCCGCGCCGCGCATGTGCACGACGGGCTTTCTGGCCGGATCGAAGCTGTTTTGGACGGAGGTGCGTGCAAGGTGGGTGTCGAGTCGACCATCCTTGGCCTTGACGGTTCCCCCACGTTGCTCCGCCCCGGCGGTGTGGCCCATGAGGCGTTGGAGGCAGCGCTCGGCCTGTCCCTGCCCTCGGGCGGCGATGCGGCAAAGCCCAACGCCCCCGGCCAACTGGCCAGCCATTACGCCCCCGGCGCGCGGGTGCGCCTGAACGTGACCGCGCCTTTGGCCAGAGAGGTCTGGGTGGGCTTCGGCCCCTGCCCCGGCGCGGCGCTGTCCCTGTCCGAAACGGGGGATGAGGTCGAGGCCGCCGCACGTCTGTTCCACATCCTGCGCGAGGCAGACGCCTTGGCTGGCGCAGGCGGAGCCATCGCCTTTGCCCCCGTGCCGATGACGGGCCTAGGCCGCGCGATCAACGACCGGCTGTCGCGGGCGGCGGCACCGAGGGGGTAGGTGCGACCAGAGAACCGACGCGACAACGCGCCCGTGGCGCGTTTCGCCGGTTCGATTGCGGCTGAGGCAACGAAGCTGCAAGGGATGATCCGCAATCCTGACGCATCAGGCACGGGTCGTGACCGCCCGGCGGGTGCGCTCTTTGCGCGCCCGCCCCCGGCAGGGCGGGCGCGGCCCGTGCACGGGGCGCACGGGCAGGCCTAGGTCCACCGTTGCGCGACGCGCGGGTCACTTGCCCCACGCGACTGTGATGTTGATCGTTCTACCCCCGTCGCGCCGGACAGCCCGCCAGATGGTCATTCACCATCCCCGTCGCCTGCATGAAGGCATAGACAATCGTCGGCCCGCAAAAGGTGAAACCGTCCTTCTTCAACTGCTTGGACAGCGCCACCGACAGCGGCGTCTGCGTCGGGATATGGGCTGGCGTCAACGGCGCGTTGTCCTGCGGCACCCCGTCAAGATGCTTCCAGAAATACTCCGAAAGCCCCTCTCCCTCTTGCACCTTCAGATAGGCGCGGGCGGATTTGATCGTGCCTTCGATCTTGCCGCGATGGCGGATGATGCCCGGATCGGCCAGCAGGCGCGTCACCTCGGCCTCTCCCCATCCCGCAATCACCTCGGGCGCGAACCCCGCAAAAGCCGCGCGGAAATTGTCGCGCTTTCTAAGAATGGTGATCCAGCTTAACCCCGCCTGAAACCCGTCAAGGATCAGCTTTTCCCACAGGGCGCGGCTGTCATATTCCGGCACGCCCCATTCCGTGTCGTGATAAGCCACATAAAGCGGATCGGTCCCGCACCACGGGCAACGTTGTCCATCCATGCCTCATCCCCTTTTACCCCGTCTTAAGCCCTGTGGCGGCATGCTGTCGAGCGTGGGTCGAACTTGGGGGCAAGACATGGCAACGGGCACGCAGTTTCAGAACAGGCCGGGCATCGGCGAAGACACCGCCTTGGGCGTGGCATTGGCGCTGCGCGATCAGGATATTCCGGCGATGGTGGCCGATGCGGTGGCCGCGCGCCGCCTGCGGCTGGCCTATCAGCCAGTTGTGGTGGCGGGCGATCCGTCGCGCACGGGGTTTTACGAAGGATTGGTCCGCGTGCTGGACCCGACAGGCCGGGTGATTCCCGCGCGCGACTTCGTGGCAGCGGTCGAAGAACGGGATACGGGGCGCGAGATTGACTGCGTGGCCCTTGCCATCGGGTTGGAATCGCTGGCGCGTGACCCGGACCTGCGGCTGTCGGTCAACCTGTCGGCGCGGTCGATGGGCTATCCGCGCTGGATGCGGGTGCTGCGCCGGGGGTTGGCGGGGCGCGAACATCTGGGCCAACGGCTGATCTTTGAAATTGCCGAAGCATCCGCGATGCAAATGCCCGAAGTCGTCGCCGCCTTCATGGCCGAAATGCGCCGCCACGGCATCAGCTTTGCCCTTGACGGCTTTGGCGGGGGGATGTGCGCGCTGCGGTTCTTGCGCGAGTTGACCTTTGATATCGTCAAGATCGACGCACAATTCACCCGCGGGATCGAACGGTCGCCTGACAATCAGGTGCTGATGGCCGCCCTGATGGCCGTGGGCCGACAATTCGACATGGTGACCATCGCCCAAGGCGTTGAGACAGCGGCAGAGGCTGCTTGGCTGCGCGCGCTTGGCCTTGACTGCCTGCAAGGCTATCACTTCGGCGCGCCCAGCCTTTCGCCGCCGGGATTACAGCCCAATCAGCGCGACAAACGACCGGGCAAATCCCCGCTCAGCCCGTCGCGCCTGCGGTCGGCATGATGGCGCCTAGTCCGAACTTCCCCTGCGTCAATCTGGGTGCGCAAGAATGTTGCTTTTGACGCTGCACCCGCCTAGTCATGCTGCAAGGCGGCATGATCTTTAGGCATGCCGGGGACAGGATAGAAAGAGGACCAGCCATGACCAATGTCGTAATCGTCGCGGCGGCGCGGACCGCCGTGGGCAGTTTCAACGGCTCGTTCGCCGCCACCCCAGCACATGATCTGGGTGCCGCCGTGATCGACGCGGTCGTGGCCCGTGCGGGCATCGACAAGGCGGAAGTCGAGGAGACGATCCTCGGCCAGGTGCTGACCGCCGGTCAGGGCCAGAACCCCGCCCGTCAGGCGCATATCAAGGCCGGTCTGCCGAAAGAGGCCAGCGCCTGGTCGCTGAACCAGGTGTGCGGTTCGGGTCTGCGCGCGGTGGCCTTGGGCGCACAGCATGTGCAACTGGGTGATGCGCGGATCGTCGTCGCGGGCGGTCAGGAAAACATGTCCATGTCGCCCCATGTCGCGCATCTGCGCGCCGGGCAAAAGATGGGCGATCTGAACTTCATCGATTCGATGATCCGTGACGGGCTGTGGGATGCCTTCAACGGCTATCACATGGGCCAGACGGCAGAAAACGTCGCCAACCAGTGGCAAATTTCCCGCGACCAGCAGGACGAATTCGCGCTGGCCAGCCAGAACAAGGCCGAAGCCGCGCAAAAGGCGGGCAAGTTCAGGGATGAGATCATCCCCTTCGTCATCAAGACCCGCAAGGGCGACGTGACGGTGGATGCCGACGAATACATCCGCCACGGTGCCACGCTGGACAGCATGGCCAAGTTGCGCCCGGCCTTTGCCAAGGATGGCTCTGTGACCGCGGGCAACGCCTCGGGTCTGAACGATGGCGCGGCGGCAGTCGTGCTGATGTCGGAAGAAGAGGCGGCCAAGCGCGGCCTGACCGTTCTGGCGCGCATCGCATCCTATGCCACCGCCGGGCTTGACCCGTCGATCATGGGTGTCGGCCCCATCCACGCCAGCCGCAAGGCGCTGACCAAGGCCGGTTGGTCGGTCAACGATCTGGGTCTGGTTGAGGCGAATGAGGCCTTCGCCGCCCAAGCCTGCGCCGTGAACAAGGACATGGGCTGGGATCCGGCCATCGTGAACGTCAACGGCGGCGCGATTGCCATCGGCCACCCCATCGGGGCCTCGGGCGCGCGCATCCTGAACACGCTGCTCTTCGAAATGGCCCGCCGCGATGCAAAAAAAGGTCTGGCCACGCTGTGCATCGGTGGCGGCATGGGCGTTGCCATGTGCCTTGAGCGCGGCTGATCGCTACGCTGCCGCGAATTGCTGCAACTGCAAAATGGGCGCGCAATAATGTTGCGCGCCCAAGTTCATTTTAGTAATACCATTTCAAAGACATCGAGGAGGATGATCCATGGCAAGAGTGGCACTGGTAACGGGCGGGTCGCGCGGCATCGGCGCGGCAATTTCGGTCGCGCTGAAAGCGGCGGGCTATACCGTCGCCGCGAACTACGCAGGCAATGACGAAGCGGCTGACGCTTTCACCGCCGAAACCGGCATCAAGACCTACAAATGGTCGGTCGCGGATTACGATGCCTGCGTCGCGGGCATCAAGCAGGTCGAGGCTGACCTTGGCCCCGTCGATGTGCTGGTGAACAACGCAGGCATCACCCGTGACGCCATGTTCCACAAGATGACCCCCGGCCAGTGGAAAGAGGTCATCGACACCAACCTGACCGGCCTGTTCAACATGACCCATCCGCTGTGGTCGGGCATGCGCGACCGCAAGTTTGGCCGCGTGATCAACATCTCGTCGATCAACGGGCAAAAGGGTCAGGCCGGGCAAGCCAACTATTCCGCCGCCAAATCGGGCGATCTGGGCTTTACCAAGGCCTTGGCACAGGAAGGCGCACGCGCCGGCATCACCGTCAACGCGATCTGCCCGGGCTATATCGGCACGGAAATGGTCCGCGCGATTGATGAAAAGGTGCTGAACGAGCGGATCATCCCGCAAATCCCCGTGGGCCGTCTGGGCGAGCCTGCCGAAATCGCGCGCTGCGTGGTGTTTCTGGCGGCCGAAGATGCAGGCTTCATCACGGGTGCCACGATCAGCGCGAATGGCGGGCAGTTCTTCGTGTGATGGCCAAATCTTTGTCTGACGACCAGAGAACCGACGCGGGAATGTCCAGTGGACATTCCCCACGGTTCGATTGCGGCTGAGGCTTTGAGGCCGCAAGGGGTGTTCAGCCTTCCCAACGCATCAGGCACGGGGCGTGACCGCCCGGCGGGTGCGATTTATCGCGCCCGCCCCCCGCAGGTGTACAGACCGGAGAGATCGTGGACGTTTGTGCGCGGACATCGCGGACATTTTCTAAGGCTCGCTTTCGCTCAGGTCGATGGTCTTGAGATAGTGGTGGCGAAAGAAGACGCTGTATTCACCGTCTGCTTGACCGGGCCGCAGGGCGACGGTTTTTCCTATGAGGGCACGGCTGATGGCGTAGGCTTTGCCTTGTAGTTTGATGCGTCCATGCGGGCAGACCTTGCGCAGCAGGTCATCCGGGGCGGGTTCGAAAGGGGCGGGGTCTTCGCAGTAACTGCGCGGAGAGGGCGTGTAGCGCTCTGCGGGCACTGCGCCTTTCAGTGCCTCATGGGGGCGGCGGAGGTTGTAGGTGCTGCGCCAAGTGTCAAGATGAGCCTGGGCATGGACCAGATCGGGGAAATGCGGTCCCGCCAGCGCTTCGGCCTTGAGCGTACGATGGAACCGCTCGTCCTTACCCAAGGTCTGGGGATGCAGGGGGCGGGAATGGCTGATTGCGATGTCACGCTCGATGAGCCAAACCGTTAGGGCCGAGAGCGGCCCTTGCCCGGCGGTGCCCCAGGGAGAGCCATTGTCACACAGAATGCGATGTGGCAGGCCATGACGGCGGAAGGCCTTGACGAGGCGGGCTTTTACCGTCTCCTCGCGCTGGTCGCCACAGGCCTCGAGGGCGATGGAGTAGCGCGAATGGTCATCGAGAACCGTGAACGGATAGAGCCGCCCCCGCGCCACAGAAAGCGGCACGTGGCCCTTGAAATCCATCTGCCAGAGTGCATTCGGAGCCGCAGCCTCGAAGCGCTGCCACGCGGCACCACGGCCCCTGTCGTGCTGCAGCGGCACCCCGGCGCGGCGCAGGATGTTGGTGACGGTCGAGGCGGCCAGCTGCGCCTTGCCCTCCCGCGCCAGAACGGCCGCGATCTTGCGACCGCCCCAGACGGGGTGGCTTCGGCGCAGCGCAAGCACCGCCGCTTCCACCTCCGGCGACGACGCATGCGGCGACAGATGCGGCCGTCGAGAGCGCTCATTCAGCCCCGCCTCGCCCTGCGCTTGCCAGCGGGCAAGCCACTTGTAACCGCAACTGCGCCCGATCCCAAAACGCCGGCACAACTCGGTGATCCCAATCTCTCCGCCTTCCGCAAGCCGCACAAAGGCAAGCTTCTCCTCCAAGGCTCCCGTTCCCCAGACACCCAAATCAGACCTCCATCGCAGACTAACCGTCCACGATGTCCTCGCACGTCTGTCCGCGATGTCTCCGGTCTGTACACCTGCCGGGGGCGGGCGCGGCCCGTGCACGGGGCGCACGGGCGGGCATGCTGATCGGTTGCGATACGCGCGGGTCACGTGCCCCGCGCGACTGTAGGCGGGGCCTAAGGGGCTTTTCAATTCCCCCGCCTTCGCTACACCTGCTGCCAACCTTGCAGGAACCGCCCATGACACGCCAGAACGCCACCGCCATCGGCTTTTCCGCCATCCTGATGTGGGCGCTTCTGGCGCTGTTCACCATCGGCTCTTCGCCGGTGCCGCCGTTTCTGCTGAACGTCCTCACTTTTGGCATCGGCGGCACGCTGGGTCTGATCTGGACGCTGCGCAACGGGCTGTCACGGCTAAAGGGTATTTCTTGGCGGGTCTATGCCTTTGGGATCATTGGCCTCTTTGGCTATCACGCGCTGTATTTCACCGCCTTTCGCGTCGCCCCGAGTGCGGAAACCGGCCTGATGGCCTATCTTTGGCCGCTGTTCATCGTGCTGTTTTCCGGCCTGCTACCCGGCGAGACGATCCGCCCCGCCCATATCATCGGGGCGCTGGTCGCCTTTGCGGGGGCGGCGCTGATCGTGCTGAACCGGGGCGATGACGGGGCGGTGAATCTGACCGGGCTTGGCCTTGGCTTCCTCTGCGCGGTCACTTGGGCCGCCTATTCCGTGTTGTCGCGGCGTCTGGGCGACGTGCCCACCGAAAGCGTCACGATCTATTGCCTTGGCACGGCGCTTCTGTCGCTGCCCGCGCATCTGGCGCTGGAACAGACCGTCTGGCCAGAGGGCGCAACCGGATGGCTGGCCATCATCGCCTTGGGGATCGGCCCTGTGGGTGCGGCGTTTTTCACATGGGATATCGGCATGAAAAAAGGCGACATCCAGTTGCTGGGCGTCGCCTCCTATGCTGCCCCGCTGTTGTCTACCTTGGCGCTGGTCCTCGCAGGGTTCACAGCACCAAGTTGGACGCTGCTGATCGCGGCGGTCCTGATCGCGGGGGGGGCGGCGCTGGCGGCCAGAGCCAGTAAGTCGGGGTCCAGCGCAAAAGCCTGATGCTTATTGCATCAATCGGCCCATCTCTTCCTTGAGCTTCAGCTTTTGCTTTTTCAATTCGGCAATCTTCAGAGCATCGGCGGCGGGGCTGCGCTGCTCTTTCTCAACCTGGGTAGAGAGGTGTTCGTGCTTGCGACGCAGTTCCTGCAGATGCGAAGCGACCGTCATATCAATCCTCCTGTGGTTGCTGTCCGTCATATGAGTGCACCACAGAATATGAGTCGTGTCACGAAAATGTCGTGTAGACTTTAGGACAGGTTTAGACAGATCAGCGAAACGCAGCCGACAGGTCCGCACCATCGCGCAGCACGGCATTGGCGGCGGGGGTATAGCTTTCGCGGTCCCCGTCATGGGCTGTGCCTTCATGCAGGATGAAGGGGGCCAACAGGCGGAATGGGGCCTTTCCGCCCTTGCGGGCGCGCAGGATCACGCGCGGGGCCTCGCGTCCCTGACGCGGGGCCAGCGGCAGGACAAGCGCCGATCCCATCTTGGGGGCCAGCGCCGACACCGCCTCGGGCAGGCAGGGCGTCGCAAAGATCATGGTCAGCCATCCGCCGGGGTCCAGCCGCGCCGCCGCTGCCGCCACCCAAGCGGCAATGGGCGTCTCCACCCGCAGCGCCTTGTCCCGCGCGGGGATGGGCGAAGGGGAACCGCCTGCCGCATAATAGGGCGGATTGGCGATCACATGGTCAAACCCCCGGCGCAACGGCGCAGGCATGGCCGTCAGGTCGCCGTCATGCACCTCCAGCCCCTGCCCATTCCGGGCGGCGTTGCGGCGGGCCAGATCGGCGTAGGCGGCCTGCACCTCCAGCCCCGCCAGCGCCAGCCCCGCCACCCGCGCGCCAAGGCACAGGCTGGCCGCCCCCGCGCCACAGCCCAGATCCAGCACGCGCTGCCCCGGCGATGCCGGACAGGCCGCCGCCAGCAACACCGGATCAGTGGCCGCGCGATAGCCGCGGGTCGGCTGCAACAGGCGCAAGCGGCCCATCAGGAACTTGTCGTCGCTCAGGTCATCATCGGCAAAGCGATCCACTTTATCGCCCCAATCTAACGCCCCGTGGGAATGCCATTGTCCCGGATCACCACGCTGGCAAGGAAGTGATCCGCGTCCCGCACCATCAACCGGCGCGGCAAGATGCCCAAGGAGCCTTCAAGGATGCTCGTGTGGACGTCCAGATCGAATACCTCTATACCCTCGCCCTCAAGAAGGGCCGTGGCAAAGGCGATGATCGTCGGGTCGGTGCTGCGCAAAAGCTCTTTCATGGAAAAAGACTTAAGGGGTTACGGCCCCGGCTGTCGAGGGGAAGGCGAAGGTGACGCGCATGGGTCTGGACGAAGCCGCACGCAAACCGCAGGAACGGCTGGCCGATTGGCTGGCCGAGGATATGGCGGCAGTGAATGCTTTGATCCGGCTGCGGATGGCCAGCGAACACGCCCCGCGCATTCCCGAAGTGACCGCGCATCTGATCGAGGCGGGCGGAAAGCGTCTGCGCCCGCTGCTGACCCTCGCCGCCGCGCGGATGTGCGGCTATCAGGGCGACAATCATGTGAAGCTGGCCGCGACGGTGGAATTCATCCACACCGCAACGCTGCTGCATGATGATGTGGTGGACGAAAGCGAACGCCGCCGGGGGCGTCCGACGGCCAACCTGCTGTGGGACAACAAATCTTCGGTTCTGGTGGGGGATTACCTGTTCGCCCGCAGTTTTCAGTTGATGGTGGAAACCGGGTCACTGCGGGTGATGGACATCCTCGCCAACGCCAGCGCCGTGATCGCCGAGGGTGAGGTTCTGCAACTGACCGCCGCGCAGGATTTGCGCACGACCGAAGAGATTTACCTGAAAGTCGTTCGCGGCAAAACCGCCGCGCTGTTCTCTGCCGCTACCGAAGTGGGCGCTGTCATCGCCGCTGTGCCCGAAGATCAGGTCAAGGCGCTGTGGACCTATGGCGATGCGCTGGGGATTGCCTTCCAGATCGTCGATGACCTGCTGGACTACGGCGGGTCGGATGCGGTGATCGGCAAGAACACCGGCGACGATTTCCGCGAACGGAAGTTGACCCTGCCCGTGATCAAGGCCGTCGCCAAGGCCGACGCCGAAGAACGCGCCTTCTGGCAGCGGGTGATCGAAAAGGGCGACCAGCGGGACGGTGATCTGGCCCATGCCATGACCCTGATGCAAAAACATGGCGCGATGGAGGCCTCGAGGGCCGAGGCGCTGGATTGGGTCGCACAGGCCAAGGCCGCGCTGGCGGGCCTGCCGCCGCATGACCTGCGCGACATGCTGGCGGATTTGGCGGATTACGTGGTGGCGCGGATCAACTGACGCTCAGGTCAGGACCGGCGCATCGGCCACCCACCATCCCGGCTGGCGCGCGCTGATCGCCCGCGCGGCAGCATTGGCTGACAGGGGATCGGCGAACAGCCCAAAACACGTCGCCCCACTGCCGGACATCCGCGACAGCAAACACCCCGGTTGCGCTGACAGCGCCCGGCGCACCTCGGCGATGATGGGCAGCAGGCGTGTGGCGGCGGATTCCATATCATTGCGCTGCATCGCCACCCAAGCCGCCAGTTCGGCCGCATCGCGCAGGCGCGGCAGCGATTGCATCGGCGCATTGTCGCGCCGGTCAAGGGCGCGGAACACCTCAGGCGTTGAAACCGCCTGACCGGGGTTCACCAGCACCAGCCACACGGGCGGCAGGGCGTGGGGCAAGGGGTGCAGGCCCTCACCGATGCCGGTCATCCGCACCGGCTGGCCCGCCAGACAGACCGGAACATCCGCGCCAAGACGCAAGACCTCAGCCGCGGGGGGAAGGGGCTTGCCCGACAGCCGCGCCAAAAGGCGCAGCGTCGCCGCCGCATCCGCCGAACCACCACCGATGCCGGATGCCACCGGCAGGTGTTTGTCCAATCGCAGATGCCACCCTTCGGCCCCCATCGCCCGCGCCGCACGCAGGACAAGGTTATCATCCGTCACCGAAAGCGCGGCCGATTGCGGGCCTGTGATGTCCAGCGACAACCCCGCTGCCGGTTCCGCCGTGACCCGATCCCCGACGCCTGCAAAGACCACCAGCGAATCCAGCAGATGATAGCCATCCGCCCTCCGCCCGGTCACATGCAGCGCGAGGTTGACCTTCGCCGGGGCGAATTCGACAGCCTCAGTTGCCATCCGCCACCACGGGGGTAATCGGCGGCTTGCCTTCGTCGATCAGCACTTGGTCCAGACCCACCTCAAGCTTCTTGCGGATGCGGGTCGCCTCTTTCTCATCCGGATCAAAGGACAGGGCGCGGCGCCATTGAAACTGCGCCTCCAGCTTGCGGCCCACGGCCCAATAGACATCGCCCAGATGGTCGGTCACGATGGGATCGACCGGCTCAAGCAGCGACGCGCGTTCCATCGGTTCCACCGCATCGGCATAGCGCCCCATGCGGAAATAGGCCCAAGCCAGCGAGTCGGTGATCGCACCCGACTCTGGCTGTGCCGCAACCGCGCGTTGGATCATGCCCAAGGCTTCTTCAAGGTTTTCGCCGCGGTCCACAAAGCTGTAGCCAAGGTAGTTCAGCACCGACGGCTGATCGGGCGACAACTCCAGCGATTTGCGCAAATCCGCCTCGGCCAAGGCGAAATCACCGGTGCGTTCGTGGCTGATACCACGGGCAAAGAACACGGCCCAATGGCGCGGCTGCGGCGGGCCGATGCGGCGGATCGCCTCGTCATAAGGGGCGATGGAGTCGGCAAAGCGTTCCTGACCACGCAGGGCATCGGCCAGCGCCATATGCACGGCGGGCAGATCGGCATGGCTGCGGGTCAGGGCTTGCAGCACCTCGATCCCGGCATCGACCTTGCCGCTGGAAATCAGCGTATCGGCGCGGCCCATTTCCGCGATGTGGAACAGGGGGCTGTCCGCCGGGATTTTGGCAAAGGTTTCGGCGGCAAGGTCCAACTGTCCCTGCTGTTCCAAAATCTGGGCCGTCGTCAGGATGGCATCGCCCAGATCAGGCCGCAGATAGGCGGCCACGCGGGTGTATAGCAGCAAAAAGCCGGGATCGGCCTGATCTCCCAGCACCTCGGCCAAGGAACGGAACACCTCGGCCATGCCATCCTGGGCGTTGCGCACCACGTCAAAGGGCAAAGGCTCGCCCGCCTTCAGCACCGCCCGCATGGCATCCAGTTCCGGGTCAGGGTCCGTGCCAAAGGTGTTGTCAATAATCTCCAGCGCCTTGGGGCCCTGTTCCAACTGGCTGAGGATCTGGACATGGGCGATGATCCCGCGCCGCGTCACATCAACCGGACCTGCCGCCTTGCCCGACAGGATTTCTTCGGCACCTTCGAAATCCCCGGCCGAGGCCAAGGCAAGCGCCTTGTGATACAGCGACAACCCCGCCAGCCCATCCGACTTTGACAGGTCGTCGAATGCCTTCAGCGCGTCGGTCATCTTGCCGTCGCCCAGTTGCGCCCATGCGATGATCAGCTTGTCCAGCACGGTGCCAATGCTGCGCCCGCCTTGGATGTCGGCCACCAGTTGCGCGAAGTCACCCTTCACCGCCTGTTCCGCCGTCAGCGCAAGGAACGCCGTCTGGCTGCGCGCCCCGGTCTGGCCAAGGCGGCGGGCATAGTCCGCAGCGGCAGGAAAATCGCCCAAGCCGATGGACGACAGCACCGCCCCATCCAGCAATTGCTGATTGGCCGGATCACCCTGCAAGGCGCGGTCATACCAGAACGCCCCGGCCCGGAAATCCCCAAGGCCCGACGCCGCCCGTGCCGCCAGCCACGCGCCCGCATCCGCACCCTCATCAGCGCGCGCTGCCCCGGACAGGGCGGCGATCACGGCCAGAGAGGACAAGGACATGGCAAGGAAACGACGCATCAGGCACGCACTCCGATTGGGTAGGCTCACGCTAGCCCCCCCGGCCCCGGCTGTCCATCGGCGGCGCGGCGTCATGGTGCCTGCGCCGCCCTTGATCAAGCGATTGTCAGAACGGCATCACATGTTGGGATAGTTCGGCCCGCCCCCGCCCTGCGGCGTGGTCCAGTTGATGTTCTGCGACGGGTCTTTGATGTCGCAGGTTTTGCAATGCACGCAGTTCTGGAAGTTGATGACAAAGCGCGGGTCTTTGCCCTCTTCGCTGACCACCTCATAGACGCCCGCCGGGCAATAGCGCTGCGCGGGTTCGGCGTATTTCGGCAGGTTGACCGCAATGGGGATCGACTTGTCGCGCAGCTTCAGATGGGCGGGCTGCGCCTCATCATGGTTGGTAAAGCTGAAGGCCACATTGGTCAGACGGTCAAAGGACAGCTTTCCATCGGGTTTCGGATAGTCGATCGGCTTGAAGTCCTTGGCCAGCCCCGTTGCCGCCGCATCGGATTTGCCGTGTTTCAGCGTGCCAAAGATCGTCAGACCGATGGTTTTGGCCCACATGGCGATGCCGCCGCCCATCAGGCTGGCCACCAGACCATACTTCGACCACAGCGGCTTTACGTTGCGGACCTTTTTCAGATCGCGCCCGATGGGGCCATTCCGCACCTCGGCCTCATACCCGGTCAACTCATCACCCTGACGCCCGGCCTTGATCGCGGCATAGGCCGATTCCGCCGCCGCCTTGCCCGACAACATGGCGTTGTGATTGCCCTTGATGCGCGGCACGTTCACAAGACCCGCCGAGCATCCCAGCAGCGCAACGCCCGGCGCGGTCATCTTGGGGATCGACTGCCAGCCACCCTCAGAGATCGCGCGCGCGCCATAAGCCACGCGTTTGCCGCCTTTCAGCAACTCAGCGACCATCGGGTGATGCTTGAAGCGCTGGAATTCCATGTAGGGGTAAAGGTGCGGGTTTTCGTAGTTCAGATGGACCACGAAGCCGACATAGACCTGATTGTTCTCAAGGTGGTAAATGAACGACCCACCCCCGGCATTGCCCCCCAGCGGCCAGCCCATCGTGTGGGTCACGGTGCCAAGGCGGTGCTTGGCGGGATCAATCTCCCAGATTTCCTTCATGCCAAGGCCGAATTTCTGCGGGCAGTGACCTTTGGACAGGTCATATTTGGCGATGACCTCTTTTGACAAAGACCCGCGCACGCCTTCGGACAGGAAGACGTATTTGCCGTGCAACTCCATCCCCGGCTCATAGGACGGTCCCGGCTCACCAGTGGCGGGATCAAGCCCGAATTCCCCCGCAACAACGCCTTTCACGCGGTCACCGTCATAGACCAAGGCGCTTGCCGCCATGCCGGGGAAAATCTCAACCCCCAGCCCTTCGGCCACACCCGCCATCCAGCGGCAGACATTCGCCATCGAGACGATGTAATTGCCGTGGTTGTTCATCAGGGGCGGCATCGGCCAATTCGGAATGCGCGCCTGACCGGCGGGGCCAAGGATGTAGAAGTTGTCCTCAACCACCTCGGTCTTGATCGGCGCACCCATGCTGCGCCAGTCGGGCAGCAACGCATCCAGCCCCGATGGGTCCAAGACCGCGCCGGACAGGATATGCGCCCCGACCTCGGACCCTTTTTCCAGCACCACCACCGACAGGTCGGCATCCAACTGCTTCAGCCGGATCGCCGCCGACAGCCCCGCCGGACCGGCACCGACGATCACGACATCATATTCCATCGATTCCCGGACGATCTCGGCCATCTTCCATCCTTCCGCAGCGACGCCGAACCCGGCGCGCAATAAAGTTGCGCCGGTGATGGCGCTGTGCAGCCTTCCCCTAGCCCATCCCGCGCGCGGGGGTCAATCTTGACGCGGCATCACAGTGTCGCAAAGCGTCATTGGGTCGCTGATCCGGTGGCGCAAAGGCCGCCGCTTCGGGACAGCGCCCACCAAGGCCCCTTGCAATTCGTACCCCGGTCAGGTCAGGTGCGGGAAACGGGACCGCACAGCGCCACTGCCTGACAAAGGCTGTGGCCTTGTCATTTGCGTGAGTGGACGATGGAAAAGATTCCGATGACGCGTGCGGGATTCACCGCACTGGACGAAGAACTGAAGACGCTGAAATCCGTCGAACGGCCCGCCGTGATCCGCGCGATTGCCGAGGCGCGGGAACATGGCGACCTGTCGGAAAACGCCGAATACCACGCGGCGCGCGAAAAGCAGTCTTTCATCGAAGGCCGCGTCAAGGAACTTGAGGCGATGCTGTCGCTGGCAGAGGTGATTGATCCCGCCAAACTCTCGGGCGCGATCAAATTCGGCGCGACCATCGTGATCGTCGACGAAGACACCGACGAAGAGAAAACCTATCAAATCGTCGGTGAGGCCGAGGCCGACATCGAACGCGGCCTGTTGAACATCCGCTCGCCCATTGCCCGTGCGCTGATCGGCAAGGAAGAAGGCGACAGCGTCGAGGTGAAAACCCCCGGCGGCCAGAAAAGCTATGAGATCGTCAGCATCCGCTACGTCTGACGCACAGGGGACCACGCGCGCATGGCAGACGAACAGGACCGCATGACCGAACCGCTGGGCGTTTTCGCCCGCCCCGAACCCGTGGCCAGCTTTGGCCCTGCGGAATTGGTGGCGGCGCTCTTGGCAGTGGTCTGGGTCGTGGCGGTGGTGGCCTATGTCTCGCTCTTGCCCGCCACCGATGGGCGCGGGCTTCTGGGCATCGTGATGACGCTTCTGGTGGTGTTCTTGCCGCTGGCGCTGATCTGGGCCTCTGTCACCACCTTGCGGTCGGTGCGCGAACTGCGGGCCGAAGCCGCCCGCCTGCAATCCACCGTCGAGGCGATGCGCAACGCCTATCTGGTGAACCAGCAAACCACCGCCGCGATCAAGCCGGTGGTGGAACAGAAATTCGACGAACTGACGGCGGCCACCAAAGAGGCCACCGCAACCTTCCAGTCGCGGCGCGATACCACGCTGACCGTGCCCTCGGCGGATCGCAAATCCGCGATGGCCGCCCCGCGCCCGCAGCCTGCCGACGAACAGCCCGCATTGGCCCTTGGCACCCCGGCGGATGAGCTGCGCCCGCCACTGGGCATCGCCGAATTCCTGCGCGCGCTGAACTTCCCCGAAGGCCCCGATGACAAGGACGGCTTCCGCGCCCTGCGCATGGCGCTTGAGGATCGCAACGTCGCCAAACTGATCCGCGCGGCACAGGACGTGCTGACCCTGCTCGCGCAAGAAGGCATCTACATGGATGACCTGCGCCCCGAACGCGCCCGTCCCGAATTGTGGCGCCGCTTCGCCGCCGGGGAACGTGGCGGCCAGATCGCGGGCCTTGGCGGTGTGCGGGATCGGTCCTCGCTCGCCTTGACCGCAGGTCGCATGCGCGAGGACACCATCTTCCGCGACGCCGCGCATCACTTCATGCGCACCTTCGACAAGACCTTGCAGCAGTTCGAGAAAGACGCGTCCGACACCGACCTCGCCGCTCTCTCAGACACCCGCACCGCCCGCGCCTTCATGCTGTTCGGGCGTGTCGCCGGGGTGTTTGACTGACGGTCCCGGCCCGAACAGCCAACTTCATTTTCTGTCTTAAAATTTCCCACGGGGGTCGTTCATCGGGTTCGCCATCGGTCCAAGAACCGATGGACGACGGGGTGTGAAACCCCCACTGCCGACCTGTCAGCCGAAACGCGGCTACTTCATCAACTCCGCCAGCACCGCCTTGGCACTGTCACTGTCCCATTCGGCATCGCCGATCAGGCGGGCGACTTCCTCGCCGTCCGGATTGACGATCAACGTCACCGGCAGGCCCATCACCCCCATCTCACGCGCCAGCGCCGATTGCGGATCGCGCAGCACCGGCAGCGCGGTCACCCCGGCCTCGGCGTAGAATCGTTCGATCCCCTCCACCGCATTGCGCCCCGTGGCCACCGGCAGCACCACCAGTTCGGGCATTGCCGCCTGCAAGCGGTCCAGCGAGGGCATCTCCTTCCGGCAGGGGGCGCACCATGTGGCCCAGAAGTTCAGCACCACCCATTTTCCCTGCCAATCGGCCAGGGCATGTTCACCATCGGTGGCGTCCAGAAACACCGCTTCGGGCAGGGCGATGGGTTCTTCGGCCATCGCCAGTTTCTTCATGTCGCCTTCCAGCAAGGACGAAACATCCCCTGCCAGCGCCGGATTTGCACCAAGGAGTGATGCCGTATAAAGAACAGCCAGAATTTTCCGCAGCATCATCCCTCCGAAGGCCGCACCCATGTCCGCACCCCCAGAGTCCAAATCCGCCAACCAGATGTGGGGCGGGCGTTTTGCCGAAGGGCCGGATGCCATCATGACGGCGATCAACGCCTCCATCGGCTTCGACAAACGGCTTTACGCGCAGGACATCGCAGGGTCGCGCGCCCATGCGGCAATGCTCGCCGCGCAAGGCATACTCACCAATAAGGACGCCGAGGCGATCGGGGAAGGCCTTCTCACGGTGTTGTCAGAGATCGAAGGGGGCAATTTCCCGTTTCGGGTGGAATTGGAAGACATCCACATGAATGTGGAAGCCCGGCTCAAGGAAATCATCGGCGAACCGGCGGGGCGATTGCACACGGCGCGGTCGCGCAATGATCAGGTCGCGGTGGATTTCCGGCTCTGGGTCCGCGCGCAATGTGACGCGGCGATTGACGGGCTGACCGCGCTGATGACCGCCTTTGTCGCACAGGCAGATGCTGGCGCAGATTGGGTCATGCCCGGCTTCACTCATCTGCAAACCGCCCAGCCCGTGACATGGGGCCATCACATGCTGGCCTATGTCGAGATGTTCGCGCGGGATCGGTCGCGCTTTCAGGATGCCCGCGCCCGGATGAACGAATGCCCGCTTGGGGCGGCGGCTTTGGCCGGAACGTCCTTTCCCATCGACCGCCACGCCACGGCATCGGCACTGGGGTTTGACCGACCCACGGCCAACAGCCTTGATTCCGTCTCCGACCGCGATTTCGCGCTGGAATTCCTGTCGGCCAGCAGCATCTGCGCGATGCACCTGTCGCGCTTTGCCGAAGAGTTGGTGATCTGGTCCTCTGCGCAGTTCCGCTTTGTGCGCCTGTCGGATCGTTGGACAACCGGATCCAGCATCATGCCGCAGAAGAAAAACCCCGACGCGGCAGAGCTTTTGCGCGCCAAACTGGGCCGCATCCTTGGCGCGACGGTGGCCTTGTTCACCATCATGAAAGGTCTGCCGCTGACCTATTCCAAGGACATGCAGGAGGACAAGGAACAGGTCTTTGACGCCGCCGACACGCTGATGCTCGGCCTTGCCGCAATGACCGGCATGGTGGGCGACATGACCGCCAACCGCCCTGTGCTGGCACAGGCTGCGGCCAGCGGGTTTTCCACCGCCACCGATCTGGCCGATTGGCTGGTGCGCGAACTGGGCCTGCCCTTCCGCGACGCGCATCACGTCACCGGAACGCTGGTGGCGATGGCCGAGGGCAAGGGCTGCGACCTGCCAGACCTGACGCTGGCCGATATGCAAACGGTCCACGCAGGCATCCGCGCCGATGTGTTTGACGTGTTGGGGGTGGAAAACTCGGTCCGCTCGCGCCGGTCCTATGGCGGCACTGCGCCGGATCAGGTCCGCGCGCAGGTGGCGCGGTGGAAGGGTCTGCTGGGGATTTCGTGACCGCTGGCGGGGTGACTTCGCAGCGCTTGTGGCCTAGCTTTCAGCGAAACTCTGGAAAGGTTCGCCCATGCGCCGCCTGTTGCCCTTGCTGCTGATGGTTCCGCTGTTCGCCTGTGGCGTGGACGGTGATCCTGTGCCGCCACCTGCCAAAGCCAAACCCGGCGTCACCCTGACGGGTGAGGCCTCCATCGGGATCGTGTCACAATGAGCGTGCTGCGGATGATCTATCTGGCGCTGGCGGTCTGGGGCGCGGTGCATCCGATGTATTGGTTCGTGACCCACATGCGCGAAACCGGCACCGGGCTGTCGGGGTTGATTGATGCTTGGTATGTCAACGCCTCCACCACCGGGCTGACATGGGATCTGACCATTGCGGCGATCACGCTGACGGTCTGGGTGCTGGCCGAGACATGGGTGCGCAAGAACTGGCTGGCGCTGGTCGCGATCCCGGCAACCTTCTGCATCGGCGTCAGTTGCGGGCTGCCGCTATACCTGTTCCTGCGGACGCGGGCGGTTTGATTTTCAGGGCATAGGGCACAAGGTTTGACCAAACTCTCCG
>NKIT01000017.1 GCA_002256185.1 Rhodobacteraceae bacterium PARR1 | reverse complement strand
GGCGCAAAATAAAGGCAGGCCAGCACCAGAACCGCGGTGGTCGCGAAGATCAGATAGCCTGAGACGTCCGTCAGAAAGGTCGTCGCCTTGATGCCGATGTGGTTAAACACGGCCTGAATGATGGTGATGATGGCAACGAATACCACGATCTCCATGTCTGAACTGGGCCAAGGCGTGATTGCACCGTCAGCGCCTGTGGTGCCAAAGAGCGCGCCGAAGGTGCCTTGGAAGAAATAGGCGGTGCCGATGTTGATGGCGCCCAGAACGGTGATCAGGCCCAAGAGGTTCAGCCAGGCCGTCAGCCAGCCCCAGAACCGGTTTCCAAGGATGGACGCCCAGTGATAAAGGCCCCCCGCCGTCGGAAAGGCCGAGGCGATCTGTGCCATGGCCAGCGCGAACATGCCCGACAAGAGGCAGCCTACGATCCAGCCGATGCCGGCCCCTGCGCCACCCACAGACGAAATCGCCTGTGCAAAGCTGTTGATCCCCCCCGACAAGATGCAGATGATCGAGAAGGAGATGGCGAAATTCGAGAATTTCGACATGGAGCGCTGCAATTCCTGCGCATACCCCATGCTGTGCAGGACGGCGACGTCCTGATGCTTGTCATGATCGGTGTAATCGTCCGATGCCATGATCTACCCCGCTGTTGTTGGCGTTTTTGTCCGTTATCGTCTCGGTCAGGTGTCGGGGCGGTTGATCCCGCCACTCGCACCGGAATAAGAGTCGGTTTTTTCCAATCCGGCAAGCACTGAAACGATCTTTTCAGGTTTTGCCGTGTGGTTGATCCTGTTCCGGTGCATCGTCGCCTGTTGGATGGGCAAAGGCGCGACCGCGTGGCAGGGTGTCGCGGGTGGACTGGTCGGGCCGGGGTGGCGGTGCTATCTGGGCTGCCTGTCGGTGTGATGTCCCGACGGGTGTACGACCGCCAGCGGAGAGAGCACGCGTGATCCTGTGCGAACATGGCCCCGACAGCAGCCCCGCGCTGTTTGACGCCCCGCGCGACGTGGTGGTCGCCCTGACCGCACGCGACGTTGCACCCGCACTGGCGCGGGCCGAGGCTGCGCGTCGCGCTGGGGCTTGGGTCGCAGGCTATCTGGCCTATGAGGCAGGCTTTGCGCTGGAACCCAAGCTCCGCCCGCTGATGCCACGCCGTCGGGCCGGTCCGCTGGTGGCGCTGGGGATCTACGACGCGCCGCAGGATGGTGCATCTGTGCTGGCGCGGGCGGCGGCCGAGGCAGGGACCGCGCGCCTTGCCGCGCCGCGCCCCTTGGTCAGCCGCGCCGCCTATGGCCGCGCCTTTGACCGCGTGGCGGCCTATATCGCGGCGGGGGATTGCTATCAGATCAACCTGACCTTCCCGATGGCGAGCCGTTTGCAGGCCGGAACGCCGCTTGGCCTCTATGGTGCGCTGAGGGCGCGGCAGGCGGTGGGTTATGGCATGTATTGTGACCTTGGGGCCGGGCCGGTGGTGATCTCGCGCAGCCCGGAGCTGTTCTTCCGGGTACGGGGCGGCACGATTTCCGCCCGTCCGATGAAGGGCACCGCGCCCCGCGATCCCGATCCTGTGGTGGACGCGGCAATTGCCGCGGAACTGGCGGCGTCCGACAAAGGGCGGGCCGAGAACCTGATGATCGTGGATTTGCTGCGCAATGACATCTCGCGCATGTCCCGCGTCGGATCGGTCAAGGTGCCGGAACTGTTTGCCGTGGAGCCCTTTGCCACAGTGCATCAGATGTCCTCGACCATCACTGGGGAGTTGCTGGCGGGCGCGGACCTGCCGGGGTTGATGGCGGCGCTGTTTCCTTGCGGTTCGGTGACAGGCGCGCCAAAAATCCGCGCCCTGCAGATTATTCGTGAGGTGGAGCGCAGCCCCCGTGGTGTCTATTGCGGCGCGATGGGCTGGATGTCTCCAGACGGTGATGCGGCGTGGAATGTGGCGATCCGCACGCTGTCCTTGTTCCCGGAAGGGCGGGTGACGCTGAATGTCGGTGGCGGCGTGGTGCATGATTCCACCGCCAATGGCGAATGGGAGGAGGCGCTGTGGAAAGCCCGCTACGCGACCGGACTTTCGGTGACACCGCTGGAATCCGCCTGATCGAGACGCTGCTCTGGGATGGCGCAGACTATCCGCGCCTTCCCCTGCATCTGGCGCGCCTGTCGCAAGGTGCGGCGCGGCTTGGGTTTGCCTGTGATATCGCTTCTGTCTGGGCGGCGTTGATGGCTGCCAGCGACTCTGCTCCCTTGCGCGTGCGCCTGACCCTCGGGCCCGCGGGCGATGTCGAAGTGACCAGCGCACCCCTGCCTCCCGCGAAAGCCGAATGGCGTGTGGGCCTTGCCCCAACACGTCTGTTCTCTGCCGATCCGTGGCTTGCGGTCAAATCCACCCACCGCCCCGCCTATGACGCCGCCCGCGCTGCCCTGCCGGCCGGGCTGGACGAGGTGATTTTCCTGAACGAACAGGACGAGGTCTGCGACGGCAGCATCACCACGGTGTTCTTCGACCGGGGGCAGGGGATGCGGACCCCGCCCCTCTCCTCAGGCCTGCTTCCCGGCGTCTTGCGCGCTGAGATGGACGTGCCGGAAGAGGTGTTGATGGCCTGCGATCTTCCCCATGTCCGCCTCTGGGTCGGCAACGCCCTGCGCGGCTTGATCCCGGCGGTCTGGACCGCAAACTAAGCGGCGCGCGGGCAAGCCCGCGCAAGCGATGCGCTTTGTCCGGTGCAGGGCACCGGACAAAGCAAGGGGGGCGTGCCGCCGCCGTCGCCGCAAGCGGCGCCTCCCCCGGCGGATATTTGAGCAAAGGAGAGAGAAGTTTGTCTTTTTGCTGATATCTCCTTTGCGAAAATATCCTCGGGGGGAGGCGCGGGACGCGCCGTGGGGGGCAGACAGCCCCCTGCGACGGCGGCCAAGAGTGCAACCGCGCAGGCGCGGGCCTTGACTTCGCACGCGGCAAGGGGTGTATCGGCTGCAAACGCCAGATAGCCTCTTGAAGGGGATAACCATGCACGCCTACCGCAGCCATACCTGCGCCGAATTGAACACCGCCCATGTGGGCCAAACGGTCCGTCTGTCGGGCTGGGTGCACCGTGTGCGCGATCATGGTGGCGTGCTGTTCATCGACCTGCGCGATCATTATGGCATCACGCAGGTGCTGGCTGACAGCGACAGCCCGGCCTTTGCCGGGATCGAAAAGGTCCGGTCCGAATGGGTCATCCGCATTGACGGTCGGGTCAAGGCGCGCGATGCGGCTTTGGTCAACCCCAAGATACCGACGGGCGAGGTTGAGGTTTACGCCACGGGCCTGACGGTGCTTGGGGCCGCCGAAGAACTGCCGATGCCGGTGTTTGGCGAGGTGGATTATCCCGAAGAGACGCGCCTGACCTACCGCTTCCTTGATCTGCGCCGCGAAAAGCTGCACCGCAACATGATGCTGCGGTCAAACGTGGTGCGGTCTTTGCGCAACCGGATGTGGGATCAGGGGTTCAACGAATTCCAGACCCCGATCATCACGGCCTCTTCCCCTGAAGGCGCGCGCGACTTTCTGGTGCCGTCGCGTCTGCATCCGGGCAAGTTCTACGCCCTGCCGCAGGCCCCACAGCAGTTCAAGCAGTTGATCATGGTGGCGGGCTTTGACCGCTATTTCCAGATTGCGCCCTGCTTTCGCGATGAAGACCCGCGTGCGGATCGTTCGCCGACCGACTTTTACCAGTTGGACGTCGAGATGAGCTTTGTGGAACAGGAAGACGTCTTTGCCGCCGTGCAGCCGGTCATCCAAGGCATGTTCCAGGAATTCCGCCCCGATTGCGCCGTGCCTGCCGATTGGCCGCGCATCGCCTATCGGGATTCGCTTTTGTGGTACGGGTCGGACAAGCCGGACCTGCGCAACCCGATCAAGATGCAGATCGTGTCCGAACATTTCCGCGGGTCGGGCTTTGCGGTCTTTGCCAAGCTGTTGGAGAATGAGGGCACCGAGGTCCGCGCCATCCCGGCCCCCACGGGCGGCAGCCGCAAGTTCTGCGACCGCATGAACGCCTTTGCCCAGAAAGAGGGTCTGCCCGGCATGGGCTATATCTTCTGGCGTGAGGCTGAGGATGGGTCAGGCATGGAAGCCGCCGGTCCCTTGGCCAAGAACATCGGCCCCGAACGGACCGAAGCGATCCGCCAGCAACTGGGCCTTGGCCTTGGCGATGCGGCCTTCTTCCTGGGTGGTAAGCCGGATCAGTTCCTCTCTGTCGCAGGACGTGCGCGCAATGAGATCGGGCGTGAGTTGGGCTTGATGGAGAAAGACACCTTCCGCTTTGCGTGGATCGTCGATTTCCCGATGTATGAGAAGACCGACGACGGCAAGATCGACTTTTCCCACAACCCGTTTTCAATGCCGCAGGGCGGGCTTGAGGCGCTGATGGGCGATCCGCTGAATGTCTATGCCTATCAGTATGATCTGGCCTGCAACGGCTATGAGCTGATTTCGGGCGGCATCCGCAACCACAAGCCAGAGATCATGTACAAGGCTTTTGAGCTGGCCGGATACCCGAACTCGGAAGTGGACAAGCGCTTTGGCGGCATGGTCAAGGCGTTCAAATACGGCGCCCCCCCGCACGGCGGCTGCGCCATGGGCATCGACCGCGCCGTGATGCTGCTGGCCGATGAGCAAAACATCCGCGAGGTCATCATGTTCCCGATGAACCAACGCGCCGAAGACCTGCTGATGGGCGCCCCGTCAGAGCCGATGAATGAACAACTGCGCGAATTGCGCCTGCGGGTGGTGCCGAAGGACCAGTGACGGGGGAGGGTTTTCGTGTTTGGCGTATTGGGTGCTTCCGGATTTGACATCGAGACACGCAATCATGCCAAGGCTATTCTTGGTGGCGACTTTGCCGAAGAGATAGAGGGGCTAGTCACAGCCCTTCTATCCTTTCGTATCCCCTCGCGCGAGATCATCAAGTCCGGTGGCGGACAAGCTGCGTCCACCATGCGATTGCGCGATGCACTTTATGCGCAGGGATGGCACAAGCACGAGTTTATTGTTCGCACGATTGTTGATGGTGTTGAGAGGGAAGCCACGACCCATGAGGTCGATCACGTCAAACGCTGCAGTAACGGGACGCTGGCGCTTGAAATTGAATGGAACAACAAGGATCCATTCTTTGACCGCGACCTTGAGAATTTCCAGCGCTTGCATGCGCAAGGGGCGATATCGCTTGGTGTTCTTGTTACGCGCGGGGCCGCCTTGCAGGTTCACATGACAAGAATTGTTGTCTCGGCGATCCGTTCAGAAGGTATTCTCAGTGCTACTGAACTCGAGGCTTGGGGGATGAAAGAGCGCACCGCGCGGCAAACGAAGAACCTGAATGCTTTGCTAGAAAAGCAGGTGCCATTTGCTGACGCATTCGCACAGTCCTTTGTTGCCGACAAATATGGTGCTGCAACAACGCACTGGGCAAAGCTCGACGACCGCATCAAGCGGGGAGTTGGAAATCCTTGTCCGTTGCTACTGATTGGTTTGCCGTTAGCGTCTGTCGGCGATTATTCGGCAGCCAACGAAGAATTATATGAATAGGTCTTCCACGTCGGTTTGTAATCTGCCTCGGCCTGATTGCCCCAGACTGTCCAACCCTCGCGCACGCCGCGACCGAACATTTCAAGGTATGGGCCCCAAGAGCAGGCTTCGATCAGGCCATATTGCTCGTCCGGTTTGCGCGAATGTTCGCGCTTGCGGGTGGAAATGAAATTGACCTGCCGCCGTCCGGGGGCAAGCGTGCGGACATTTTTCCCGCGCGTGCCGAACAGGATCACTTCTGTCACGTTGCGGAAATAGAACCCAACACCGCGACCATCTGAGCCACCGTCCTTGCGTTCCTTGTGCCAGATCAGGTTCGATTTGTATTCGAACCCCCATGCGGACAGCACACGCAGGCCGTCCGGCAGCAGGGCGTTCGGAACCCACAGATAGCAATGTGCCCGATCTTCTAGATGGTCGGCAACGGGAAGCGCGCAAATGTCATCCAGAGTCATGGTCGGATAACGCGCTAAACGTTTGTGTTCTGGCGCGACCTTGCCTGTCCGATTCTCAAACCGCCAGGGTGGGTCAGCCAAGACGCAGCCAAATCGGTCATTTCCGAGGAAACGCTGCAAATCTTGTGCTGCTTCGTTTGTCATGCCCAAAACCTAGTGAAGATCAGTGATATTTGACAGTGAACAATAGCCGAACAAAAGTAAAGGTGAAGCTAACGCCTGCCCGCCACCCCCAAGCCCCCGTTGACCGCCTCGCCCCCCTTCGTTACCCCTGCGTCCCATGTCTGATGAGGCACCCTTCCGCAGCGGGCTGGTCACCGCTTTGCCCATTGCGATGGGGTATTTCCCCATTGCTTTTGCCTTTGGCGTGGCGGCGACCGGGGCAGGGTTGTCGGCGGTTGAGGCTTTTGCGCTGTCGCTCATCATTTACGCCGGGGCATCGCAGTTTTTGGCGCTGGCGCTGATCACTTCGGGCGCGCCTTTGTTGGTGGCGGCCTTCACTCTGATCGCCATGAACCTGCGCCATGTGCTCTATGGGCCTGCGCTGTTGAAGTCGGCGGGCGATGCGGCCTCGACCCGGCACGCCTGGGCCTGGGCCTGGGGTCTGACGGATGAGGTCTTTGGCGCGGCCTTGGGAGAGATCGCCCGTGGGCGGCGGTTTTCGGAACCCTTCATGTTCGGGCTTGGCCTTGGGGCTTATGTCAGTTGGCTTGCGGGCACCGTTGTCGGTGCTTTGGCGGGCGGCGGGGCGCTGGCGGGCTGGCCCACGGTTCAAGCGGGGTTGGATTTCATGCTGCCTGCGCTGTTCTTGTCGCTCTTGCTCTCGATCCTGACGCGGCCGCAGGTGCCGGTGATCGCGGTGGCAGGACTGGCCACTGTGGCAGGCACTCTGGCGGTGTCTGGCACGGCGGGCATCCTTGCGGGCATGATCGCGGGCGCGGTCGCTGGCACATTGCGGCGGGGGCGGGCATGAGCCTGCATATCCTGATCCTTGCGCTGATGGTGGGCGCGGCGAATTGGGCGTTCCGCTACGGCCCGACGCGTCTGTCACGCGGGGCCGGGCAGGGGACGGGGCCCTTGGCGCGGTTCCTGTCGGCCACTGGCCCTGCGGCGATTGCCACGCTGGTCGTGGCCTCGCTCCTTCCGATGGCGCTGGCGGCGCAGGTCGTGCCGCTGATCGCGGGCGTGGCATCCGTTGTGGCGCTGTGGCTGTGGCGGCGGTCGGTGGTGATTGCCACCTTGGGCGGATCGCTTGCCTATGCGCTGGCCACCATGTCGGGGACGTTTTAACACGCTGGCAGGATGCTGCCGTTAGAATGACCATCAGCCATCAAGGAGTCCGCCATGCCAGACATCGACATCAGTCCTGAAAAAGTTGCCCAGATCATCTTTCAGTTCCGCGAAGGCGATGCCGGGGAAGAAGAACTGCACGCCTTCATCGACGCGCTGAACGATGACGAAAAGGCGCATCTGACCGCCATTGCCTGGGTTGGGCGTGGCACCTATGAGCCCGAAGATTACGATGAGGCGCTGGAAACCGCCTATGCCGAGGCGACGGTGCCCACGGACCAGTATCTAATGGGCATGCCGCATCTGGCCGAGAACCTTGAGGCCGGGTTGGAAGCGCTCGGAATTGACGTGTCAGAGATCGAGACCGATTTCTTTTGAGCGCCCCTTGCCGCAGGCCGGGGGTGGACACACATTCGGTTGGTAGAATGTGAAGGGCCCCTGCCATGAACAGCAAGACCACGACCAGCCAGACCAATGGCCAGACCACAGATGCCCTGCGCCTGACCTGTGCCGCTTGTGGTCAGGCGAACCGCGTGCCCGTGGCACGGATGGCGGCGGGGCCGAAATGCGGGGTCTGCGGGGCTGCGCTGCATGACGGGCGGGTGCATGATCTGGATGCCGCAGCACATGACAAGGCGATCCGCGACGACCTGCCGCTGTTGGTGGACTATTGGGCGCCATGGTGCGGTCCTTGCCGCGCGATGGCACCTGAATTCGCCAAGGCAGCAAAGCAACTGGTCCCGCTGGCGCGTCTGGCCAAGCTGAACACCGAAGACTACCCCGCCATCGCCGCGCGTGCCGGGATAAGGGGCATCCCTGCCCTGGTGCTCTATCGCAAAGGGCGTGAGGTGGCGCGTCTGGCCGGTGCCCGCCCGGCGGCAGAGATCGCGGCATTTGTCAGGGATAACTTGCGCTGACGCGCAGGGATAACTTGCGCTGACGCGGTAGGGTCAATCCTGCGCTTGGGCCCGTCAATCCCGGCCCGAAGTCTTGACATCCCCCGCCCAATGCGCGACACACACCGCGCATTGGGGCAGTAGCTCAGTTGGGAGAGCGCGTCGTTCGCAATGACGAGGTCAGGGGTTCGATCCCCCTCTGCTCCACCAATGTATTCCCAGCCAAATCCGACATTGCGCCTGACAAGCCAAGGCTTGTGCCTGTTTGCGCTTGTGTGCCGTTCGGCCCGCGTTTGTCGCGCGGGCCTTTGGTGTCTTGATCAGGTCGGCATGCTGGGTGCGCCGCCCTCAAAACGGTTGCCGTTGCGGTAGTCGCAGGGGGCCTCTTGCATTTGCAGGTGCAGGCCGGTGCCTGTGAACGGGTGGGCGCGTGCCACATCTTCGTCGAACTCGATGCCCAGACCGGGGGCTTCGGGCGGCAGGATGTAGCCGTCCTCCCATTTGATCGAATTCTTGATCAGTTTCTGGTGGAAGGCCCCGCCGGTCTCGATCGTCTCGGCGATCAAGAGGTTGGGGATCGAGGCCGACAGATGCACGTTGGCCGCCCATTCCACGGGACCAGCGTAGAGGTGCGGGGCCATTTCGGCGTTGAAAATCTCGGCCATTGCGGCGATTTTTTTGGCCTCCCAGATGCCGCCCACGCGGCCAAGGGCGGGTTGCAGGATTTTCACCCCGCCGTGGCGCAGCAGGGCACCGAATTCGTACTTGGTGGTCAGGCGTTCACCGGTTGCCAGCGGCACGCGCACGGATTTGGCGACTTCGGCGAATTCCAACAAGTTATCCGGCGGGATCGGTTCTTCGTACCAGAGCGGGTTGTAGGGTTCCAATTCGCGTCCCATGCGGATGGCGCCGGGGGTGGTGAATTGGCCGTGGGTGCCAAAGAGCAAGTCGACGCGATCCCCGACAGCCGCGCGGATCGCCTTGCAGAAGGCGACAGAGCGGGTGATGTCGCTCATCGCCGGTTCATGGCCGCCACGGATGGTATAGGGACCGGCGGGGTCAAATTTGACTGCCGTAAAGCCCATATCGGCAAACCGCAGCGCGGCTTCGGCGGCGGCATCGGGGTCCACCCAGAATTCGGCGCTTTCCTTGCCGGGTTCGGGGTAAAGGTAGGTGTAAGACCGGATGCGGTCTTTCATCTTGCCGCCCAAAAGGGCATAGACCGGGCGGTTGCGCGCCTTGCCCAAGATGTCCCAGCAGGCAATCTCTAGCCCTGAAAACGCGCCCATCACGGTGGGGTCGGGGCGTTGGGTGAAGCCTGCCGAATAGGCGCGGCGGAACATGAGTTCGATGTTCTCGGGGTTTTCGCCCAGCATGTGGCGTTCGAACACATCCTCGATCACTGCGCGCATCGCCTTTGGCCCGACGGTTGAGGCATAGCACTCGCCGTACCCCACAATGCCGGTGTCGGTGGTCAGTTTCGGGAAGATCCAGTAGCGCCCGCCCCAGCCCGGAAAGGGCGGGGCCACGACGAAGATTTCAAGGTCTTTCAGCTTCATGGTCCCACCGTCGCTTTGGCGGCAAGGCCGGGGGGCCGTCAGCCCCCCGGACCCCCCGAGGATATTTGAACAGAGAAGACGCTAGGCGCGGAAGGATTGGGGGGCGTGGTGGTTTGCGACGCGGGGGTGCCGCTTTTGGATCAGGCGTGGCCGATGCTGTCCAGAAAGGCGGTCAGGACGGCGGCATATTCGGCGGGTTTTTCCACCATCGGCAGGTGCCCTGCGCGGCGCAAAAGCTGGAAGCGGTGGCCGGGGATCAATTCGGCGGTTTCGCGCACGAGGTCAGGCGGGGTGGCGGCGTCATTGGCCCCGGCAAAGACCAGTGTGGGCAGGCGCAGGGTGGCGGTGGTTTGATAAAAGTCGGTGCCCGCTATGGCGGCGGCGCAGCCGCACCAGCCCTCGGGGTTCATGTCCGTCAGACGCGCGCGGCGCACCAGCCCGCGCACAAGGTCCAGCCGTTTGACTGCCAGCCCTTGGGCGATCAACCCGCCGAGCGAGACGCCAAGCACCACGGCATCCTTGACGGCGAAGTGATCCATCAGCCGTTCGGTGTCACGGATCAATGTCCCCATCGCATAGGGGGCGTGGGGCACGTCGGACGCGCCATGCCCGCGCAGGTCAAAGCGCAGAGTGCGCAGGGTGGGCGGCAGCAGCGGGATAAGGTCATCCCACAGATGCAGGTCGGTTCCCAGCGCATGGATCAGCACAAGGGCGGGGCCATCGGTGGGGCCGGAAATTTCAGCGTTCAGGCGCAGGTCGGGCAGGAAAACGGCGGGCATAAAGGGCTTTCCGAGGATCAGGCGTCGAGGGTGGCAAGCGCGCGGCGGAACATCTCGGCATCGGTGTTGCCGCCTGTGGCGACGGAGATGACGGTCTGTGGCAGGTCGGGGCGGAAGAGGGCGGCGGCCAGCGCCACAGCGCCGCCGGGTTCCAGCACGATATGCAAATGGCGAAAGGCGAGGGCGACGGCCTGCAATGCCTCAAGGTCCGTGACCACCTGACCCGGACCGGCGAGCCTTTGCAAAATGGGAAAGGTCAGGGCACCGGGCTGCGGGGTCAGGATGGCGTCGCAGATTGAACCTTTCAGCCGTTCGTTGCGCTGGATGGTCCCCGTCGCCAGCGACCGCGCCATGTCGTCGAACCCTGTCGGTTCCGCCGTGTGCAGGCGCAGGCCGGGGGAGTCCGCCTCAAGCGCCAGTGCGATGCCAGCCGCCAGACCGCCACCGCCGCAGCAGGTGACCACCGCGCCCTCACGCAGGCCAAGGGCGGCGGCCTCGGTGGCAATTTCCAACCCGACGGACCCTTGACCCGCGATCACTTGCGCGTCGTCATAGGGTTTGACAAGTGTCAGGCCGCGTTCCGTCACAAGCGCTGCGCCGATGGCATCGCGGTCCTCGGTGGCGCGGTCATAGAGGATCACCTCGGCCCCGTAGGCACGGGTGTTGGCGATCTTGATGGCGGGGGCATCGGCGGGCATCACGATCACCGCAGGCACACCGTGACGCGCAGCGGCCAAGGCCACGCCTTGGGCATGGTTGCCGGACGAATAGGCGATCACCCCGCACGCGCGAATGTCTTCGGGCAGCGCCGACAGTGCCGCCCAAGCGCCGCGCAACTTGAACGAGCCGGTGACTTGCAGACACTCTGCCTTCACCAGCACCCGCCGCCCGGCGATCCGGTCCAGAAGCGGCGCGGACAGAAGCGGCGTTTTCACCACGGCCCCGGCCATGCGGGACGCTGCCGCGCGGATCAGCGCGATGTCGGTCATGCAACGGCCTTGAGGAAGTGGTGGAGGACAGAGACAGACTCAGGCTCATCCAGAAAGGGGATATGGGCGCGGTCTGGGACATCGGCAAAGATCAGGTCGGGGCGGATGGCCTGCATCTGGGCTACGGTTTCGAGGGACAAGAGGTCAGAGTTCGCCCCCCGGATCAGCGCGACGGGTAGCCCGGCTGTGGCCTGCCACAAAGGCCACATATCAACAGGCGGGCCATCGAAGGCGGCAAGGAAACTGTCGCGCAGGGTCGGGTCATAGGTGACTTTCAGCCCCGTTTCGGTGGCGTGGTAGTGCTTTACGGCTTCCTCCATCCAGCGGCTTTCTGGAACCTTGGCAAAGCCTGCCATCGTGCGCGGCATGGACGCGGCCAGCGCTGCATGCGTCTTTGAGACGGGATTGCGCCCGACATAGTCCTTGATCTTGGCCAACCCGTCGCGCTCGATCACCGGGCCGATATCGTTCAGGCACAGGCCCAAGAGCCGATCCTTGGCCATCGCCGCCAGCACCATCCCGATCAGGCCCCCGCGTGAGGTGCCAATCACCGCCGCCTTGGCCACGCCCAGATGATCGAGCAGCGCCAGCGCATCCTGCGCCTCTTGCAAGACGGTATAGGTCGCTGCCCCTGTCCACCGGCTTTCCCCACGCCCGCGATAATCCATGCGGATCAAGCGAATGCCTGCGGGCAGGTGCGGGATCATGTAGTCGAAATCCGCCATCGTGCGGGTCAGGCCGGCGAGGCACAGAAGGGGTAAACCCGCGCCCTCATCCCGGTAGGCCAGCAGCGCGCCATCGCGGGCGGGAAAGGTCATAGGCATTGCGGCACCCCTGTCAGGTCGCGGAGGATATGTTTGGGGCCTTGCGGCAGACGGTCCATCGGTTGGCCCGTGCGGTTGACCCATGCCGTGTTGAAGCCGAACCTTGTTGCCCCCGCAATGTCCCAGCCATTGGCGGATATGAACAGCACTTGGCGCGGTTTCACACCCAAGGCGGGCTCTACCATGGCATAAACCCGGAAATCGGGTTTGTAGACGCGCACGGATTCGACGGACAAAAGGTCATGGATCAGCGCCTGAAGCCCCGCCGCAGCGGTCAGGCTGGCCAGCATCCGGGGCGAGCCGTTGGACAGGATCGCCAGCCGGTAGCCCGTGCCGTGCAGGTTGGTCAGGACGTCCAACACCTCAGGGAAGGCGGGGAGTTCATCATAAAGCGCCAAAAGACGCGTGCGCAGCGCGGGGGCGGAGAGGCTCATCGCCTCCAGCGCCCAATCCAGCGCCTCTGCCGTCACCACGTCAAAGGCCGCATGGGCCCCTGAGATGGCGCGTTGCCATGTGTATTCCAACTGCTTGCGCCGCCATTCCGCCGCCAAAAGCGGCCAGCGGTCGCCCAATATTGCCCCCTCTGGCGTTGCTGCCGCCAGCCGCGCGGCCCCGGTGACGTCGAACAGCGTGCCGTAGGCGTCAAAGACGAGGGTGGTGATGGTCATGGCGGTTTTCTCCCTGTGCGATGGCGCGAGGTCGGGTTCAAAGGGCAGCACAGCCCTGCTGAAGAAGGCGGGGTGACGCCACCGCAACCGGGCCAACCTTAGACCGTCAGTTGCCCGAAACCCAGACCTCCCATGCCCAGGTTGCCAAATCCGGCCATGCTTCGCTTGTTGATCCGTTATGGCTCCAGAACCTGACGGTGCCCGCCGGAGTCAGGCAGTAGTAATCGCCATTGTCCGCGCAGATCGGCAGCCAATCGGGTGGGATCCCTGCGGCGCGTGCCTCTTGTAAGGTGGTCAACATTTCACCATGCGTGCCACCCATCGCGTCACTCAGGATCAGCGGGTCAAGCGTGCCAACGAAGGCATTGGAGACCGTCATAAGGAACAGCCGATAGTCTGCGGAAAAGGTGAACCCTGTCGCGGCCTCATAGCGCCGGATCAGGGCCGCATCGGGCAGGCTGAGCTTGCGCCGGGTCGGATCATCCAGTTGGCCAATCTCTGCGATCACGAAGGCAAGGGTGACGGACATGGGCACACCGGCGTGCTGCAGGAAAACAAAAGGAACCGGGGCCACAGGTTATTCTTCGGCCCCCGCCGGACAGTGTGGCGGCTGGACGTGGCAACTGCAACGCCGCTCTGCCCCGCCCCGTTGACTTTCCCGCCCCCCCGGCCCATGACGCGGCCATCCCGAACCCAGCGGAGGCCCCGATGATCGACCTTGGCCGCATCCTTCCCGAGGCGCGCATCGCCGAGTTGCCCAATCCCTATTTCGGCAAGGTGCGCGATTGCTATGACCTGCCCGCGAGTGCGGAGTTTCCCGAGGGCGCGCGCATCCTGATCTCAAGTGATCGGATTTCGGCCTTTGATCGCATTTTGGCGGCGATCCCCGGCAAAGGGCAGGTGCTGACGCAGGTGGCGCGGTTCTGGTTTGACCATACGGGCGATATCTGCGGCAATCATGTGCTGGCCTATCCTGACCCGAATGTGGTGATCGGCAAGAAGCTGACCATCCTGCCGGTCGAGATCGTGGTGCGCGGCTATCTGGCGGGAACCACCGGGACATCTGTGCTGACGCTGTATAAAAGGGGCCAGCGCGCGATGTATGGCCATGTCCTGCCCGATGGGTTGCACGACAATCAGGCGCTGCCTGCACCGATCATCACGCCGACCTCCAAGGCCTTTGACGGCGGTCATGATGAACCCTTGACCGCCGAGGATATCGTGGCGCAGGGGCTTTTGACCCAAGCGCAGTGGGATGAGGTTTCGGCCAAGGCACTGGCGCTGTTCGCGCGGGGGCAGGCGATGGCGGCGGAACGCGGGCTGATCCTTGTGGATACCAAATACGAATTCGGCACCGACGCGGCGGGCAATATCCTGCTGGCCGATGAAATCCACACGCCCGATTCCAGCCGCTACTGGATTGCGGATGGCTATGACGCGGCCTTTGCCAGCGGGGGCCGCCCGCCGAGTTTTGACAAGGATGTGATCCGGTCTTGGGTGGCCGAACGCTGCGACCCCTACAGCGATCCGATCCCGGACATCCCGGCCGAGATGATCGCGAAAACCGCCAAGGTCTATGCCGATGCCTTTGCCGCCATCACCGGGGCGGGCTTTGTGCAGGACGTGACCGGGGCAAGCGTGCTGGAGCGGGTGCGCGGGAATTTGACGCGCTGGTTTGTCTGACCTGTCGGCGGCGGGGGCCAGCCCCCGCACCCCCGGGGTATTTGGGCCAAGATGAAGGGCCGATGGAGCACATGTTTGCGCTAACATGGGGCACTCTGCTATGGTTCCGCCTGCGATGATGGAGGACGAGAGATGATTCTGAGCTGTGGTGAAGCGCTGATCGACATGCTGCCCCGGACGACCACGCTGGGCGAGCCTGCCTTTTCGCCCTATGCGGGCGGCGCGGTGTTCAACACGGCGATTGCGCTGGGGCGGTTGGGGGCGCCGTCGGCCTTTTTCTCGGGCATTTCCAGCGACATGCTGGGGGAAATCCTCACCGATACGCTGGAAGCGTCCAAGGTCGATACCCAGTTCTGTGCCCGCTCTGGCCGGCCCACCACGGTGGCCTTCGGCAAGTTGGTAGAGGGGCAGGCGACCTATGCCTTTTACGACGAGAACACCGCCGGGCGGATGCTGTCACTGGACCAACTCCCCGCTTTGCCCGCCGATGTGGCGGCGCTGTTCTTTGGCGGGATTTCCCTTGTGAACGACCCTGCCGCCAGCACCTATGAGGCATTGCAGGCCCGTGAAGCCCCGTCGCGCGTCACAATGATCGACCCCAACATCCGTCCCGGTTTCATCGCAGGGAAAGAGGCCGAATACCGCGCCCGGATCGAACGGATGATTGCCCGTGCCGACATCGTGAAGCTGTCGGATGAAGACCTGCACTGGCTGCAAGGTCCGGGGGATGTGGTGGATTTGGCGCGTGGCATTGTCGCCAAGGGGCCGAAGGTCGTGTTCATCACCGAAGGCGCGCAAGGGGCACGTGCGATCACGGCGGGCGGTGAGCGGTTCGCTCCGTCGCAGAAGGTGACGGTTGTGGATACCGTGGGCGCGGGGGATACCTTCAACGCCGGGGTTCTGTGCGCGCTGCATGAGGCCGGGGTGTTGACCAAGGCGGGCGTTGCCGCGCTGTCGGATGCCGTGCTGGATGCGGCCTTGACGCTGGGCGCGCAATCCGCCGCCGTGACCGTCAGCCGCGCGGGGGCCAACCCGCCTTGGCGGGCCGAGTTGTGAGGGCGGTTCTTCAGCGCGTCAGCCGCGCCAGCGTCACGGTCGACGGCAATGTGACCGGTGAAATTGGTCCCGGCCTGATGATCCTGATCTGCGCGATGGAGGGGGATAGCGACGCGCAGGCCGATCAACTGGCGACAAAAATCGCCAAGATGCGCATCTTCAAGGATGCGGCGGGCAAGATGAACCTGTCGGTCCGTGATATCGGCGGGGCAGCGCTCGTGGTCAGCCAATTCACCCTCGCCGCTGACCTGCGCGGCAATCGCCACGGCTTTTCCACGGCTGCGAAACCGGAAGAGGGTAAGCGGCTGTATGAGTATTTCTCGGAGAGGCTGCGGGCCGAGGGGCTGCCAGTGGAAAACGGAATCTTTGGCGCGGACATGGATGTCAGCCTGAACAATGACGGGCCGGTGACGATCTGGATGGACGTCTGATCACTTGAACGGGTTGCTTGGGTCTTCGCTCAGCACATCGCCACATTCCCCCAGCGCCGAGATCGAGGCGCTTGATCCGGCAAGCGAATAGTCCTTCACCCCGTCGCCGCTGTCGTCCATCAGGTAAAGCCGCGATCCGCGCGCGACCTCCTTGATGAAACCAAAGGCCGCGTCATCATCGCCCAGCGTGAACAGAACCGAGTTTTCGTAAAGATCGGCATCGTTCAGCGTCCAAGGGGACCGTCGATCAATCGCGATCATCAGATCGGCGGTGCCTTCTTCGAACTGCCAGTCGTCGGAATAGAACTGAAGTTTCACCGTCTGATCCTGCAGCACCCACAGAGAGAAACTGTCACCGGGGGCCGAAACTTGGGCGACGCAGCCAAAGCTGCCGTCGTCAAAGGCCACGGCCTCAACCGTCCAATGCTTGTGAGAGAACACCACTTCCGACTGTGCCTCGGCCAAAGCGGGCGGGGGCAGGACGGGTGCCAAAATCAGCGCGGCAAGACCGCAAAACAGCGCCTTTTTCATCAAATCACCATCAGAAATCCGGGTCGCGCAATGATTGGGCAAACCCAACATGCGAAGATTGCAATCCCAAAGGTGATTCCGGCAAGCGCGCAATGCACGGCGCGGTGGATTTGCCCGCACCGTGCAAAGGGCGGGTGATCAGTCCGCGAATTCCCACGGCGTGATGAAGCCGCCGATGGCCGCCTGCACCGCATCCTTGGACGGGTTGCCGCTGTGGCTGACACGGGCCACAAGACCGCGTTTCTTATCCTCTATCACCTCGACCACACGGGACGACAGGCCCGCTTTGGCCAAGGCATCATCATAGATGCGGCGGATGGCCAGACGGCGCAGATCGGGTTTGAACACCTTGCCCACCGCCGTCTTGGGCAGTTCTGGCAGGATTTCGATATGCTTGGGCTGGGCCGCTCGTTCGTGGATATGGGTCTGGGCATAGGCCAGCAGTTCTTCGATCCCGATGGCCTTGCCCTTGACCAGTTCGACATAGGCGCAGGGCACCTCGCCGGAGTGCAGGTCGGGCTGGCCGATCGCGCCGACAAAGGCCACCGATTCATGCTTCATCAGGCCTTCTTCGATCACGGCGGGGTCGATGTTGTGACCGCCGCGGATGATCAGGTCTTTGGCGCGGCCCGTGATGTAAAGATACCCATCCGCGTCGATCCGGCCCAAGTCGCCCGTGCGCAGGAAGCGGCCTTCGGCGAAAAGATCGCGGTTCTTGTCCACCTCGGTATAGGTGGAGCCTTCGAAGACGCCGGGGTTCGCCACGCAGATTTCGCCCACCTCATCCACATCGCAATCGCGGAAACCCTCGGGAGTCTTTTGCAGGATGCGGACATGGGTATGCGGGAAGGGCAGACCGACCGAGCCGATCTTTTTCGTCCCGCCCGGCGGGTTGACCGACACGAGGCAGGTGCATTCGGTCAGACCGTAACCTTCGACGATCTCAATTCCGGTCTCTTTCTTGAAGCGGTTGTAAAGCTCTACCGGCAGTGGGGCAGAACCTGAAAACGCGTTCTTCAGGCTGGAGATATCGGCATTGATCGGGCGCTGCATCAGCGCGGCCAAGGCGGTGGGGACGGTGATCAGATATGTGACCTTGTAGCGTTCGACCAGTTTCCAAAGGTTGTCGAACACGCCTTCGCCGCGATAGCCCGCCGGGGTGGGAAACACCACATGCGCGCCGGAAGCGATCATCGACATCAGGATCGGATAGGCCGCAAAGACATGGAACAACGGCAGCGGGCACAGCACCGTGTCCGTTTCCTTGAACAACAGCCGCGCCCCAAGCCAGCCGTTATAGACCATGCCCGACACCTTGTGCTGCGCGACCTTGGGCATGCCCGTCGTGCCGCCGGTGTGGAAATAGGCGGCGACGCGGTCGGTCTTGGCATCGGTAAAGGTCAGCCGGTCCGCAGGGTGCTTGGCCATTTCGGACGCAAAGTTCAGCACATTCGCCGAATGGGCCACGGGGTTCTTCGGGCGGATCAAAGGCACGATCAACCGCTTGGCCCCGGCCAGATAGGGGACAAGGTCAACCTCGACCACCGCCTGGACGCCGGGGGCATGGCGCACAGCCTCGGCCACCTTTTGCGGCACATCGGTTTTGGGGAAGCCCTTCAGCGTCACCACGACCTTGGCCTTGGTTTCGCGCAGGATGGCGCTGATCTGTTCGGGTTCCAGCAGCGGGTTGATCGGGTTGACGATCCCCGCCACCGCACCGCCCAGCAACGTGACCGCGGTTTCAAGGCAGTTGGGCAGCACATAGGCCACGACGTCGCCTTCGCCCACGCCAAGGCTGCGGAACATGTTGGCGGCCTGCGTCACCTGACGGTGCAGGTCATTCCACGTCAGGGTCTTCGATTTGTCCTGCGGGCCAGAGAAGATCTGATAGCTGATCGCGGGCCGCGCGCCATGGGCGTCGCGGGCGCGGGTCAGGAAATCATACATGCTGCGGGCAACATCGCGCTGTTCCCACGGCTGTTCATGTTCGATGGCCTTGATGTCGGCCAGATTGGCGAAAGTCCCCATCGTCTCCTCCCGAATGCGCCCTCTGTGACCGAAGGCTTCAGGCGAAGATGCGGATGAAAGGGCGCGCTTACAAGATGGGCAGGACGCGGAAACGCAACGTCAGAACCCGGTCACGCCTGACCATCGGTGAATTGCAAGCGGGCGAGACGCGCATAAAGCCCGCCTTGGGCCACCAATTCATCATGGCTGCCGATGGCGGTGATCCCGCCTTGGTCAAAGACCACGATGCGGTCGGCGCGTTTCACGGTGGCCAGACGGTGCGCGACGACCAGAGTCGTCCGGCTTTCCGACAGCCGCTCCACCGCCGCCTGCACCGCCTGTTCGGATTCCGCATCAAGGGCCGAGGTCGCCTCGTCCAGCAGCAGCACAGGGGCATCGCGCAGGATGGCACGGGCGATGGCGATGCGCTGGCGTTGGCCGCCTGACAGCATCACGCCGCGTTCCCCCAGATAGGCGTCATAGCCATCGGGCAAGGCAGTGATGAAATCATGCGCGGCGGCGGCGCGGGCGGCTTCTTCCACCTCGGCATCCGTGGCATCGGGGCGGCCAAAGCGGATGTTGTCGCGGGCCGAGGCGGCAAAGATCACCGGGCTTTGCGGCACCAGCGCGATGGCGCGGCGGAAATCAGCGCGCGCCATGTCGGTCAGCGGGATACCGTCCAACGAGATGACCCCGCTTTCAGGATCATAAAACCGCAGCAGCAGTTGCAGGATGGTTGTCTTGCCTGCACCCGACGGTCCGACCAGCGCCACAGTCTCGCCGGGGCGGACCGTCAGGCTGACGCCGTTCAGCGCGCTGACCTCGGGCCGGGCCGGATAGCGGAAACTCACGTTGTCAAAGGTGATCATGCCGCGCACGGGGCGGGGCAGGGGCACGGGGCGGATGGGGTCTTGCACCGTGTCTTCGGCGTTCAACAGTTCCACCAGACGTTCGGTGGCACCTGCGGCGCGTTGCACCTCGCCCCAGATTTCGGACAGGGCCCCGACGGCGCCCGAGACCATCACGGCATAGATGACGAATTGCACCAACTCGCCCGCCGACATCTGGCCCGCCCGCACATCGCGCGCGCCGATCCACATGACGCCCACAACCCCCGTGAACACGAGGAAGATGACGATCACCGTCATCCAGGCCCGCACCTTGATGCGCGTGGCGGCAGAGCCATAGGCCCGTTCCGTCACATTGGCAAAGCTGCCGCGCGTCAAGCCTTCGTGGGTAAAGGCCTGCACGGTTTGCACGGCACTCAGCGCCTCTCCGGCGGAATGGGACGATTCCGCGATCATGTCCTGATTTTCGCGGCTCAGCGCGCGCAGGCGGCGGCCCAGCACGATGATCGGCACCACCACGGCAGGCACCAGCAGCATCACCAGCCCGGTCAGCTTGCCCGAGGTCCAGAACAGCAGACCCAAACCGCCGACCAGCATCAGCACGTTGCGCAGCGCGACCGACACGGACGATCCGATCAACGACAGGATCAGCGTCGTGTCGGTGGTGATGCGCGACAGAACCTCACCCGTCAGGGTGCGTTCAAAGAAGGCGGGGGACATGCCCAGCACGCGGTCAAACACCGCGCGGCGAATATCTGCCACCACGCGTTCGCCCAGACGGCTGACGAAGTAATAGCGCAAGCCCGTCCCGATGGCCAAAAGCGCCGCCACCACAAGGGCCGCCGCGAAATACTGGTCCAGCAGGCTGACATCCTGATTGAAGCCGTCGATCACCCGCCGCACCGCCAAGGGCAGGATCAGACTGACCCCGGCGGTCATCACCAGCGCCAGTCCGGCCAGCACCGTCAGGCGGCGATAGGGCCACATAAAGGGCGCCAGCGCGCGCAAAGCCCCCACACGACGTGACGGCGGGCGGTGTTCGGTCGAGTCGTCCTTGGCCATGATCCCTCCGGCGGTTCGCGGCACGGTTTAGGCCAAGCCGGGGCAGGCGGGCAAGCGGCGGCAGTGCCGCGCCCGCCGCCGCAGTCATTGCATTTGCGTGACGTAGAAGATAGCGCCCGCCACAACCAGACCCAGCACCACCGCAGCGGCGATCTTCCATGCCGAATAGGGGCGCTCACCCTGCACTTTGCCAGTCTGGCCATTCACGACAAAACGATAGCTTTTGTCGTTGTATTTGTAGGCGGCCATCCAGATCGGCAACAACACATGCTTGAACGTCTCATCCGACCAATCGGTATCGACATTGTCCACGCGCTGATCATCCCCGCCGATGTCGCGGCGGATGTCTTGGTCGATCACGCCTGACATCACCTCACGCCCGATGCTGTGCCCATCGGCCAGCCCGACCGTATACCCCTCAGCTGTGAACCCGGCGAGGTAGTCGGGCGAATAGGCTGTCAGTTGCGACAGATCCCACGGCGCGAGGTTGTCGGTGTAGGTGCGCGGCAGGCTTTGGCTGGCCAGAACCAGCACATCGTCAAATTGCCGCGACACCCGGCCCGAGACATTGGTCCAGCGCGTGCGCTGCACCTGTTCGGTTTCGGTCTTGCCGTTGCGGGTGACGGTCCGGGTTTCATAGTAGTGATCCCCGCGCTGCCCCGAATAGCGTGACCGCGTGTCGGCATCAAAGGTCCAGTAGGGCACATAAAGCCCCGCCAGCGCCCGGCCTTTGCGGGCGTATTCCTGCAGGCCGTTCGGGGCGAACCACAGCTTGCCCAGCCAATCCGTCATCGCCTGCCGCGCCTGTCCTTCGTTCAGCACGAAAGGCAGAACGGCCTGCGGTTTGATCTTGCGCTCTGTCCCGGTGTCAATTGCGACGGGCGTGGCGCAGAACGGGCATTCCGTGGCATGGGTCGCGCCCTTGAACTCCACCTGCGCGCCGCAATTCGGGCAGGGAGTCACCCGCACCACTTGCATCTCAGCGGGGGCAAGGTCATCGGCCAAACCACGCGCAAGGTCGATTTCCCCCAAAGCGCGGGCTTTACGCTCTTTCGGCTGATCCGGAATGGCTTGCACATGACCACAATGGTCGCAGCGCATCTCGGTTGCGCCGGGCTTGAAGCGCAGGTCAGAACCGCATTGGGCACAGGGCCAGCGGGTTTGGCTTTCGGTCATGGCAAGGGTCCGTTCAGGCAATCGGGAAACTGGTCACGCGGTCTTGGTCAGCCCATCGGCGGCGGCGGCGGCGGCGGAACCTGCGCGAAGAGCCGCGCCAGCGCGGTTTCGCCCGCCGCTTTCCAGCCATCCTGACCCGCTGTCCAGACCATCGTCGCCCGCGTCAGGCTGCCATTCGCCACCATCGCGGCAAGATCGCCCTCGCCAAACGGCCCTTTGGTCGCGCCATTGTCAGCCACATGCCAGACGGTCGCGGCAGGCGGCGGGGGCGGCGGGGCCATCGCAGCAGGCGCGGCAGCGGCGGCAGGTGCCGCACCAGCAGCGCCCCACGGCCCCATGTTCTGCGCCATCGCCATACCCATCGCAGCGCCCATCCCGGCGGTCATTGCATCCCCCGCCGATCCGGGTTTTCCCATCGCCTCAGCCGCCGAGAACTGCATGTATTTGTTCAGATCGCCCGCAATCCCGACCGAGGTGCGCTTGTCCAGCGCCTTTTCCACCTCTTCGGGAAGCGAGATGTTTTCGATGTAGAACTCTGGCAGCGTCAGCCCGTAGCCCGCAATCGTGGGGGCAATCGCGCCCGAGATCAGCTTGGACAGATCGCCCGTATTCGCCGCCATATCCAGAACCGGGATTCCCGATTTGGCAATCGACTGGCTGAATTCCTGCACGATGATGTTGCGGATCTGGTCCGACACCTCATCCGCCGTGAACTCGCCATCGGTGCCCACGATTTCCTTCAGGAACACGCCGGGGTCCGACACGCGCATCGAATAGCTGCCAAAGGCGCGCAGGCGCACCGGGCCGAATTCCGGATCGCGGCACATGATCGGGTTCTTGGTGCCCCATTTCAGATCGTTGAACCGCGTGGTCGAGACGAAGTAGATTTCGGACTTGAACGGCGAATTGAAGCCGTGATCCCAATGTTGCAAGGTCGTCATGATCGGCATGTTGTTGGTTTCCAACATATACATGCCCGGGCCGAACACGTCGGCCAACTGTCCTTCATGCACGAATACCGCCGCCTGACCTTCGCGCACGGTCAGCTTGGCCCCGTATTTGATCGCGTTGTTGTAACGCTCAAACCGCCAGACCATCGTGTCGCGCGTGTCATCGGTCCAGTCGATGACATCGACGAACTCACCCTTGAGGAAACCAAACACCATTTCATCCTCCTTGCCGCACGGGTCGCGGCAGTGTCACTGTGATCGCCGCAGGCTGCGGCAAATTAACCTAACTGTTGCCGCCCAAAAGCCGGGCGGCAAGCGATTCCACGATGGGGCGGGCCTCATACTCGGTCATGCCGGGGCGCAGGGCTGGATTATAAAGCATCTTCAGCATCAACTCGTCCTGCGTGGTCAGCAGGGCGAATTCTTCGTCATCGTTAAAGATTGACGGGCGGGCGGTCGGGCTGTCATTGGCCAGACCCAGCCCTTGGGCGATTTCTTCGTGAATGCAGGACAGGCGCAACAGATCGGGATGTTCAGCCCGGATCACCGCAAAGGCGCGGGTATAGACCGACCCATCGCCTTCGGACATCGCATAGACCAGACAATAGGTGGATCGCGGCATTTGGGTGATCCCCGCCGCCTCAACCGTGGTCAGACCGGGCAGGGCCGACCTGATTTGCGGGTCGAGTGTCTGACGCTCATCCTCATTGACGATGAACACCCAGAAGTTTGGCGCGGCATCGTCCAGCCGGATGATATGCCCGGTGATCCGTTCCAGCCGCGCCAGATAGGACGCCACCCGCGCCGTATCCGTGGCCCGCCGTTCGGGCGGGACCGAAGGACCAAAGCGCAGACCCACCCGGACCGGGGCCTCCCAGCGGCGCAGACGGCTGGCGGTCAGCTTTTGCACCGGACCCGAGGCGGAGCGGCTGTATTCGTCATAAAGCGCGATCCTGAGGAAGTTTTCGGCCAGCATCCGATCCGTATAGGGCGTGTCGCGTCCGCCGCCATCGGTGCGCAGCAACCCTTGGGACAAGAGCTGCTGCTGCACACGCGCGTAATGCATCATTGCCACCGCAGATTCTTGGGTGACCACGGGAGCGACCAATGTATCCGGCTGCGCCGGGGCCACCACGGTCGGCACCGGCACGCGTTGCACCGGGGCCGCCATGGTGCAGGCCGACAGCCCCAAGGCGCAGAACATTGCGATTGCCGTCTTCAGCGGCGCGGCAGGTCTGGCAATCACACGCAGGATCAGTTCCTTTTCAGCCGTTTGCCGGCGCAGCGGGGGCTTGCGTGGCCCGCGCACGGGCAGAGGCAAGCGTGTCGCGCAAATCGGCTTCCATCTTTACCAACTCCACCTCGGCACTGGCGCGGCGGGTCTTGCCTTCGTCGGCAATCCGCAGGCTGTCCTCGATCGTGGCAATCAGGGTCGCGTTGGCGGCCTTGACGGCTTCGATGTCGAACACGCCGCGTTCCATTTCCTCGCGCACGGTGCGGTTGGCCTCTTGCAGGTTCTCGGCGTTGGCTTTCAGCAGTTCATTCGTCAGGTCATTCGCGTCGCGCACGGCTTCGGCAGCGTCCTTGGACCGTTGGATCGTCACCGCCTGCGCCAATTGGGTTTCCCAAAGCGGGACCGTGTTGACAAGGGTAGAGTTAATCTTGGTTACCAAAGATTTGTCGTTTTCCTGCACCAGACGAATGGACGGCAGGCTTTGCATCGTCACCTGACGGGTCAGGCGCAGGTCGTGCACGCGGCGGTCAAGGTCATCGCGGGCGGCGCGCAGGTCGCGCAGTTCCTGTGCCTTCTTGACCTGATCTTCGGCAGGGGCGGCGGCAACCTCTGCCTCTTTGGCGGGGATCGTCACCTCATCCGTCGCTTTCAGCTTGGCCACGCCCGCCGCGATGTAGATCGCCAGTTCATCATAAAAGCGCAGGGTCTTTTCATAAAGCAAATCCAGCGCCTTGATGTCTTTCAGCAAGGTGTGTTCATGCGTCAGCAGGTTTTGCGTCACCTTGTCGATCTGCCCCTGCACCTCTTCGTAGCGCGCCACGAATTGCGCGATGGGGGCTGCCTGTCCGGTCAGCTTGTCCCACCAGCTGCGTTCGCGGCCAAGGTCCATCTCTTCTGATGAAAAGCCCCGGATGGTGGACACGATTTCGCGCAAGGCATCGCCTGCGGGGCCGACATCCTTGTTCTTCACACCTTGCAGCATCTCTTGCGAGATGACCTGCAATTCCGCCTGCGCGGCAGAGCCGAAAGAGATGATCGACTGGGTGTTCGAAAGGTCCACCTCATCCATGCGGCGCTTGATTTCGGCGGCCTGATCCGGGGCGGCGGCTTCCAAGGCCACGATCTCACCCGAGGGAACGGGCAAAAGTGCGGTGGTCACCTTTTCCACTTCGGCAAGCGCGGTGGCGGCATCGGTGCGGACAGTGTCGGACATGTAACCAATTCCCTAAGCAAGGGCGGGCAAGCCCGCCGGTCAATCTGCAACATAACTCGGAAGCGTGGCGGTACGGATCAAGACCGCGTGCCCGTTTCCCTTAACAACAGCCTGCGACAGCCATACGAAAACTTCCAGCCCGGTTTTCGGTTGCAGCGGTTTCGGGCCAAATGCCCCGCTGGGATCACCCTTCGCGTTTCAGCCGTTCGCGAAGCACCTCGATTTCGATGTTCATGGCGTTCTGGTCGTTCGAGAGCAGCGCCTTGGTGCGGCTGGCGAAATTGGTCTCAAGGTCTGTCAGCAGCGCCTCATAATCGCCCCGCGCCTTGGCATCGCGGGATGTGGCATAGACATCGGCAAAGCGCACCGTCGCATCGCGGGCCCCCATCAGATAGACCGACAGATATTTGCGCGCGGCGGTCAGATCGCCCGGATCGCCTTCGATGCTGCGAAACATGGCGCGGGCCGTGGTGGTGAAACGGTCCACCCGCGCCTCTAGCGCGCGGTCATTGGCGCGCAGGATGGCGTCTTTCATGCCGGCAAGAAACTTTTCGGCCTCATCCACCGCACGCGCGACGCGGTCGGTTTGGAACGTGTCCAGCCCTTCGGCGCCCTTGTCCTTCAACGGATCAAGACCAAAGGCCCCCAGATGCAGCGCCGCCGCCGCCAGACCCAAGCCCGCCGCTACGGCCAGCGAGGGGTTGGACAGATGCGCCACCACGGCCACGGCCAGCCCGATCAGCACCGATCCGAACATCTTGCGCGGAATGGCCGGACGGCGGGCGATGCGGCGGGCCTCAAAGGCGTCTTGCGCGCGGATACCTTCACGCGTCAGCCATGCCGACAACAGGCCCAAAGCGGTCGCCCCCAAGGATTGCACCAAGGCCGAACCGTCGCCTGAAAAGCCGGGGTAGAGAAAGGCCAGCACCGCGACGAAGTAGAAATTCGCCCGTGCGCCCATGCGGGCGGGTCGCTTCTGGTCAAAAGGATTGAGGGCAGGGGGCTTGTCTGCCGAAGGTGTCGCGCCTGACGCACCGGGGCTATACTTGCCGCCAAAACGTTGCGCCATCACACACCCCCAACCGCGACATAGCCGATCACGGCCACCAAAAGGACATAAGCCAAAATCTGAAGGCCGCGTGCCTGCATCGCCCACTCTTCCCACACCTGTGCGCTGCCCCAAGGGCTAGCCTCTGGCGCGACTATAGGCGAAGGTTAAGCGCGTTGCCAACGTGATGGCGCGGATCGGCGGAAGCCCGGTCAATCCTTGCGCGGCGGGCGCGGTTTGCCACTGGGTTTGCCGCCTGTGGGACGACTTGCGCCGGACCGCTCGCCAGCAGGCTTGCCCGCTGACCGCGCCCCAAACGATTTGCCTCCGGCAGGTTTGGCCCCGCCAAAGGCCGCGCCCCCGGTTTTCGGCCCGGCTGAACGTGCCGCCGCAGGCCTATCTTTGGCGGCAGGTTTTCCCTCGGCCGCACGGTCGCCATACGCCGATTTGCCGGTGCTGCGCGCGGGTGACTTTGGTCGGTCCCCGTCCTCACGCCGCGCCGCGCCTGCCGGTTTGCCCCCAGCCCGTGTCGGACGCGGGGCATCCTCATCCCCCCGCTTGGCAGCCGAGGTGCCAAAACGGCGCGGGGCAGGGCCATCCCCCGTCCGATCCACTGCCACCGTCCGGCGTGGTGCGGGCTTGTCCGACGCACCAGCGCCTGCCCGTGCGGGCCGCGCTGGGCGATCCTCTGTCGCGGACCTGCCACGTGGACTGTCGCCATCGGTGCGACGCGCGGGGCGCTTCGTCGTCATCTCTTCGTCCAGCCAGCGCGGCGCATCGCCCTTTGGCTTTCGCGCCGCCCCTGTCGGCACCGACCGGCGCGGGGCCACATCATCCGCCTTGCGCGAGGTCGTCACCCGCGTCACGCGCCGCGCCGGGGCGTCGTCATCCGCTTCGGCGCTGAGACCCAACTGGTCGCGCAGCACTTTGGGGCGGACTTCCTCGACATCGCCGGGCTGCATTTCGTTCAGGCGGAACGGGCCATAGCTGATGCGGATCAGCCGGTTCACCGTCAGCCCGATTTCATTCATGGCGCGGCGGATTTCGCGGTTCTTGCCCTCGCGCAGACCCACCGTCAGCCAGGCATTCGCGCCCTGATGGCGGTCCATCGCCAATTCCATCGGCTGGAAACGCTCACCCTCCACCGTGATGCCCCGACGCAGCGGTTCCAGATCGGCATCGGTCGGGTTGCCCTTGACCCGCACCCGGTATTTCCGCAGCCAGCCGGTTGAGGGAAGTTCCAACCGCCGCTTCAACCCGCCGTCATTGGTCAACAACAGCAGCCCTTCGGAATTGAGGTCCAGCCGCCCGATCGACATCACGCGCGGCAGGTCTTCGGGCAGGTTGTCAAACACCGTATCCCGCCCCTTTTCATCCGAGGCCGAGGTGACCAATCCTTCGGGCTTGTAATACAACCACAACCGCGCCGCCTCGGGCGGGGCGACGGGCCTGCCATCGATGGTGATCTTGTCCTTGGCGGTGATGTTCAAGGCCGGGCTGTCGATCACCTTGCCGTTGACCGCGACTTGGCCGGTCTCGATCATCCGCTCCGCCTCACGCCGCGACGCGACACCCGCCCGCGAGAGGTATTTGGCGATCCGTTCGCCATCTGGCGTGTCGGTCTTGGCAGTCGTCTTTGCGGCGGTCTTGGGCGCGGGCTTTTTCATCGGGCAGTCCTAAAGGGCAAGCGCCGTGCATAGCCCAAAGGCCGGGGGTTTTCCACCCCATCACGGCAATGGCGGCGATCCGCAGGACAGGCGCGTGCCGCGCCTGACGCTTGTCAGCCCAAAGCCGCGCCGTCGCGCGTCTTTGCGCCGTTCAGGGGGCGCTCGCGCCCCCTCTGGCCGCAAGCGGCCATTCACCCCCTGAGGATATTTTCGCAACGGGGAAGCGGGGGGGAGATTTGAAACATGGGTTTGCCGCCGTACGCGCCTTGGCCTATCAAGCGGCATGAGCTTTCGTTCCCACATGGAGATCGCGTTGGCCGAGGCCCGCGCCGCCGCCTTGCGCGGTGAGGTGCCGGTGGGGGCCGTCCTTATCGCGCCGGATGGCCGCATTGTGGCGCAGGCCGGGAATCGCACGCGGGAGTTGTCGGACCCGACGGCCCATGCCGAGGTGTTGGTGATCCGCGCCGCCTGTGCTGCCCTTGGGTCAGAGCGGTTGCCGGGGCATGATCTTTACGTCACGCTGGAACCCTGCCCGATGTGCGCTGCGGCCATTTCCAACGCGCGGATCGGTCGGCTGTATTACGGCGCGGCGGACCCGAAATCCGGCGGCGTCGCCTATGGTGCGCGGGTGTTTTCCCATCCGCAATGCCACCACGCGCCTGAGGTTTATGACGGCATCGCCGAGGCTGAGGCCGAGGCGATGCTGAAAGCCTTCTTCGTGTCGCGTCGCTAATTGGGCGGCGTTAGCTAGGACGTCAGCCCGCCAATTCCCAGCCATCAGGATAGAAATCATGCTCCAGCGCGATTTCCGTCGAAAGCCGCTCCTTGGCCCAGATCGCATCCGGCGTGACCGGCATGGGCCCATAAGCCGCGATCATCGTCTCGCCATCCGGCGAGCGGCGCGTGCGGAACCCGGCCTTGCGCAGGGCTGCGTCAAAGGCTTTCCAATCCGCGTCGGTCTCTTCCAGAAAGAACAGGAATTCCACGACCGAGGTTTCGGGCAACCCCCTGACCCCCTTGAAGGTGGCAATGGTCTCACGGCGTTGGGCTTCGTAATTGTGCGACATCTGCGCCTCCGGAGCTGGTGCCTTGGCTGCTATCACCCCATCAGCCGCGCCGCCAGACGGTTTTGCCGTTCGATCACCCGGGGCAAGTCAATGGTGACCATCTGCCCCTCTGCCACCACGCGCCGCCCTTCGACAAAAAGGTCCCGCACCCGCGTCGGACCGCACAGCAAGAGCGCCCCCACCGGATCCCACGATCCCGCAGATTCGATCCCCGACATGTCCCACACTGCGATGTCCGCCCGCTTGCCCGGCTCCAGCGACCCGCAATCGCTGCGCCCCAGCACCCGCGCGCCGCCAAGGGTGGCAATCTCCAGCGCCTCACGCACGCCCATGGCATCGGCCCCGAGGCTGACGCGTTGCAGAAGCATTGCCTGCCGCGCCTCAGTGACCAGATTGCCCGCGTCATTGCTGGCCGATCCGTCAACGCCCAGACCCACCTTCACCCCGGCATCCCGCATTCCGCGCACGGGCGCGATGCCAGACCCAAGGCGGCAATTGGAACAGGGGCAATGCGCGACCCCGGTGCCGGACCGGGCAAACAGGTCAATCTCTGCCCCATCCAGCTTGACGCAATGGGCGTGCCAGACATCATCCCCGCTCCAGCCAAGGTCTTCGGCATATTGCCCCGGACGGCAGCCGAACTTGGCAAGCGAATAGGCGATATCCTCGTCATTCTCGGCCAGATGGGTGTGCAGCATCACGCCCTTGTCGCGCGCCAGCACCGCCGCATCCCGCATCAGGTCGCGGCTGACGGAAAACGGTGAACAGGGCGCCAGCCCCACCCGCACCATCGCACCGGGCCGGGGGTCGTGGAAGGCATCCACCACCCGGATGCAATCCTCAAGGATCGCCGTCTCGCGCTCCACCAGACTGTCCGGCGGCAGACCGCCATCGCTTTCGCCAATGCTCATCGCGCCGCGCGTGGGATGAAAGCGCAAGCCCACCTCAGCCGCCGCCGCGATGGTGTCATCCAGCCGCGCCCCATTGGGGTAAAGGTAAAGATGATCCGAGGTCAGCGTGCATCCCGAAAGCGCCAGCTCTGCCAGGCCGATTTGGGCCGAGGTAAACATCTCATCCGGACCAAACCGCGCCCAGATCGGGTAAAGCGTCTTGAGCCAGCCGAACAGCAAGGCATCCTGCCCCCCCGGCACAGCGCGGGTCAGGGTCTGATACAAATGATGGTGCGTGTTCACCAACCCCGGCGTCACCACGCAGCCCGCCGCACGCAAGACCTCACCGCGCGTCTGCAAACCCACGCCGACCGCCGCGATGACCCCGCCCCGGATCAGCACATCGCCACCGATAATCTCGCGCCGCGTGCCATCCATCGTGACGACAGCCGCCGCCCCTTGGATCAGCATTTCCTGTTCGGACATCAAAACCTCCATCTTTGCCCACCCCCTTCGGTGGTTCCCAAGCGGCCCGGCGACAGAAGGAGGAAGGACTCGCAGCAGGCCCCGAAACCCTAACCGCAGGCCAATCGCGCGAAAACCCCCTGTGCTTCCCCGTTGCTCAAATATCCCGGGGGGAAGCGCCCGCATCTGCGGGCGATGGGGGGCTGGCCACTGTATTACGGGTTCAGCAGCGCCAGCGCCTCGGCATGGATCGCGGCATTGGCGGCGGCCAGCACGCGCCCGCCCTGATGGCAGGGGCCGCCGGTCCAGTCGGTGACGATGCCGCCTGCGGCCTCGATCACGGCAATGGGGGCCTGCACGTCATAGGTCTGCAAGCCCGCTTCGATCACCAGATCAATCGTGCCTGCCGCAATCAGGGCATAGGCGTAGCAATCCGTGCCATAGCGCACCAGTTTCGCCCCTGCGGCCACGCGGCGGAAGGCTGTGCCTTCGTCGGTGGTGCCGACCTCGGGAAAGGTCGTCATCAGGATGGCCTGCGACAACGGCCGGGCGGGGCGGGCGCGCAACGTGGCCTCGCCTTGTGGCCCTGTCACGCGTGAGACGCCGAAGCCGCCTTCGAACCGTTCGCCGATATAGGGCTGGTCAATGATGCCGTAAATCGGCCCGCCCGCATCCGCGACCGAGATCAGCACGCCCCATGTCGGTGTGCCTGACAGATACCCCCGCGTGCCGTCGATGGGGTCGAGCACCCATGTCAGGCCCGATGTTCCGCTTTGCCGCCCATATTCCTCGCCCAAGATGCCATCGTGCGGGCGGCGGCGGGCAAGCATGGCGCGCATGCGTTCTTCGGACAGGCGGTCAGCCACCGTCACCGGGTCAAACCGTTCCGTCTCTTTGCTGTCCGCTGACAGACCGGGTTTGCGGAAATGCTGCAAGGTGGCCACGCGTGCGGCGTCTGCCAGGTCATGCGCGGTTTCGATCAGGTCTTGCTGGTCGGCGGGCGAAAGCGACAGGCGGGACAGCGGGACCATCGGCGGGACCATCGGGGACATCCTGAAATGACGATGCCCCCGGCGCTAAAGGCTCCGGGGGCATCGGTCAAGCGGCAGTTGCCAAGGATCAGGCGCGATCAGTCGGGCGCCAACAATCAGGCGCCAAGAATCAGGCGGCGTCGGACAGGACGCGGGCCAGATCGAACAGGCGGCGGCGCTGTGCTTCGGGGATCGCGTAATAGGACCGCACCAGTTCCAGTGCTTCCTTGTCGGCCATCATGTCGGCTTCGGCAGAGCGCGCGCTTTCGCGGGCATCGTCCAGGCCCTCAAAAAAGAACGATATGCTCACACCCAGCGCATCGGCAATATCCCAAAGCCGCGAGGCCGAGACGCGGTTCATCCCGGTTTCATACTTCTGGATTTGCTGGAACTTGATCCCCACCTTGTCGGCGAGTTGTTGTTGCGTCATGCCCACCATCCAGCGACGGTGACGGATACGCTTGCCGACATGGGCATCGACGGGATGTTTCATACTGTGAGGCCTTTCACGGGTGGATCGTTGCCTTCTCTTAAGCAAGTTTTCCGCCAAAGTTGCGCGGAGGCAAGGATTCTGAATAATTCTCTTCAGCGCCGCCAAAACCTGTCTTTTCGGATATGTCTCTTGATACAGGTTGGCGGGCAGGTGCATCTGTTAGAGGGTAATCACCCAAGGCGCGCGAGGCCGGGGCAGACTTCGCCCATAGGGTTATTTGCAAAATGCGATGCATTTTGCATTGCACGTTGCGACAGGCTTCGCTTCTTGGGCGCTGCGGCCTGCGGAATGCGACGGCCCAGTTGGCGCAAAAACAGATTTATGGGTTAAAACTCAGGGAGTTTTTCGATGCGTGCATGGCAACTCACCAAATTGGGACAGCCGCCCGTTCTGTCGGACCAATCCCCTGCCATGCCGAAAGCAGGCGAAGTGCGCTTGTGCGTACACGCCTGTGGGTTGAATTTCGCCGATCTTCTGATGGCCGAAGGGCGCTATCAGGATCGTCCGGCCTTGCCCTTTGTCCCCGGTCTTGAATGCGCGGGCGTGGTCGAGGCGTTGGGTTCGGGCGTCACCAGCCCCGCCATTGGCACGCGGGTTGCGGTCTATGGCGGGCATGGGGGCCTTGCGGAGTCCGGATGTTTTCAGGCCGATCACCTTGTCCCGATCCCCGACAGCATGTCGATGGTCGAGGCGGCGGGTTTTCTGATCGCCTATGGCACCAGCCATCTGGCGTTGACCCACAAGGCGCGGCTGCAACCGGGCGAGACGCTGTTCGTCCTTGGCGCTGCGGGTGGCGTCGGGCTGACGGCGGTCGAGATCGGAAAACGTCTGGGCGCACGGGTGATCGCCAGCGCGCGGGGGGCGGAAAAGCTGGCTGTGGCACAGGCCGCGGGCGCGGATGTGGTGATTGACAGCGAAGCGCCCGACCTCAAGGACCGCCTGCGCGGCTTGGGCGGGGTGGATGTGTGCTATGATCCGGTGGGGGGCGCCGAGTTTGACACCACGCTGCGCGCGATGCGGCCTGAGGGGCGTATGCTGTCCATCGGGTTCGCCTCGGGCACGGTGCCGCAGGTGCCTGCCAATATCCTGTTGGTGAAGAATGTCAGCGTGATGGGTTTCTGGTGGGGCGGCTACCGCAACTTCGCCCCGGCGCTGCTGCGCGACAGTCTGGCAGAGTTGATGTCATGGCATGCGGACCGCCGCCTTGGGCTGCATGTCAGCCACGTTCTGCCGCTGGCACAGGCCCCCGAAGGTCTGGCGCTGCTGCGCGACCGTGCGGCTGTCGGCAAGGTGGTGATCGACTGTCAGGCATGACCTGCGTTTTGCAGGCGGAAATGGGCGAAAATCTGCATTTTCCCTGTCGCTTTTCCGCTGCGGTGGTTCTTGAAAGCGCGGCGCAGGATACTGATATTGACGCCACAAGGCTTGCGGGCGTGTAATCCGCAGTCGACACCATTCTCGGAGGCTGTGACAGATGGCTGATTTTCAGACGATGCGCGCGGCAGGTGCAGGCACCCGCTCTGCCCTGATCGACGAGGGCCTGAAGGCCCATATGAACAAGGTGTATGCCACCATGTCGGTGGGCATGCTGCTGACCGGCGGCGTGGCCTGGGCGGTGGGCACCAATGACGCGATGATGGCGGCGATCTATGGCACCGCGCTGAAATGGGTGGTGATCTTTGCACCGCTGGTGATGGTGTTTGCCTTTGGCGCGATCATCAACCGCATCTCGGCCGCAGCAGCGCAACTGTTCTTCTACGCCTATGCGTCGCTGATGGGCCTGTCGCTGGCGTCGATCTTCGCCATCTACACTGGCACCTCGATTGCCCAGACCTTCCTTGTCACGGCCATCGCCTTCGCGGGCCTGTCGCTGTACGGCTACACCACCAAGCGTGACCTGTCGGGCTTTGGCACCTTCCTGATGATGGGCCTGATCGGCGTGGTCGTGGCGTCGATCGTGAACATCTTCCTTGCCTCGTCGGCGCTGCAATTCGCGATCTCGGTCGTCGGGGTGCTGATCTTCGCAGGTCTGACCGCATTCGACACCCAGTCGATCAAGAATGAATATGTCCAGCACGCCCAGATGGGCGACAGCGAATGGCTGGGCAAGTCGGCGATCATGGGTGCGCTGCGCCTGTACCTCGACTTCATCAACATGTTCATGTTCTTGCTGCAGTTCCTCGGCAACCGCGAATAAGCCGGGCTGAATAGTTGACAAGATGCGCAAGGGGCGGTCCGCAGGGACCGTCCCTTTTGCTTTGGCGCAGGGCGTCTTTTGCAAGAGCAGGAAAAGCAAAAGGCCGCCCGAAGGCGGCCAAAGCGGTCTTGCAGCCAAGATCGAAGGCAGTTGCCTTACTTGATCTTGCCTTCCTTGTATTCGACATGCTCCCGCTTGACGGGGTCGTACTTCTTGACCGACATCTTTTCGGTCATGGTGCGGGCATTCTTCTTGGTCACATAGAAGTGCCCGGTGCCCGCCGTCGAGTTCAGACGGATCTTGATCGTCGCCGGCTTCGCCATAGTCGTATCTCCTGAATCAGGGGAACAACCGCACCCCTGCGAAATTCTTTGAGCCTGCCTTTTACTGTGGGCACGGGCAGAGTCAACAGCGAAACCGCGGTTCCATAAACCAAATTGCGCGCCTTGCGGCGCAAGTTTTTCAGGGCGCCTGCGCGGCGGTTCCGCCGCTTGTCTTCGCAAGGCAGCGGGGGCCAGCCCCCATCGCCCGGCAAGCCGGGCTCATCCCCCGGGATATTTAGGCAACGGGGAAGGGGCAGATGCGCGGATGGCCTATAAGCCGGATTCTGTCCAGAGCCAAATTCTTGCGAACCCGCCTCTTGGATGACCATTCCTCTGCCAGACGCGTTACCGCGCCGGTCAAGCTGCCAACCCGGGCCATCTCGGGCTGAAGTGTCCCTACGGAGGTCTCCGGCAGTCTTGCGACTGTTCCCCGGACCTTTCCGCGCGAGGCCCCTATTCGGCATTGCTCCGGGTGGGGCTTGCCGTGCCGTCCCTGTTGCCAGGTCCGCGGTGGGCTCTTACCCCACCTTTTCACCATCGCCTTGCCCGCGCCGAAGGCGAACCTTCTTTGCGTCATCAAGGCAGACTCTTCTCTGTGGCGCTTTCCCTGGGGTTTCCCCCGCCGGGCGTTACCCGGCACCCTTACTTCATGGAGTCCGGACTTTCCTCGGATCGGTTGCCCGGCCCGCGGTCATCCAGCCATCCGCGCGAGATGCGGCTTACGCGCCGGGGGCGGGGGCGTCAACGGCAAAGCGGTCGCGCAGGGAAGCGGCGGGCAAGGTCACAGGCCGCGCCAGCATCGCCGGGGCCAAGGGGGCCGCGCGCCCAAGGGGCAAAGCGCAGGCGAAAGGCATGGAGCAGGATGTCGGGCGGCGCGTCAGGGTAGCCAAAGGCGCGCAGGGCTGAGATGAAGCCCGCCGGGTCTGCCTTTGCAGGTTCTGGCCAGACCGACAGGCCCTGTCGCGCCATACGACGCCAGTCAAAGCGCGGGCCGGGGTCGGATTTGCGGGCCGGGGCCATGTCGGAATGGGCGATGACGCCTTGGGGTGGGATATGCCAGCGCGTCAGGATGGCGGTGAGCAGCGTTTCCAGCGCGGCCATCTGCGCGGCGGGAAAGGGGGCGTTGCCGCTGTTTTGCAGCTCAATCCCGATAGAGTGCGAATTGACATCCGTCACCGCCCCCCAAGCGCCTGCACCTGCGTGCCACGCGCGGCGGGATTCATCGACAAGCTGATCGGTCGTGCCATCAAGGTCGATCAGCCAATGCGCCGACACTTCGGCCACCGGATCACACAGGCGCGCGCGCGATTCGGCGCAACTGGCCATGGCGGTGTAATGGATCACCACCAGTTCCGGCACCGCCCCGCCGCGGCGTTCACCGTGATTGGGCGAGGGAAAGGTCACTTGGGCAAAGTCACTGCAGCCTGAAGGGCCGAGGATCCCAAGCGCAGGCGAAACCGTCGCCATCCGGGTCCAGCCCCTTGCGGTCGCGCTGCGGGCCGCCCGCCTCAAGGAACGCTTGTTGCGCGAAATCGGACGAGGTGTAGCGCGCGCAAGCCACGTTGGGGTCGGTCAGGCGGATGGAGGAGCGGGAATACATTTGCGTGCCGGGGGTATGCGTCGTGGACAGCGCATATTCCACAAGGTTCGGTCCGGTGTTGGCGGCGCGTTCCGGCACGGCGGTCGGTTGGATCACGGTGTAATTCGCGCGGTTGCGGGCGATCCGCTCCTTGTCGGATTCGATGGTTTCCCGCGCCGAGACGGCGTTGAAATCCTGTTCGTCCGAGATGCCGCCCCCTGCGACGGCGCTGCCTGCGATGCCCGTCATCTCACTGGTTGTGCCAGCGATGGTGGTCGGTTCATTGCCGCGCGGGCGGTTCGGGTCCAGCGGTGCGTTCGGATCATAGACCGGCACGGCCGAAGGCGCGGTGGCAACCGGGTTCACTGTGCCAATCGGGGCAGTTCCCACAGGCAAAGTGCCGGCAGCCCGGTCAATCGCGGCAGAGGCGATGTCAGTGGAAAAGCCAGTACCCGCCGGGGCGGCAGGCGTGTTCAGGGGCAAGCCCGTGACCGGGTCCACGAGTGTTGATGCGCGGGCGGCGGCGGCTTCCTGTTCGCGCAGGTAGCTGTCGTAATCCTGAAAGCCTACGCCTGCGCCGCTGTCAGGCACGGACGGCCCACAGGCCACAAGGGTCACGGCGGCAAGGGTCAGGAAAGAGGCACGCATCCGCATCGGTTCTGGACTTTCGCTTTGGCTGACTTCGGCTTTGCCTTACGCCACGGTGGTACGTCGATCTGTGGCACGTCTATCTGTGGCAGGCGATTGCGCGCCTTACCACCATTTTTCGGGCTTGGAAACAAAGCCTGCGGCCTGTTCCAGCACGTAGGCGTGATTGAGCAGCGCCGCCTCTTGCCACGGTTGTCCGATCAGTTGCAGGCCCAAGGGCAGGCCCGAGCCTGACAGTCCCACCGGAACCGCCACACCGGGCAGACCCGCAAGGTTCAGCGTCACGGTAAAGACGTCGTTCAGATACATCTCAACCGGATCGGTCGTCCCCATCTCGCCCAGACCGAAAGCCGGGGTCGGCGTGGCGGGGGCGAGGATGGCATCGACACCGGCGGCGAAGGCGTTTTCAAAGTCGCGCTTGATCAGGGCACGAACTTTGCGGGCGCGGTTGTAGTAGGCGTCATAAAAGCCTGCCGACAGCACATAGGTGCCGATCATGATGCGGCGCTGGACTTCCTTGCCGAAGCCTTCGGCGCGGGTGGCCTCATACATCTCCGTGATGCCGTCGCCTGCGGACAGTTTGGCGCGGTGGCCGTAGCGGACGCCATCATAGCGGGCGAGGTTCGACGAGGCCTCAGCCGGCGCGATGACGTAATAGGCGGGCAGGGCGTATTTGGTGTGCGGCAGAGAGATATCGACGATCTCAGCCCCCGCCGCGCGCAGCATGTCAGCGCCTTTGTCCCAGAGTGCTGTGACTTCGGCGGAAAGCCCGTCCAGCCGGTATTCGCGCGGCAGGCCGATCTTCTTGCCCCGGATGTCGCCGGTCAGCGCGGCTTCAAAATCCGGGACCGCGATATCGGCGCTGGTCGAATCCTTGGGGTCGTGGCCTGCCATTGCGCCCAGCATGATGGCCGCATCGCGGACGGATTTGGTCATCGGCCCGGCTTGGTCCAAGGACGAGGCATAGGCGATGATGCCCCAGCGGCTGATGCGGCCATAGGTCGGCTTGATGCCCACGATGCCGGTAAAGGCGGCGGGTTGGCGGATCGACCCGCCGGTATCGGTGCCAGTGGCGGCGATGCACAGGTCAGCGGCCACGGCGGCGGCAGAGCCACCTGATGACCCACCCGGTGTAAGGTGTCGTTCGTCAACTTTCCACGGGTTGACCGCCTTGCCGTAGCAAGAGGATTCGTTGGAACTGCCCATGGCGAATTCGTCCATGTTCAGCTTGCCCAGCATCACCGCGCCTGCGGTGAACAGTTTGCTGGTGACGGTTGACTCATATTCGGGCTTGAACCCGGCAAGGATGTTCGAGGCCGCCTGTGACGGCACGCCCTTGGTGCAGAACACATCCTTGATGCCAAGCGGAATCCCGCAGAGGTCCGGCGCATCGCCTGCCTTGATCCGCGCATCCGCTGCGCGGGCCTGATCCAGTGCGATGTCCGGTGTCTTGTGAACGTAAGCCCCCAGCGCATCACCTGCGTCGATGGCGGTCAGGCAGGACATGGTCAGATCGACGGCGGAAAGTTCGCCCTTGCGCAGCGCATCCCGCGCAGCGGCGAGGGTCAGTTGGTTCGCGTGTGTCATTCCACCACCTTCGGCACGGCAAAGAAGCCTTCCCGCGCATCGGGCGCGTTCTTCAGGACTTGCGCTTGGATATTGCCATCCGTCACCACATCTTCGCGGCGCTTCAGCCGTTGCGGGGTGACAGAGGTCATCGGTTCAATGCCCGTCACGTCCACCTCATTGAGTTGTTCCATGAAGGTCAGGATGCCGGACAACTGCCCTGCCAGTTCCGGCAAGTCTTCGGGCGCGACGCGGATGCGGGCGAGTTTCGCCACGCGGCGGGCGGTTTCGATGTCGATGGACATGGGAAACTCCTGATGGGTTTGGGATCGTTTAGCGATGCCTCAACTTGGCTGCAAGTGTGGGGCTGCAAGTGTGGCAGCGGTTTCCTTTGGCGCGGGGCGCATTAGAACGGGATGAACAGCGGGTTTCAAAGGGGATTGCAGATGAAGATCACATGGCTGGGACATTCGGGCTTTCGGATTGAAGTGGAGCAGGCGGTATTGCTGATCGACCCGTGGTTCGGTCATCCCCTGTTCCCCGCAGATCGGCGGGAAGAGGCTGTGGCAGGGGCCACCCATGTGCTTTTGACCCATGGCCATGGCGACCATTCCGGCGATGCGGTGGAGATTTGCCGCGACAATGGGATTCCCTTGGTCGGCATCTATGACCTGACCGCGTGGCTTGCCGCGAAAGAGGGCATCGCCACGGTCGGGTTCAACAAGGGCGGCACGGTCGATCTGGGCGGGGCGAAGGTCACGATGGTCAACGCCTGCCATTCCTCAAGTTGGGCGGGCGAGGATGGCCCGCGTCTGGTGGGGTCCGAGGCCGGGTTCATGATCGCAGGCGATGGGCACACGGTCTATGTCTCGGGCGATACTGACATCATGGCGGATATGGATTGGATGGGGGATTACCACAAACCCGACATTGGCATTCTGTGTGCAGGTGGGCATTACACGATGGACATGGCGCGGGCGACCTATGCGGCCAAGCGCTATTTTGATTTCAAGACCGTGATCCCCTGCCATTACCGCACCTTTGGGGCGCTGGAGCAGACCGCCGAGGTGATGAAGGCTGGGTTGCCGGGGGTGAACGTGATCGAGCCGCAGGTGATGGAGGGGATTGTCGTTTAAGGGCATTGTCAGCAAACTCT
>NKIT01000233.1 GCA_002256185.1 Rhodobacteraceae bacterium PARR1 | reverse complement strand
CCCCTGCACTGCGAGATTGTGCAACTGATCGGTGGATGATCGCACCATCACCCGCAGCCCCAGCTTTTCGGCCTGTTCGCGCAGCCAGATGCCGGAATAGTCATCCCCGCCGATCCAGCGGAAATTGTCGCGTCCCAGCCGGAACACGGTGCCATCGTCGATCATGCCGCCATGGGGATAGCACATCGCGGAATAGACCACTTGGCCCACCGACAGTTTCTTCATGTCGCGCGTCAGCACCCATTGCATCAGCGCCTCGGCGTCGGGGCCGGTGACTTCAAACTTGCGCAGGGGCGACAGGTCCAACACCACGGCCTTTTCGCGGCAAGCCCAGTATTCTTCGATGCTGCCATGCGCGGAATAGACCTGTGGCAGCCAGTAGCCCTTGTACTCCACCATATTCCGGGTCTTGGCCGAGATCGGCGCGTGAAAGGCGGTTTCCTTGGTCATCTTCGGCTCTGACTCCGGGGTGGGTCGATAGGCGATGGAACGGCTAAAGCTCTGGGCACCCGAATAGGTGCGGACATGGATGTCGGACAGATACCAGCCATTGGCGGGAGAAGTGTCATCCGGACAGGCCGAATTGACGCAAACGATGTCGGTCAGGGCGCGGAACAGGACATAATCGCCCGGACGGCTCCAGGGTTCGTCGCTGATCAGCACACCATGGGCGTCGATGTTGGTGTTGAAGAACAGGTTGACCGCCATCCAGCCGGGCCGTACCTCGATCCCGTGCGGGGAGAGGGCGGCGTTGAAGTTGTCCGAACAGTTGGCATGGCCGGGATAGCCAATCTCATCGTAATATTTCGACGCACAGGCCATGGCAAAGGCGTCGTGCCGCCCGACGGTGTCTTGCACCACCTCGACCAGCGGCACCCAGTCCTGATCGTAGTATTTCGAGTGCAGCCCCGGCATCGAATAGGCATGGCCCATCAGCGTCCGGCTGGTGGTCACGTCCAGCGCATGCTGCACGCCCCGGTCCAGCTTGCGGGCGTCAAAGCATTGGAAATCGGTGCATTGCCGCCCGTCCACGTCGATGATCTGGATGTAATCGCCTGCCTTGACGAAATAGCTTTCCGCCGTGGCCGACTTGACCCGCAGGTCCAGCAGCGGATCGGCCAAGGGATCGGGCAGATCAAAACGCCCCACCGCCCGCGGATTGGCGCGCTGGATCAACAGCGTGATCGGCGTTGCCGTATCCTGCGCCTCCGGGGCCATCGGCAGACCGGGGGCGGCAAGGATCAGCCAGCCATCATCCAGCGCCGTCAACTCGGCCCGCGCTCCGGCGGGTGTGTCGGGCGCGAACAGGCGCAACGCCCCCGCCGCGCCAAGGTCGATGCCGCGCGCCGCGATGCCCCGGCGCAGTTGGGCCATCCCGCTGCCCGCCGCATCGCCAAGGGCGAGCATCGCTTTCAACCCCTCAGCGCCGGAATTCGCCGCCTGCCCCAGCACGGCCGCGTCAATCCGGCCATGCGGATCGGTGGCCACCAGTTCCGCGATTTGCCCACCTTCGTCATTGACGACCGTCAGCCGATCCCCCGCACCAAGACGCAGCATCAGCGCCCCCGCGCCCGCAACCACATGCCGTTCGCGCCCGTGATGGCGGCTCAGGTCTTGGGGCGTCAGGATGCGACTGGGCCGGGGCGGTCCGGGGATCACGCGGGGATAGGCGGTGTCGAGCATGGGCTTCCCTTGCACGCAGCTTTATTCAGGTTAAAACTTTTTTCTTACTAAGAAGATACCGGATGCAGGCAATCTGACAAGCCTTCGTTTCAGCCCGCTTTCGCCCGCCTTACTCTGCCGCCGTCGGCAAGGGCACAAGCTGCGGCAGTCCGCTGGCAAGTCGACGCTCATCCTTTGGGCTGGTGCCGAACAGTTCCTGATAGTGAAGCGCCATCACGCCCGACGACGGATAACCCACCGCCGTGGCAATCTCACGCAGCGGGTCATTGCTGTAAAGCACCCGTTGCCGCGCCTTGGACAGGCGCAGATGGCGGTAATAGCGCAGCGGACTTTGCCCGGTTTCGCGTTTGAACAGCCGCTGGAAGTTGCGGCAGGACATCTCCACCGCCGACGCCACATCGGGAATCTGCAACGGGTCTTCGACATGCGATTCAAACAGGCGGATCGCCTCGCGGATGGCAGGGCTCAGGCGGTCAGCGGTCGCAGCCGTGCGGGCGACGGGCACCTTCTGGCTGGCATCCTCATCCCGCACAAAGGGATGCTGGAACCAACAGGCAACCTCGGTCATGCATTGCCTACCCAAGCGATCCTCGATCAGGCGCAGCATCAGATCGAACACCGCCCCCGCGCCCGAGGCGGTGATCCGCCGCTTTTCCCGCAAGATCACGGACTCCGATGCGGCGACCTGCGGGAATTCCGCTTTGAACGCCGCCTCATAGCACCAATGCACCGAACAGCCGCGCCCCTGCATCAGACCTGATCGCGCCAGTGGAAATATCCCGCCCGAAAACGCCCCGACTGTCATCCCCGTGCGTTCCAGCCAGCGCAACCGCGCCGGGCCATGGCGCGGATCGGCAAATTCGGCAGTGGGCGGCGAGATCAGATACAGGTGATCCAACCCCTCGACCGCGTCCAAGGTGATGTCAGGTTCAAACCGCACGTCCGCCGAAGATCGCACCGGACCCGGTGTTTCGGCCACCAACCGCCATTCAAACGCGCGCTGCCCCGTGATTTCATTGGCCGCGCGCAAGGGTTCGATTGCCGATGTCAGACAGGCCATCGGAAAGCCCGGAA
>NKIT01000232.1 GCA_002256185.1 Rhodobacteraceae bacterium PARR1 | reverse complement strand
CAGCCCGAAGGCGACGTTATCGATAACACTGAGATGCGGGAACAGGGCGTATTGCTGGAACACGGTGTTCACGGGACGCAGGTTCGGTTCCAGCCGCGCGATGTCTTGGCCGAACAACAGGATCTGGCCTTCGGACACATCCTCAAACCCCGCGATGCAGCGCAAAAGCGTGGTCTTGCCGCAGCCAGAGGGGCCGAGCAGGGTGAAAAACTCATTATCGCCGATCTGCAAGGCGATGGAATGCAGCGCCGTCGTCGTGCCGTAGCGCTTGACGACGGAACGGATGTCGATTGCCGTTGACATGCGGCCCATACCCCTCAGGATTTGGTCAAAGGTTAAGATCGGGAAAAGTGGGGGGTATATACCCCCAGAGAGGTATGATGCAGCCGCAACCCAACGCCGCCGAGGGCAAATTGGCCGAGGTAATCCGCCGCCAAGGGCGACCGGGGTTTGAAACTGCGCTGCATGACTGGCTGCGCCGCTGTCTGGGGCCGGATAACCTGATCGTGCTGGCCTACCGCGATGCCGGACCGCCGCAGGTGCTGTATCGCCATTCCGACTCGCCGCAGGTGTTTGCCGAGCTTGAGGCGACCTATCTGGCGGGGGCCTATCTTCTGGATCCCTACCACGATCTGCACGTGACCCGCGTTCCGACCGGGGCGTACCGTTTGCGCGATGTGGCCCCCGATGCCTTTCACCGCAGCCGCTATTTTCTGGACTATTACCAGCAGACGACGCTGATCGACGAGATCACCTTCGTCTGCTACCCGCGCCCCGAAGTGTCCTTGAACATCTGTCTGGGGCGCGACAGCACATCGGCGCGCCCGTTCACACCCGCCGAAATGGAGGCCGCGCAGCGCCTGTCCCCCATCGTTACGGCCTTGGCCGAGGGGCATTGGGCAGGCATCGCCAACTTGCCCCACCCCGCCGATGACGTGACCGGCGCCTTGGTCGCGGCGATGGCGGATCGGCACGGCATCAAGCTGTCCCCCCGTCAGGCCGAGGTCGCGCTGATGATCCTGCGCGGACATTCCACCCCGTCGATCGGCTTGCGCTTGGGCCTGTCGCCGCAGACGGTCAAGGTGTTCCGCAAACAGCTTTACGCCAAGTGCAACCTGTCTTCGCAGGCCGAGTTGTTCGCGCTGATGGTGCCGTTGCTCAGGGTGGGTTAACCCGCCACCACCACCTGCACGCCCCAATCGCGGCATTTGCGGTCCAGTTCTTCGGGCAAAGGCAGGTCGGTGAAAAAACAGGTTAGCTCGGACAGGGACGCCAGCCGTGCGGGGGCGGAGCGGTCGATTTTGGAATGGTCACAGACGAGAAAGGTTTTGCGCGCGCGGCGGATGATGGTTTTGGACACGCGCACTTCCGCAAGGTCAAAGTCCAACAAATCCCCGTCGCGGTCCAGCGCAGAGGCCCCGATCACAGCGTAATCGACCTTGAACTGTTCAAAGAATTGCGTCGTCAACTCACCCACCAAGCCGCCATCGGATCGGCGCAGGGCACCCCCGGCCACCATCACCTCACACCCCGGATTGGCGGTCAGGATGTTGGCGACGTTCATGTTGTTGGTGACCACGGTGATATTGCGGTGGTGGATCAACTCGCGCGCCACAGCCTCGGTCGTGGTGCCAAGGTTCAGGATGAGCGAGCAGTTTTCCGGGATCGCCGCCGCACAGGCCCGCGCGATGGCGGCTTTGGCCCCGTCGTTCATGTGGCGGCGCTGTTCATAGGCGAGGTTGACCACCCCCGTCCGCAGCACCGCCCCGCCATGCACGCGGTCCAGATGGCCCATATCCGACAACTCGGTCAAATCACGGCGGATGGTTTGCAGCGTGACGTCAAAGCGTTGCGCCAAATCTTCGACGACCACACGGCCTTCGGTCCGCGCGATGTCGAGGATTTCGTTCTGCCGGAAGCTCAGCGCCATCGGGTTGGTTTCCTTCGCCTTTCCGGCAGAAATTGCCGCGAACTGACCCCTTGGCGCAAGGTGGAAAGCATGCTGCACCCGCAAAGCGCCCATGCTGCGTTGCAGCGCGTTTCTGCGCGTTCTTGGTGATTGGCCCCTTGATCGCAACCTATCGGGGTGTATTTCCGCCGTATATGTTCGCTTTTGTAAAAACCGAACACAACCGAACAAATTTCTTTGACCAACGCGCCCTGCATGGGCTACGCATTGAGTCGCGGACGGGAGGCCGAAGCTATGGGCGCGCAAGCGGAAGAGGTTGATCTCTTCATCATCGGGGGCGGCATCAATGGATGCGGCATCGCGCGTGACGCGGTGGGCCGTGGCCTGACTGTGGCTTTGGCCGAACAGGGCGATCTGGCGCAGGCGACGTCATCGGCCTCGACCAAGCTGTTCCACGGCGGCTTGCGCTATCTGGAGTATTTCGAATTCCGTCTGGTGCGTGAGGCACTGGAGGAACGCGAAACCCTGCTGGTCGCGATGCCGCACATCAGTTGGCCGATGCGCTTTGTGCTGCCGTGGCACCCCGAGATGCGCTTTGAAAGCGATACGCCGACCAGTCGGCTCTTGTCCAAGGTGATGCCGTGGATGAAGGGGCGGCGTCCGGCGTGGCTGATCCGGCTGGGGCTGTTCCTTTATGACACGTTGGGCGGGCGCAAAATCCTGCCCGCGACGCGGACCTTGGACCTGACGCGCGACGCGGCGGGCATGCCGCTGCAAAAGCGGTTCCAGCATGCCTATGAATATTCCGACTGCTGGGTCGAGGATGCCAAGCTGGTATCGCTGAACGCCCGCGATGCGGCAGAGCATGGCGCGCGGGTGATGACGCGGACGCGGGTTGTCAGCGCGGC